>NC_015422.1:1200000-1500000 GCF_000204645.1 Alicycliphilus denitrificans K601 | reverse complement strand
TTTCTCTACTAGCTTGTCCGGAGTCAGGCTGTCGTAGCCCTCGAAAGGCTGATGGATCCATGGGTTGGTCGGCAGAAACTCCACGGAATAGTCGGGAGTGAAAGCGGACATCCCCTTGGTCCAGATCACGGCGCTGCGCAGTTCGGTGATAGGCGTGTAGTTGGTCCTGAGCATGCGGACCACGGCGTTCAACGTGTGTCCCGAGTCCGCCAAGTCATCCACCAACAGCACCCGCCCGGCGATTTCCCCCTTGGGCGTGGTGATGAAGCGCGCGAGGTCCAGATGTCCCTGCACGGTGCCCGCCTCTGCCCTATAGGAGCTGGTGGACATGATGGCCAGGGGCTTGTCGAAGATGCGGCTCAGGATGTCGCCGGGACGCAAGCCTCCACGGGCCAGGCACAGGATGGTGTCGAACTCCCAGCCGGACTGGTGCACCTTCAACGCCAGTTTTTCAATGAGGCTGTGGTACTCGTCATAGCTCACGTAGAGATGCTTACCGTCTTCTGTCAGCATTCATCGCTCCTCAGTTGATAGCTACCGGCGCTTGATCCATACGCGCTATGACCATATTTCCCTGGATTCCCTTACGCGACCGCATAGGGGTTGTGCATCAGGATGGTGTGATCACGGTCGGGACTGGTCGAGACCATGGCGATCGGCACGCCCGTCACCTGCTCGATCCGCTCCAGATAGAGGCGGGCATTGGCCGGCAGGTCGTCATAGCGCGTCACCCCGACCGTGGACTGCGTCCATCCGCCCATCTTTTCGTAGATGGGCTGGCAGCGGGCAATCTCCTCGGCGCCCATGGGCAACAGGTCCAGCCGTTCGCCATCGAGTTCATAGCCCACGCACAGCAACAGTTCCGGCAGGCCATCGAGCACATCCAGCTTGGTGATGCACAGCCCCGACAGGCCGTTGACCTGGGCACTGCGCTTGAGCAGGGCCGCATCGAACCAGCCGCAGCGCCGGCTGCGACCCGTAGTCACGCCCTTTTCGGCACCCACGGTGCTCATATGGTAGCCCGGCGTGCCCGGCGTTTCCCAGTCCAGCTCCGTGGGGAACGGGCCGCCGCCGACGCGCGTGCAATAGGCCTTGGTAATGCCCAGGATGTAGTGCAGCTGGCCAGGGCCCACACCCGAGCCCGCGGCGGCATTGCCCGCCACGCAGTTGCTCGACGTCACATAGGGATAGGTGCCGTGGTCCACATCCAGCAGCGTGCCCTGGGCGCCTTCGAACAGCAGATTGGCGCCCACCGCGTGGGCTTCGTTGAGCTCGCGCGACACGTCGGCCATCATCGGCTTGAGCATCTCGGCATGGCGCATGGCTTCGGCAAAGACCGGCTCGAACTGCACCTGCCCATCCTTGATGTAGGGCTTGAGCGCATCGCTGAACTGGAAGCTACCCGAGCCCAGGAAGGTGGTCAGCACATGGTTGTGCAGTGCCAGCAGCTCACGCAGCTTGGCCGCGAAGCGCTCCGGGTACTTGAGGTCCTGCACGCGCAGCGCGCGGCGCGCGACCTTGTCCTCATAGGCCGGGCCGATGCCGCGCCCGGTGGTGCCGATCTTCTCGGCGCCGCCATGCTCGCGCGCGGCCTCGCGGGCCACGTCGAGCGCCGCATGGAAGGGCAGGATCAGGGGGCATGCCTCGGAAATGCGCAGGCGCGAGCGCACCTCGACGCCGGCCTTTTCCAGCCCCTCGATTTCCTCGAACAGCTTGGCTGCCGACAGCACAACGCCATTGCCGATGTAGCACTTCACGCCAGGACGCATGATGCCGCTGGGGATCAGGTGCAGTGCCGTCTTGACGCCGTTGATGACCAGCGTGTGGCCCGCGTTGTGCCCACCCTGGAAGCGCACGACGCCCTGAGCGCTTTCGGTCAGCCAGTCCACCAGTTTGCCCTTGCCCTCGTCGCCCCACTGGGTGCCGACCACGACAACATTGCGACCCTTGCTTGCTTTCATGTCAAACCCGATTTAAATGCAGAAAATTCAAAGAGCCCGGACGACCCAACGCCCCCCCACCTGGACCAATTCACGGTCACAGTGGAATTCATCGACCTCGCTGCCATGACCCGGCAGCATGCACACCACGGTCTCGCCCTGCTGGCGCAAGGCGGCGATCGCGGCATTGACGTCCGGCGCCTCGCCCCAGGGTGCCCGGATGGCCGCCTTGAGCGGACGCGGCGAGACCACGCCAACCAGTTGCTTGACGTCCAGGCTGAAGCCCGCCGCCGGACGGTTGCGCCCGAAAACCGCGCCCACCTCGTCATAGCGCCCGCCGCGCACGAGGGCATCGCTCGCCCCCTGGGCATAGACCGCAAAACGCGCGCCGCTGTAGTACGCATAGCCGCGCAGGTCGGCCAGGTCGAAAGTGACCCGCGCGCTTTGCACGCGTGCCGCAATGGCCCTCAAATCCGATAGCACCTGGCGCACGCCAGATATGGATTTAAGGGCAATTTCAGCCTCATCCAGCACGGAGGCATCGCCATACAGCTGCAACAGGGCGAGCAGCCCTTCGCGCGCGTTCGCGGGAAAGTCGCGTGCGAGGAAGGTCAGCTCGCTGGCGTCCTTGGCGGCCAGCGCAGCATGCACCCTGGCCAGCGTCTGCAGGCCCACCGGCAGACCAGCGAGCAGACTGCGCACGATGCGCACGTCGGCCAAGTCCACGCTGACGTCCTGCACGTTCGCGCTGCGCAGGCACTCCAGCGACAACAGAACGGCCTCGATATCGGCCTCGATACCCGGATGGCCGTAGATTTCCGCGCCGAACTGCAGCGGCTCGCGTGTCGCGTGGGGACGATCCGGCCGCGTGTGCAGCACGGGGCCGCAGTAGCACAGCCGCGTCACGCCGCGCCGGTTGAGCAGATGCGCGTCGATGCGCGCCACCTGCTGCGTAGTGTCCGCGCGCAGGCCCAGGGAACGGCCCGAGAGCTGATCCACCAGCTTGAAGGTCTGCAGGTCCAGCGCCTCGCCGGTGCCGGTCAGCAGCGAGTCCAGATGCTCCAGCAAGGGAGGCATGACCAGCTCATACCCGTAGCTGCGGGCCGTGTCCAACAGCCCGCGGCGAAGTTCTTCAATGTGCCGCGCCTCGGAGGGCAAGACATCGGCAATGTGATCCGGCAGGACCCAGGCAGACATGGGAAGGGGGAGGCTGTTAAAAAAGCGATTCTACCGGCTCGGACGATGCGCGCCCTTGCCGGAGCACATGACGGCTACAGGAGCAGCAGCACAAGGCCGCCCGCGACGATGCTCAGCAGAGCGCAGAAGCGGATCTGCCCGTCGCGCAGCTGCAGGATCTGCATGAACATGCGCCGCCAGCCCGCAGGGGATACGAAGGGGAAAAGCCCTTCGATCACCAGAACCAAGCCCAGGGCCGCCCAAAAGCTGGCTTCCCAATCCATATGGGTGCTTCCGCCCGGCCTAGCGCAATCAGGGCTTGCGCGGCGATGCAGGCGCAGCTGTTCCGACTCCCGCGCCGCGGAAGGCCTTGAAGAACTCGGTGGACGACGGATCGAGCACCACCAGGTCACCCTTGCGATTGAAGCTCGCCTTGTAGGCCTCGAGGCTGCGGTAGAACTGCGCGAACTGCGGATCGCGGCCGAAGGCCTGGGCATACAGCCGCGAGGTTTCGGCATCGCCTTCGCCCTTGACCTTCTGCGCATCGCGGTAGGCATTGGCGATGATGATTTCGCGCTGGCGGTCGGCATCGGCGCGGATCTTCTCCCCCTCGGCGGCACCGGTGGAGCGCAATTCATTGGCCACGCGCTTGCGCTCGGCCTCCATGCGGCGGTACACCGACTCGGTGATCGCCTCCACGTAGTCCACGCGGGTGATGCGCACATCCACCACGTCCACGCCCCAGGGCTTGGCGCCGCGCACGGCCTCCAGCACCTCGCGCTTGACGTCGGACATGAGCGCATCGCGCTTGACCGACAGCAATTCCTTGACGGTGCGGCGGTTGACCTCTTCCTGGAACGCGTTGCGCACCACGCGGTTGAGCTGCAGGGCGCCGGCGTTCTCGTCCAGCCCCACGTTGCGGATGTATTCCGACGGATCGCTGATGCGCCAGCGCACATACCAGTCGATCACCACGCGCTGCTTCTCCGCCGTCAGCATGGACTCGGTATCCGAGCTGTCCAGCGTCAGCAGGCGCTTGTCGATGTAGCGCACGTTCTGGAACGGGGGCGGCAGCTTGAAATACAGGCCCGGCTCGGTGAGCACATCCTTGATCTGGCCCAGGGCATACACCACGCCGAACTGCCGCTGGTCCACCACGAACATCATGGAGCTGGCCAGCGCCAGCAGCACGAGAAAGGTCGAGGCAATGAATCCGATTCTGTTCACACGGATCTCCTATCGGGACTCGCGCTCGCGCGAGCGGCTGGCGTCGCGCGAGCGGGTGTCGCCCTGGAATTGAGAAGACGATGCCGGCGGCACGCTGCCGGAGCCGGCGGCCGGCGGCGCTTCGTGCACCGCGGCGGGCGGCGTCTGCGACACACCCTGCATGATCTTGTCGAGCGGCAGATACAGCAGGTTCGACCCCTGGCGCGACTCCACCAGGACCTTGGTGACGTTGCTGTAGATCTGCTGCATGGTTTCGATATACATGCGGTCGCGGGTCACCTGCTGCGCCTTCTGGTACTCGGTCAGGATGTCGCTGAAACGCTGCGTATCGCCTTGCGCCTGTGCCACGACGCGGGCCTTGTAAGCGGCGGCCTCTTCCGCGAGCCGCGATGCCGTACCGGCCGCGCGTGGAACCACGTCGTTCGCATAGGCTTGCGCTTCGTTCTTGGCGCGTTCGCGCTCCTGGCCGGCCTTGAGCACGTCGTCGAATGCCGCCTGGACCTGCTCGGGCGGGCGCACGCCGCCCTGCTGCAGATTGATGCCGACCACCTCCACGCCGATCTTGTAGCGGTCCAGGATGGTCTGCATCAGATTGCGCACGCGCGGGGCAATCTGGTCGCGCTCCTCGGCAAGCGCCGTGTCCATCCGCATCTTGCCCACGACCTCGCGCACCGCCGTTTCGGCCACCTGCACCACGGCATCGGCCGGGTTGCGGCTCTCGAACAGCCAAGCGCGCGCATCATTCAGGCGGTACTGCACGGCGAACTTGATCTCGACAATGTTCTCGTCCTCCGTCAGCATGGCTGACTCGCGCAGCCCCGTGCTCTTGATGATGGTGTCACGCCCCACGTCCACCGAGCGGATCTGGGTCACGAACACCAGCTCGTGGCGCTGGATGGGATAAGGCAGGCGCCAGTTGAAGCCGGCATTGACCGTGCTTTTGTACTTGCCGAACTGGGTGATCACGGCCTGCTGGCCTTCCTGCACGATGAAGAAGCCCGTGCCCAGCCAGATCAGGACGGCGATGACGGCGATCAGGCCCACGCCCACGCCGGCATTCTTCATGTCGGGCTGGAAGCCGCCGCCATTGCCACCGCCCGGCGTCGGCCCGCGGCCACCGCCATTGCGCCCGCCGAAAAGGCCGCCCAGCTTGCGGTTCAGGTCCTGCCAGAGTTCGTCGAGATCGGGCGGCTGGCCCGCGGAGTTCTGCCCACGCCCCCGGCCACCACCCTGTGGCTGGTCCGTGGAAGGGCGCTCCGGCTCCGGGCGTTGCCCCCCCTCGCCCTTGTCGTCCCCACGGCCCCAGCGCGGGTCGTTGAGGTTGAACATCCCCCGGATGCGCTCGGGCAGCAATGCCCAGCGGGAGGCGCGATTATGAAGGTTCATGCGCAAGTTCTCTTGTTCTCTGTACACCTGTAACGTCCGGCATTGTGCCCAATCAGCCCGGAGGGCCCGGTAATTCAGCAGTCTCGCCAGGGGTCATGTCGCGCGCCGCGGCCTCCTGGACCATGTGGGCCAGCAGTTCGCGCAGTGCCGGGATTCCCTCACCCTGGCGGGCGCTCACGAAGATGCGCGGCACCTGGCGCCCGTCGAGCTCATACATGTCCTGCAGCCGCGCGGGCCTGGTCTCGGCGGGCATGGCATCGAACTTGTTGAACACGAGCAGCTGCGGAATCTCCGCCGCGCCGATCTCAGCCAGCACCAGTTGCACCTGCGCGATCTGCTCGGGATAGCCGGGGTTGGCCGCATCCACCACATGCAGCAGCAGATCGGCATCGACAGCCTCCTGCAGCGTGGCCTGGAAGGCGTCCACCAGGCCATGGGGCAGATCGCGGATGAAGCCCACCGTGTCGGACAGGGACACCGATCCGACGGCCTCGCCCAGGTAGAGCTGGCGCGTCGTGGTGTCGAGCGTGGCGAACAGCTGGTCGGCGGCATACGCCCGGGCCTTCACCAGGGCGTTGAACAGCGTGGACTTGCCGGCATTGGTATAGCCGACCAGCGATATGTTGAACGTGTCGCGCCGCTCACGCTGGCGGCGCTGCGTGGCCCGCTGGCGCTTGACCTTGACGAGCCGCTCGCGCGTGCGCTTGATGGCCTCGCCGATCATGCGGCGGTCGAGCTCGATCTGCGTCTCGCCCGGGCCGCCACGCGTGCCGATACCGCCGCGCTGGCGCTCCAGGTGTGACCAGCGCCGCACCAGCCGCGTGCTCAGGTACTGCAGCCGCGCCAGCTCCACCTGCAGCTTGCCTTCGTGGCTGCGGGCGCGCTGGGCAAAGATCTCCAGGATGAGCAGCGTCCGGTCGTTGACCGGCATCTGCAGATGGCGCTCAAGATTGCGCTGCTGCGCCGGGCTCAGGGCCTGGTCGAACAGCACCTCCTTGGCGCCATGCATTTGCGCCAGGGTCTGGATCTCGCCGGCCTTGCCGCTGCCCACGAACAGGGCGGCGTCGGGCGCCTTGCGCTTGCACGTCAGGCGCGCCACCGGCTTCAGGCCCGCCGTCTGGGCCAGCAGCCCCAGCTCCTGCAATTCGGCGTCGAAATGGGGAAGACCGAAATCCACGCCGACCAGGAGGACCGGCGTGAAATCGGTGTCGGATGATGGGTTGGAACTCAAGGCTGGCAGGCCCTTGCATGCGAAGCGCTTGCGCCCCGGCGCAGCCCCTGGCTGCGGTGTGGGTTTACTGGTTGTCCCCTTCGGCGGCTTCCGCCGTCGAGAAGTTGACGGCGCGGCCCGGAACGATCGTGGAGATGGCGTGCTTGTAGACCATCTGCGTCACCGTGTTGCGCAGCAGCACCACGTATTGATCGAAGGATTCGATCTGCCCCTGCAGCTTGATGCCGTTCACCAGATAGATGGACACCGGCACATGCTCGCGACGCAGCGCGTTCAGGAAGGGATCTTGAAGAAGCTGGCCTTTATTGCTCACGATATTCTCCGTGTTCAAGAATGTTGTTGTAAACCGGCACCTTACCACAGTCATGGTGCCGTACGCGGTTCAGGGGATCAGGATTCGTGCTTGTCGGCGTACGGGTTGCTGGAGCTCTTGAGCTCGATGCGCAGCGGCGTCCCGATAAGGTCGAACTCCTTGCGGAAGCGTCCTTCGAGAAAGCGCTTGTAGGCGTCCGTGACATGCTCCAGGGAGTTTCCGTGGATCACGATCACCGGAGGATTCATACCGCCCTGGTGCGCATAGCGCAGCTTGGGGCGGAACATGCCGGAGCGCTTGGGGCTCTGGAACTGCACGGCCTCCTGCAGCAGCCGGGTCAGCACCGGCGTGGGCATCTTGCGGTTGGCGGACTTGTAGGCCTGCACGATGGAGGCCCACAGCGGCCCTATGCCCTGGCGCTTCATGGCCGAGATGAAATGCAGCGGAGCGAACTTGAGGAAGGACAGGCGCGTCTCTATGGAGCGTTCGAGCTGCTGGCGGCCATAGTCGTCCACCGCATCCCATTTGTTCACGGCGATGACCACGGCGCGGCCGCTCTCCAGGATGTAGCCCGCGATGTGCGCGTCCTGGTCCGTCACGCCCTGGGTCGCATCGAGCAGCAGCAGCACCACGTTGGCCGACTCGATGGCCTGCAGGGTCTTGACGACGGAGAACTTCTCTATCGCCTCGAACACCTTGCCCTTGCGGCGCAGGCCCGCGGTGTCGATCAGCTCGAACTTCTGGCCATTGCGCTCGAAGGGCACCGAGATGGCGTCGCGCGTGGTGCCCGGCATGTCGAAGGCCACCAGGCGTTCTTCGCCGAGCCAGGTGTTGATCAGCGTGGACTTGCCCACGTTGGGGCGCCCCGCCACGGCAAGGCGTATGACGTTGGCCTCGGCGACGACGTCGCCCTCGCCCGCCTCGGGCAGGGCCAGGGACTTGAGCGCCAGTTCCACCAGGCTGCGCACGCCCTGGCCATGCGCGGCCGAGACGGGGTGCACCTCGCCCAGGCCCAGTTCGTAGAACTCGGCCAGGTGGGCGCTGTCCTGCATGCCCTCGGCCTTGTTGCCGGCCAGCACGCAGGGCTTGCCCAGGCGGCGCAGGTACTTGGCGATGTCGTGGTCCTGCGCCGAGAGGCCACCGCGCACGTCCACAACGAAGATCACCACGTCGGCCTCGGCCACCGCCTGCTGGGTCTGCTTGGCCATCTCGCGGTAGATGCCGCTGGATGCGTCGGGCTCGAAGCCTCCCGTGTCGATGACGATGAATTCGTGCTTGCCCTGGCGGCCGTTGCCGTAGTGGCGGTCGCGCGTGAGGCCGGCGAAGTCGGCCACGATGGCGTCGCGCGACTTGGTCAGGCGGTTGAACAGGGTGGATTTGCCCACGTTGGGCCGCCCCACCAGGGCGATGACCGGTTTCATCCCAGCGTCCTATAACGATCAGTCCGGGCGGAAGCCGTAGACACCGCCCTTGCGCGTCACCACTACCAGGGTGTCGCCGGCGGCCACGGGCGACGCCGCGATGGCCGAGCCATCCGTCGTCAGCCGGTTGAGCGGCGCGGCGTCCTCGCGCGACAGCAGATGCACCAGCCCCGAGTCGTCGCCGATGACCACCGAGCGGCCGAGCAGCAGAGGCGCCGTCAGCTTGCGGAACTGCAGCCTCTCGGACGTCCATGCACGCACGCCATCGGCGCGGCGCCAGGCGGCAACCGTGCCATTGCTCTCCGTGCCGAACAGCATGCTGCCGTCCCCGTCGATGCCCTCGCTGCCGCTGGCGGGCTGGGTCCACAGGACCGTGCCGCGCCCGGCATCGATGCAACCCACGGTGGCCTGGAAGGCCCGCGCGCAAACGCTGTCGCCGACACGGCTGGTGCGGCCCACGATCTCGACCAGGCGCTCCACGTCGTTGGTGCCGCGCGGGCTCGCCAGGGGGGCCTCCCAGCGCACCACGCCGTTGTCCGGATTGAAGCCGACCAGGCGCCCCGACAGGCCGGCCACCAGGGTGTCGCCCACCGCCATCAGGACGCCGCCCTCGCGCAGGATCAGCGGCTCGCCCGGGCGCTGCTGGCGCCACAGCTGGTAGCCGGTGGCCGCATCGAAGGCGGTGATGGAGCGGTCGGCGGCCAGCACGAACACGCGATGGCCCGCCACCAGCGGCGCCGTATAGGCCTGTGCCGGCAGGGACTTGCGCCAGATCTCGCGCGCGCCGTCGAGGACCACGACCTGAGCGTTCCTGGACACCACGGCGCTCCACCGGCCGTCGCTGCCCACGCCCGATGCCAGCTGCATGTTCAGCTGAGTGCGCCAGACGTCGCCGCCCGTGCGTGCGTCGATCGCGGCGACCTCGCCATTGGCGGACGCCAGCGTGACCACGTTGCCATTCACGTGGACGTCGAGCGCCACCCCCTCCACGGCGCCGATCCGGGCCGTCCAGGCCTGGCGCACGCCGAGCACGGGGACGTTGGGGCCGAGTTCGGCTGGCTTGGGCTTCGACGAGCCGCCCCACAGCGAACAGCCGCTCACGCCGAGCAGGCCCGCCAGCGCGAGCGCGCCCCACAGGGCCCTGCAGCTCCTGCGCGCCGCGCTCACTGCGCACCTCCCGCGGGTGCGGCCGAGGCCACCGCCTCGGCCTGCGCACCCAGGGCGTTGAGCTTGGCCTCCACCAGGCGCCGGTATTCGATGCCCGCATCGAGGGCCTGGTAGGCGCGCCGGTATTCGGCGATCGCCTCCTGCTTCTTGTCCTGCAGCGCGAGCACGTCGCCCTTGCGGTCGGCGACGGTGCCGGCGAACTCGGACGGGAAGCGCGCCGATAGCTGGGCCAGCGCCTCGTCGTAGGCCTTTTCCTCGATCAGCACCCCTGCCAGGCGCAGCCTGGCCAGGGCCATGTAGCCCTCGTCGGAGGCCTTTTCCGCCACCCAGGCCAGCACGCCCTTGGCGGCATCCCATTTGCCGGCATCGGCCAGGGCCTTGGCCGCCAGCAGACCCGCCTGGCCGGCCTGTATGGTGCCGCCGTAGCCGGACTTCAGGTCGCCAAAGGCCTGCTCCACGCGCGCCAGGTCGCCCGATTGCGCGGCCAGTTCCACGGCCTCCACCAGGGCCGTGGCCTGCTGGGCCTGGCGGCTCTGCCACAGCTGGTAGCCATTCCACGCGGCGAACCCGCCCAGAACGATGATCAGCACCCAGGTGATGGGCGTGCCCCAGGTGTTCCAGAAGTGCTTGAGCTCGTCGAGCTGTTCTTGTTCTTGAAGGTCGAAGTTGTTGGCCATGTTGGGGGTTTCCGTTCAGCGCGGCGATTGTAGGCTGGCGGCCCAGTCCGCCAGGGTGGCCAGCGGGCGCTCGACCTGCTCGCCGCCGTCGCGCAGGGGCTTGATGGTGACGGCGCCGCGCGCCATCTCGTCGGCGCCGAAGACCAGGGCGAAGCGGCTGCCGCTGGCGTCGGCCTTCTTGAACTGCGACTTCATGCTGCCCATGCCCTCGCCCGCCGCCGTGGGGCTGTGCATCTGCACCGACACGCCCAGCGCGCGCAGCCGCTGCAGGGCCGCCATGACCACGGGCAGCGCGGACGCGTCGGGCACGATGGCATAGGCATCGGCCACGGGCCGGGGCGCCTGCGCCTCCTGCTCCTTGATGAGCTCCAGCACGCGCTCCACGCCCAGGGCCCAGCCCACGGCGGGCGCCGGCTTGCCGCCGATCTGCTCAATCAGGTAGTCATAGCGGCCGCCGCCGCAGATCGTGCCCTGCGAGCCGAGCTGGTCGGTGACGAACTCGAACACCGTGAGGTTGTAGTAGTCCATGCCGCGCACCAGGCGCGGGTTGAGGCTCCAGGCCACGCCATTGGCGTCCAGGATGGCCTTGACGGTCTCGAAATGCTTCAGCGACGCCTCGCCCAAGAAGTCGATGAGCCGCGGCGCAGCCTCCACGACGGCCTGCATGGCGGGGTTCTTGGTGTCCAGGATGCGCAGCGGGTTGCTGTGCAGGCGCCGGCGCGCGTCCTCGTCGAGCTCGTCCTGGTGCTGCTCCAGGTGCGCGATCAGCGCCGCGCGGTGGGCTCGGCGCTCGTCCGGCTGGCCCAGGCTGTTGAGCTCCAGGCGCACGTCCTTCAGGCCCAGCTCGGCCCACAGCGCGTGGGCGAGCAGGATGATCTCGGCATCGGCCTCGGCACCCGGGAAGCCCAGGGCCTCGGCGCCGATCTGGTGGAACTGGCGGTAGCGCCCGCGCTGGGGCCGCTCGTGGCGGAACATGGGGCCCATGTAGTACAGGCGCTTGCCGCCGTCGTACAGCATCGAATGCTCGACCACGGCGCGCACCACGCCGGCCGTGGCCTCGGGGCGCAGCGTGAGCTGCTCGCCGTTGAGGCGGTCCTCGAAGGAGTACATCTCCTTCTCGACGATGTCGGTCACCTCGCCCAGGCCGCGCACGAACAGCGGCGTGGGCTCGACGATGGGGGTACGGATGTTGCGGTAGGCGTAGCGCGCCATCAGCGTGCGCACCGTGTCCTCCAGCCATTCCCAGCGCGCTGACTCGGGCGGCAGGATGTCGTTCATGCCCTTGATGGCAACCAGCTTCTGCATCTTGTGTAGATCTTCTATTTGAATGAAATTAGCCCCCAGCGCTTATCCAGCAAGCGTTAGCAGCTATTGTTTTTATTGCACCACTACGCGTCGGCGCCCGCCCCGAAGCGCTTGGCGATGTAGTCGTTGACGATGTCCTGGAACTCCCGGGCGATGTTGTCCCCACGCAGGGTCAGCGCCTTCTCGCCGTCGATGAACACGGGCGCCGCGGGCGCCTCGCCAGTGCCCGGCAGGCTGATGCCGATGTCGGCATGCTTGCTCTCGCCCGGGCCGTTGACGATGCAGCCCATGACCGCCACCTTGAGCCGCTCCACGCCGGGGTAGCGCAGGCGCCACACGGGCATTTGCGCGCGCAGGTAGTCGTCGATCTGCTTGGCCAGTTCCTGGAAGGTGGTGCTGGTGGTGCGCCCGCAGCCGGGGCAGGCGGTCACGCTGGGCACGAAGGCGCGCAGCCCCAGCGACTGCAGGATCTCGGCGGCCACGACCACCTCCTGGGTGCGCGCCTCGCCAGGCTGGGGCGTGAGAGACACGCGGATCGTGTCGCCTATGCCCTCCTGCAGCAGGATGGACAGCGCCGTGGTCGAGGCCACGATGCCCTTGGTGCCCATGCCGGCCTCGGTCAGGCCCAGGTGCAGCGCGTAGTCGCAGCGCCGGGCCAGTTCGCGGTACACGGCGATCAGGTCTTGCACGCCGCTGACCTTGCACGAGAGGATGATCTGCTCGCCCGCGAGGCCCATGGCCTCGGCGCGGCGCGCCGATTCGATGGCCGAGGTGATCAGAGCCTCGTACATGACCTGGCGCGCGTCCCAGGGCTCGGCCCGCTGGCTGTTGGCGTCCATCAGATCGGCCAGCAGCTCCTGGTCCAGGCTGCCCCAGTTGACACCTATGCGCACGGCCTTGTCCCACCGCATCGCCGCCTCGATCATCTGGCCGAACTGCTTGTCGCGCTTGTCGCCCTTGCCCACGTTGCCGGGGTTGATGCGGTACTTGGACAGCGCCTGCGCGCAGTCCGGGAACTCGGTCAGCAGGCGGTGGCCGTTGTAGTGGAAGTCGCCTACCAGGGGCACGCTCTCGCCCATGCGGTCGAGCTGCTCGCGGATGTAGGGCACGGCCGCGGCGGCCTCCGGCGTGTTCACCGTGATGCGCACGAACTCGGAGCCGGCCTGCGCCAACTCCTTGACCTGGATGGCCGTGCCGATCGCATCCACCGTGTCGGTATTGGTCATGGACTGCACGCGCACCGGCGCGTCGCCGCCCACCGTGACGACGCGGCTGCCCCAGACGATGCGCGCCTGGCGCGAGCGGCGCGCCAGGGGCGCCACCATGGCAATGGGTGCTGCTGTGTCAGGCATGTTCATTCACTTCACCTCGAAACGCGCCACGTTTTCGCGCGCGATGGCCTTCAGGTCCATGGGCTGGCCGCGCACGATGACGTCGGTCGCATCGGCCTTGCCGACCACCACGCTCCATGGCGATGGACCCTCGGCGGAATAGTTCTCGCCGGCGGCCATGGCCTTCTGCAGCACCACGCGGCCGGCGCCATTGCGCACCTGCACCCAGGACTCGGCGCGCGCACGGATGACGAGCACCCCCTCGGGCTCCGGTGCCTGGGCGGCGGGCGCATCGTCAGCGGAGGCCGCAGCGCGCGCGGGCCCGGGCACCGCCGGCGCCTGCGCGGCCGGCACCTCCTGCGTCGCGGCCGGGCCGGGCTGCCCGGCTGCCGCGTCCCCGGGCTCCCGGGCGTCCTGTGTCGGCGCCACCTGCTGCGGCGGCTGCGCGGCGGGCTCGGCCTCGCCGCTCTTGTCGCTCGTGCCGAGGGGCAGGAATGCCATGGCCAGGGCAGCGGCGAGCAGCACCAGCGCGGCAATGCCCACCAGGCGCGACCTGGGCTGCTCCAGGGAAACGCCCTTGCCGCCCCGGCGAATCGGGTCCTTGAACGAGGCATTGATGCCCTTGTCCGGCGGAAGCTGGGCGGGGCGGCCCTGGGGCAACAGCGCCAGGACGGGGGCGGCATCGACCTTCAAGGTCCGGCACACGCTCGATGCCAGCGCGCGCATGAAAACGACATCGGGAAATGCGTCCTGGTCGTCGGCCTCCAGCGCCTGGAGCTTGGCCACGGGCACCTTCAGGGCGGCAGCCAGCGCACCGATGTGCACGCCTGCGGATTCGCGCAATCGCCGCAGCAGGACGCCGGCCGACTCGCCGGCGGCCGGCGCCGAATGGTCTGCGTCATGTGTCGCCATCGACTCACTCATGGAATGCCCCTCTGTCGAATGCCGATGTTTCCTTGGCATCGGGGAAGCGCTTGTGCAGCTGATCGCCCAATTGCCGCATGGCCACCGAGTCGCCAAGCGCGCGCTCCACCTTGATGCCCAGCCAAAGAGACTGCGCATTGGCGAACTCGCCATTGTTGACGCGGCGGATGTAGAACTGCGCCCGCTTGGCCTCTGCGCGCGCCAGCATGATGGAGGCCAAGTGGTAGCCCACGACCGGGTTGCCGGCATCGATCTCGTACGCGCGCAGCAGGGTCTGCTCGGCGTCGGCCGCGCGGCCGGCGCGCTGGTAGCACAAGCCCTGGGACATCAGGGTCTTGCTGCGCGCGGCATAAGTGGGCGTGGCCAGGGCGCGCTCGAACAGCTGGTTGGCCTGCTCGTACTGCTGACGCTGGCACTGCAGCCAGCCGTAGTTGTGCATGATGTCCGGGTCGGCCGGCTTCATGGCCTGGGCGCGCTTGAGGCTGTCCTCGGCAAGCGCCAGGTCCCCCATGCTCATGTACACCAGCCCGCGCAAGTGGTAGGCATCGGCGTAGCCGGGGTCCGTGGCAAGCGCCTGGCGCACCTCGTCCAGCGCGACCGCCGTCTGCCCCATCTGCATGTAGTTGGCTGCCAGCTCCAGCCGGATGCGTGCGCGCCGCCGCACGTCCGTCTCGCCGCCGGAGCCCGCCACCGGCTCACTGGCCCCGGGGTCCGCCGCCCGATGGGCGCAACCCGCCAGAGCGGCCAGTACGGCCGCCGCAACACAGGCGGCCAACAGCCAACGCCCTGCCCGACCTCGATCCGTGCGCCACACCGTCATGAATTGCCTCTCTTCGTTGACTCAGGTAATCGGCTTGATCTCGATGGTCCGCAGCCTGGCCATGCGCTCGCCGACCCGCGTCCGGTCCTTGACGTCACCGGCCAGTTGGCCGCAGGCCGCATCGATATCGTCGCCACGCGTCTTGCGCACCGTGGTGACGATGCCGGCATCGGAGAGCAGCTTGGCAAACGCCGACACCGCCACCGCAGGAGAGCGGCGCAGGCCCGATGCGGGAAACGGGTTGAACGGAATCAGGTTGAACTTGCAGGACACGCCGCCGTCCGCCGCCTTGCGGCTCACGAGCGCTATCAGCTCGCGCGCATGCTCGGGCTGGTCGTTCACGCCGTCGAGCATGCAGTACTCGAAGGTGATGAAGTCACGCGGCGCGTGCTCCAGATAGCGCCGGCAGGCCGCCAGCAGCTCTTGCAACGGGTACTTGCGATTGAGCGGCACCAGGTTGTCGCGCAGCTCGTCATTGGGCGCATGCAGGGACACGGCCAGCGCCACAGGGCAGTCCCGGCCCAGGCGGTCCATCATGGGCACCACGCCCGAAGTGGACACGGTCACCCTGCGGCGCGACAGGCCGTAGCCATGGTCGTCGAGCATGATGCGCAGCGCCGGCACCAGGGCCGAGTAGTTCTGCAGCGGCTCACCCATGCCCATCATCACGACGTTGGAAATCACGCGCTCGCCATCGCCGCGGCGCTGACGCAGGACGTGCTCGGCATGCCAGAGCTGGGCAACGATCTCGCCCGTGGTCAGGTTGCGGCTGAACCCCTGGTGCCCCGTGGAGCAGAAGCGGCAGCCGACGGCACAACCCGCCTGCGAGGAGATGCACAGGGTGCCGCGGTCGTCCTCGGGGATGAAGACCGTCTCCACGGCATTGCCGCCGCCCACGTCGAACAGCCACTTCACCGTGCCATCCGCCGAGGCATGCTCGCTGATGGCCTGCAGGCCCGACACATGGGCGCAGCCCTTGAGCTTCTCGCGCAGGGACTTGGCCAGATCGCTCATCTGGTCGAAGTCGCTCGCGCCACGCTGGTGGATCCAGCGGAACAGTTGCGTGGCCCGGAAACGCTTCTCTCCCAGCCGCTCGCAGAAAGCGGCCATGGCGTCCAGGTCCAGGTCCAGAAGGTTCGTGGTCATAACGTCATCGCATGTCCACGCCCACATGGTGCGCCCCGCGCGCGGCAAGGCCGGCCATGGCCTCACCCTGCGCACGGAACCACTGCATCAGCGCGCGTAGACGTTCAGGCCAGGGAAGAAGAAGGCCACTTCGACCTGGGCGGTCTCCGCGGCGTCGGAGCCATGCACTGCGTTGGCGTCGATGCTGTCGGCGAAATCGGCGCGGATTGTGCCGGCCTCGGCCTTCTTGGGGTCCGTCGCGCCCATGAGCTCGCGGTTCTTCAGGATGGCGTTCTCGCCCTCCAGCACCTGCACCATCACGGGGCCGGAGATCATGAAGTCCACCAGATCCTTGAAGAAAGGGCGCTCCTTGTGCACGGCATAGAACTGCTCGGCCTCGGCGCGCGAGAGGTGGATCATGCGGGCAGCGGCGATCTTCAGGCCGGCAGCCTCGAAACGGGCGTAGATCTGGCCGATCACGTTCTTGGCGACTGCGTCGGGCTTGATGATGGAAAGGGTGCGTTCGATAGCCATTTGGTTTTCCTAGAGAGAGTGTTGCGGTATTTTTTGCCTCGCGGGCAAAACCGTTAATTTTAGCGTGCCGTCAAACCCCTAGCGCCCGCCGCGGCGCGAGCCCCCGCCGCGTTGCTGCTGCTGGCGATGGCGCGAGAAGCTGTCGGCGCCGATGTACCCCACCGAGGTCTTCATCGGATCGGGCTGTGAGCTGCCGGACGAGCGCCCTGCGCGCCCCGCGGCCTTGCCCCGCCCCTCCCCCTGCATCTTCGCGCCCATGGGCTTGCGCTCGCCGCGGCGGCCGTTCCTGCCTGCGCGCGCACCACCGCCCGCATCGGCCGGGACTCCCGCGGCCTGCATCAGGGCACGAATGTCATGCTCGTCTAGCTCCAGCCAGGCTCCGCGCTTGAGTCCGCGCGGCAGCATCATGGCGCCATAGCGAATGCGGATCAGCCGGCTCACCGCATGCCCCACGGCTTCGAACATGCGCCGCACCTCGCGGTTGCGTCCCTCGGAGATCGTGACCCGGTACCAGCAATTGGCGCCTTCGCCGCCACCGTCCTCGATGGAGCCGAAGGCTGCCATGCCGTCCTCCAGCGACACACCATCGAGCAGGCGCTGCCGCTCCTCGTCGCTCAGGGCGCCCAGGACGCGCACGGCGTACTCGCGCTCCAGGCCAAAGCGGGGGTGCATGAGCTTGTTGGCCAGTTCGCCGGAGCTGGTGAACAGCAGCAGGCCCTCGGTATTGAGGTCCAGGCGCCCGACCGATTGCCATTTGCCCTGCTGCAGCCGCGGCAGCTTGCGGAACACCGTGGGGCGGTTCTGCGGATCGTCGTGCGTCACGACCTCGCCGACCGGCTTGTGATAGGCGATCACCCGCGTGGGCGGGGGCGCGACCCGGAACCGGATCGGCTTGCCGTTGACCTTGATCTGGTCGCCGAACTGCACGCGCTGCCCGATGTGAGCCGGCTCGTTGTTGACGGAGATGCGCCCTTCGAGAATGAGCTGTTCCATTTCGAGCCGCGACCCCATGCCCGCCTGGGCCAGCACCTTGTGCAGCTTGGGGCTTTCCGGCTGGGGCAGCAGCACCCGCTTGTGCGGCACCACCTCGGTGTCGCCCTCGTCCTGGTCGAGCTGTCCCGACACCACGTCGGCGAAGCGGTAGCCGTCGCCGCGCGGCGCCGGCTTGCCGTCACGCCTGCCGTGCTTTCGCGCGGCATCGCGGTGCTCCGGCCGCTGCGGCCTGTCCGCTGCCTCCGCAGAAGCGGACGGCGCGTCGGCCTGCGCCTGCGGTTCCTGCTGCCGCGGCGCGTCCGCCCCGTGGTCTGCGGAGGCCGCTTTCCCGGCAGGCTTACGCGTGCGCGGCCTGCGCGCCTTGGGCGCCTCGGCGGAGGCGGGCACCTGCGCCTCAGCAGGCGCCTGGGCAGCCTCGAGGGCCTTGTTCGAATCGTTCATGTCAACTTCCTGCGACGCCGTCGCCGTCCTCATCCGTCACACCCGCCACCAGGGCGGGTGCGCCTGCAATCTCTTCGCCGCTCTGCACGGCCATCTCCTCGCCCGGCTGCTGCGTATCCGCCGCAGCCCCCAACGCATCCAGCACATTCGCCTGCACGCCGGGATCCTCCAGCATTGGCAATTGATCCAGCGACTGCAGCCCCAGGTCGTCCAGGAACTGCCGCGTGGTGGCCAGCAGGGCCGGCCGCCCTACCGTATCGCGGTGCCCGACCACCTCGATCCAACCCCGGTCCTCCAGCTGCTTGATGATCAGGCTGTTGACCGTTACGCCCCGGATATCCTCGATGTCGCCACGCGTCACCGGCTGACGGTAGGCGATGATGGCCAGGGTCTCTAGTGTGGCGCGCGTGTACCTGGGCGGCTTCTCAGGGTGCAGGCGGTCGAGGTACTCACGCATCTCGGGACGGCTCTGAAATCGCCACCCCGTCGCCACCTGCACCAGTTCCACGCCGCGCAGCGCCCAATCCTGCTGCAACTCCAGCAGCAGCGCCTTCACCGTATCCGAGCCCAGCGCATCATCGAACAGGGTACGCAGTTCGCGTACCGATACGGGCTGCGGCGCGCAGATCAGCGCAGTTTCGAGAACCCGTTTGGCTTCCACCGAATTCATGGTCCAACAGTTCCAAAAAGGGCGGCCACGCGCCATGGGCGGGGCATTTACCTGGGGTTGGAGAATGTGCGACGCCAAAGTGGCGGCGAATGGCGCCGTACCTGCACCGGGCCGGCATGGCATCAACGGCATGAGGCCACTGCGCCGGCGGCAGGGCCGCTGGTCCCGCTAATTGTAGCGTAAGCCCCAGAAATCAAGGGCCTGGCGCATATCCTCGGGCAGCGGGGCGTGGAACTCCATGGGCTTGCCGGTCACGGGGTGGGTGAACGCAAGGCGGAAGGCGTGCAGGGCCTGCCGCCGCATGGGGCCGCCCACGGCACCGCCATACAGGGCGTCGGCCACCAGGGGGTGGCGGATGGACGCCATGTGCACGCGTATCTGATGTGTCCTGCCCGTGTGCAGCGTGCACCGGACGAGGCATACCTCTTCGCCGGACGCGAGCAGGTCGAAATCGGTGCACGCCTCCTTGCCGGCATGCTGGCCGAGGTCCACCACCGCCATGCGCAGGCGGTTGCGCGGGTCGCGCCCTATCGGCGCCCGGATGCGGCGCTGCTCCGAGCCCGACCACGCGCCCCAGGCCAGCGCCAAGTACTGGCGGCTCACCTCGCGCGCCGCGATCATGCGCACCAGCGCATCCATGGCCGCGCGGTTGCGCGCCACCACCATGAGACCGCTCGTGTCCTTGTCCAGCCGGTGCACGATGCCGGCGCGCGGCACCTGCATGGCCTGCGCATCGCGCCCGAGCAGGGCGTTGAGGAGAGTCCCGCTCCAGTTGCCCGGCGCCGGATGCACCACCAGGCCCGCCGGCTTGTCGATGACGAGCAGATGCTCGTCCTCATGGACCACGTCCAGCGGCAGGCTCTCGGGCTTGAAGGCCTGGCTCTGCTGCGTGGGGCGCATCCGCACCGCCACCTGGTCTCCGGCCCTGACCTTGTGGGCGGGCTTGGCGGCGGGCTGGCCGTTGAGGCGCACGTCACCCTGCGCAAGCAGCTGCTGTAGATAGCTGCGAGAAAACTCCGGCACCAGTTCCGCCAGGGCCTTGTCCAGGCGCGCCTGGTGCTGCGCGGCGGGCACCATCACCTCGCGCAGCTCGGCGTCCGACTCCTCCTCGGCAGTGCGCTGCGGGTCGGACTCCTCGTCCGGCCACGGCAGCCCGTCGCCTGCCACCTGCTTGCTCAACGCGCGGGCAGGTAACGTGCGGGATCCACCGGCTTGCCCTGGCGGCGGATCTCGAAATGGAGCTTCACGCGATCGGCATCGGTGCTGCCCATTTCCGCGATCTTCTGGCCACGGCGCACGTTCTGGTCCTCCTTCACGAGCAGCGTCTGGTTGTGCGCATAGGCCGTGAGGAAGGTGTTGTTGTGCTTCAGGATCACCAGGTTGCCGTAGCCGCGCAGGCCCGCGCCGGCATACACCACGCGGCCGTCGGCGGCGGCCAGCACCGGGTCCCCGGCCTTGCCCGCGATGTCGTAGCCCTTGTTGCGCACCTCGTCGAAACCGGCCAGCAATGTCCCCGAGGAAGGCCAGATGAAGCGCATGTCGTCGGCGCCACCGGCCATAGCGGGTGCCGGCTCGGGGGCAGGTGCGGGGGCCGGCGCGGCCGCCGCAGAGGCCGGTGCGGTTGGCGCGGAAGCGGCCGATGCGGTGGGCTTGGGCACGCTCGCGGGCGATGCGGACGCCAGGGGCGACGAGACGACCGGCCGGGTCACGACACCCGTGTCGGATGCCACCGATGCCGCGGGCGGGACCACCCGCAGCACCTGCCCCACCTCGATCAGGTTGGCGTTCTCCAGGTTGTTCCAGCGCGCGATGTCCTTCCAGCTCTGCCCGTTTTCCAGGCCGATGCGAATCAGGGTGTCTCCGGGCTTGACGGTGTAATAACCCGGCTTTCCGGCGTTTTCGGCGCCCGGCAGCGGCTTGGCCTCGGGGGCAGTGCTCGCCGGGGTCGCGCCACCATTGGCAAAGGTGCCGCGATCCACCACCGGAGCCCTGTTCACGGGGGCGCTGCAGCCGGCCAGCAAACCGCCACCCGCCAGCACGAAAACCCCCAAAGCCACAAGACCACGCGATACGAACATAAGCAATTCCTTCAAACGACCCCCGATTTTAGGGGGACGAAATGCACGGCTTCGAGCACCGTCTGCTCCAGGCCTTTCGGCGTTTTGTCAACCACGAGCAACATCTGGCGCCCGTCCACCCCCGCCATGGGGGCCACGAGGCGCCCCCCCATGGCAAGCTGCTCACACCACTGCGGCGGGAGGCTGCCGCCGCCCGCCGCGGAAATGATGCCCGCATAGGGTGCGCCGCCGGCATAGCCCAGCATGCCGTCGCCCAGGATCAGATGGACGTTTGCCAAGCGCAAGGGGCGCAGGTTCTCGCGCGCCTTTTCATGCAACGCGCGCAGGCGCTCTATGGTGTACACCTCGCGCGCCAGCCGCGCCAGCACGGCCGCCTGGTAGCCGCAGCCGGTGCCGATCTCCAGCACCCGCCCCAGGCCGCCCGCGCGCGCGCACTGCGCGCCCAGCAGCAGCTCGGTCATGCGCGCCACCACGCTGGGCTTGGAGATGGTCTGGCCCAGCCCTATGGGCAGGCTGGTGTCCTCGTAGGCCTGGTTGACCAGGGCGGTATCGACGAAGCGGTGCCGCTCCACGTTCCCCATGGCCTGCAGCACCGGCACCGCGGTGATGCCCGCCGCCGCCAGCCGCTGCACCATGCGCGCCCGTACCGCGGCCGAATCCAGGCCCACGCCCTGGGGTGTGGGCGGCGGCGCCTCGCGCCGGACACGCGCCGGCGCGAGGGAGGCAGCCGGCGCCGCATCCTTCGTCCAATCGATGCGCGCGGGGAATCCGGGGCGGCGCTGCATCAGCCACCCCCGTCCTGCACGCGCTGCGGCACCAGGCGCGCGGCAGTCTGCGCCCAATAGCCCAGGCCGTCGTGGTCGGTCAAGTCCACCTTCAGGGGCGTCATGGACACATGGCCGTGCGCCGTGGCATGGAAGTCCGTGCCCTCGCTCGCGTCCTTGGCCGGCCCCGCTCCGCCAATCCAGTACATCAGCTCGCCGCGCGGGCTTTGCTGCTCGATGACGCGCTCGGCCGCGTGGCGCCGCCCCAGGCGGCACAGGCGCAGGGGGCGCAGCGCATCGAACGGCATGTTGGGGATATTGATGTTCAGCAGCCATGGCGCCCCGCCCACCAGCTTGTGCCGCTGCATCTGCTCCACGATCTCGCGCGCCTTGCGCGCCGCGGAGTCGAGCTCCCCCCACCCCTTGTCCACCTGGGAAAAGGCCATGGACGGGATGCCGAACAGGTAGCCTTCCATGGCCGCGCCCACGGTACCCGAGTAGATGGTGTCATCTCCCATGTTGGCGCCGTTGTTGATGCCCGAGACCACGAGGTCGGGCCGGTAGCCCAGGACGCCGGTCAGCGCGATGTGCACGCAGTCGGCCGGCGTGCCGTTCACGTAGCGGAAGCCATTGGCCGCGCGATGCACGTACAGCGGCGAATGCAGCGTCAAGGCATTGGATTTGGCACTGTTGTTGTGCTCGGGGGCCACGACCTCGACATCGGCGATGGCCTTGAGTGCGTCATGCAGGGCCACGATGCCCGGCGCCTGGTAGCCATCATCGTTGGAAATGAGGATTTTCATGGTCACGGTGACTGAATGCAACCCATTGTAGGAGGCCATGCCCGCGCCCGCCGGAGCCGACCCGCAGAAGCCACGCTGCGCGGCATGGGCACGCCAGCTATTCAATGAAGCTGCGCTCTGTCACACTTCGCACTCTTTGCATCTTCCTGCCCATCCTGCAGATGGACTCCGCCAAATCTCCTTCCGAAGTCGCGCGTGAAACCCTCAAGCTCCTGGCCGCGCGCCGCCTCTCCCCCACCCCCGACAATTACCAGGCCCTGTACGAAGAGGTGTCGGGCGTCCGCGCCGCGCCGAATTTTCCCACCGCACAGCTGCGCCATATTCTGCATGTGATGCCGGGGCAGACCCCCGGGCAGAAGCGCCTGCTGGGCCAGCTGGAGAACGCCGTCGCGCAGCAAGACTGGTCCATGCTGAAAAACGTGCTGGTGGGCTACGCCAACCTGGGCCTGTCGCCAGTCGCCACGCCGCCGCCCGCCAGCGTCAGCATCACCCAGCTGCCCACCACGCTGGCGCAGAACCTGGCACGCCTGGTGAGCAACACCCTGCCGGCCCTGGGCGAAGACGACCCCCGCGTGCACGAGCTGGCCGCGCAGCTGTGCGCCTTCCTGCGCGAGCCCGAGCGCCCCATCGCCACGGCCGAACTGATGCTGAGCGACTTCAGCTATCGCCTGTCCTTCGCCGCGGAGGACCAGGCCGCCATACGGCAGGGCCTGCTCGGGCTGCTGCGCCTGGTATTCGAGAACATTGCCGCGCTGAGCATCGACGAGCCATGGCTGCACGGCCAGGCCGAGGCGCTGCTGGCCGCATCCACGCCGCCGCTCACGCTGCGTCGGCTCGACGACGTGCACAAGCGCCTCAAGGACGTGATCTTCAAGCAGTCCGAGGCCAAGGACCGCACGGTCCAGGCACAGACGCAGATGCGCGAGCTGCTGGCCACCTTCATCGAGCGCCTGGCGCAGATGGACGAATCGAGCAGCACCTACAACGAAACCATGGAGCGCTGTGCCGAACGCATCGGCCGTGCGACGCAGCTGCAGGACATCATGCCGCTGCTCGAGGAAGTCATGGCCGCCACCCGCGCCATGGCGCTGAACAGCCACGTGACGCGCTCCGAGCTGCAGGACCTGCGCGAGCGCACCGAGGCCACGCATGCCGAGATCACCCAGCTGCGCCGCGACTTGGACCACGCGAGCGCCCAGGCCCGCCACGACCCGCTGACCGGAGCCCTGAACCGCAAGGGGCTGGACGAGGCCATGGAGCGCGAGATCGCGCGCGCGTTCCGCCTGGATACCCCGCTGTGCGTGGCCCTGCTCGACGTGGACAACTTCAAGGCCATCAACGACCGCCTGGGCCATGCCGCAGGCGACGAGGCGCTGATGCACTTGGTCCGGGTCACGCGCGAGGTCATGCGGCCCCAGGACCAGTTGGCGCGCCACGGCGGCGAGGAGTTCGTGCTCATCCTGCCCAACACCCAGCTCGCCGACGGCGTGAAAGCCATGGAGCGCCTGCAGCGCGAGCTGACCAAGCGCTACTTCCTGAAGGAACAGGAGCGCCTGCTCATCACCTTCAGCGCTGGCGTGGCGCAGGTGGAGGGCAAGAACGGCAGCGCCGATGCCATCCGCCGCGCCGACGAGGGCATGTACCTGGCCAAGCGCTCGGGCAAGAACCGCGTGGTGGCTGCGTAGCGCGGCACGGCATGGACACGCCTCCCATGCCCACGCTCGCAGCCATGCACCGCCGCCGGCTTCTGCAGCAGGCGGCCTGGGCCGCCATGGCCACGCAACTGCCGCGCTGGGCCTGGGCCCGGCAGACCCTGCGGCACGACCCCTTCGGCCTGGGCGTGGCCAGCGGCGAGCCCTTGCCCGACGGCGTGGTGCTCTGGACCCGCCTGCTGCCGCCGGACCCGGCCGATGCCGCCGCGCCCTGGGCCGGCCCGCTCACCGTGCGCTGGGAAGTCGCCGACGACGCACAGTTCCGTCGCATCGTGCAGCACGGCAGCGCCACCGCCCTGCCCGACCTGGCGCACAGCGTGCACGTGGAAGTGGCCGGCCTGCAGCCGGGCCGCTGGTACTACTACCGCTTCATGCTGGGCGATGCCGTCAGCGCCGTGGGCCGCACGCGCACGGCCCCGGCGCCGCATGCGCTGGAGCGGCGGCTGCGGATGGTCTATGCCTCATGCCAGCGCTGGGAGCACGGCTACTACGCGGCCTGGCGCCACGCCTGCGCCGACCAGCCCGACCTGGTGCTATTCCTGGGCGACTACATCTACGAATACGCCAGCCCCAAGGACGCGAATGGGCTGGCGCGCACGCACGGCCTGCGCCTGCCGCGCAGCCTGGCCGACTACCGCGAGCGCTACGCGCTGCACAAGAGCGACCCGGACTTGCAGGTTGCCCACGCCTGCGCGCCCTGGGTCGTGACCTGGGACGACCACGAGGTGCAGAACGACTACGCGGGCGACCACGGCCGGGGCGACGCCGCCGAATGGCTGCCCCTGCGCACGGCGGCATGGCAGGCCTTCTATGAGCACATGCCGCTGCGCGCATCGACGCTCAACTCGTCGGCCTTCCAGGGCCTGCAGCTCTACCGGCGCCTGCACTGGGGACGCCTGGCACGGCTGCACGTGCTCGACGCACGGCAATACCGCGACCTGCAGGCCTGCCGCAAGCCGGGCGGCGGCTCGGCCGGCGCGGTGCGCCCCGAGGCCTGCCCCGAGCTCACGGACCCGCAGCGCAGCTTTCTGGGCTGGCAGCAGGAGCAATGGCTGCAGGCCGGCCTGGCGCAGGACGCACGCGAGCGGGCCACGCACTGGAGCGTGCTGGCGCAGCAGACGCTGTTCGCGCCGCGCCACTACCCCTCGGGCCTGCAGTCCACCGACAGCTGGGACGGTTACCCCGCCGCACGCGAGCGCCTGTGCCACGCGCTGGCGCAGCAGACACCGCGCAACACCGTGCTGCTGGGCGGGGACATCCACCAGAACTACGTCTGCAACGTGCCGGCGCCCCCCGGGGCCGGCGGCGCGGCGCGCATCCTGGCCAGCGAGTTCTGCGGCACGTCGATCAGCTCGCGCGCCGGCACCACGCAGGACAAGGTGGACGCCATCCGCCGCCTCAACCCCCATGTGCTGCTGGCTCGCTGCGACGAGCGCGGCTACGGCCTGTGCGACATCACGCCCACGCTCTGGACGACCCGGCTACGCGCCATCCGCGACCCGCTGGACGCGGGTAGCGACGCGTACACCCTGGCCCGCTTCGTGGTGGAGGACGGCCGCCCCGGCCCCCGGCCGGCTTGAACGCACCCGGCTTCCATGAGGCGCCTGAAAGCCCTTTCATCGTTGGCTCACCACGCCGGTGAATACGGGGGACACTGAAAAATCCACCTGCGCCTGCGCCAATGGCCGCAGCGCCGCGATCAGCGCCCGCGCATCGCCACGCCGCCACTGAAAGGCGTAGTGCAGCGGCGCCAGCGGCATGCCTGCGCCCACGGCGCGCAGGCTCAGTGCATCCACCCAGTGTGCGGGCAGGAAGCCCACTCCCACACCCTGGCGCAACATGCCCGCCACGGCCCCCCAGCTGTTGCACACGATGCGCTCATGCGCCGCGGCATGGTTGGCCAGCAGCCAGTCGTCCAGCAGCCGGGTCGTGCCCGCGCCATGCGGCAGCGTGACCAGCGGGTGGCACCGCAGCAGCGCCGCCGCGTCCAGGCGGTCCGCGCCCGGCAGGCCGGGCGCGGCGGCCCAGGCGAAGTGCGCGGCCCCCACGGGTTGCGACAGCAGCGCGCTGCGCGAGGAGCGGCCCGCGATCACGGCGAAGTCCAGCTCGCCATCGGCCAGGCGGCGCTCCAGCACGCCACCCACGTCCACGAAGGGCTCCAGCTCCAGCTGCGGGTGCGCCCGCCGCACGGCAGCCACGAAGGCGGGCAGCCAGGTCAGTGCCGAGAGATCGCCCACGCCGAAGCGGCAGCGGCCCGCGAGCGCCGCGCGCGCATCGAGTGTCTGGCCCAGCGCCGCCATGGCATTGAGCACGTCGAGCGTGGCGGGCAGCAGGCGCTCGCCCGCCTCGGTGAGTACGGCGCGGTGGCCGCTGCGGTCGAACAGCGGCTGGCCCAGCGTGGCTTCGAGCTCGGCGATGCGCTTGGACAGCGACGACACCGACAGGTGCACGCGTTCGGCCGCCGTCGCGAAATTGGCGCAGGTGGCAGCCCACCAGAAGGCTTCGAGCTGCTTGATCGAGGGCTGGGACATGGCGACCACTATTTCTCAAAAGCGAACATATCCATTCTAAATATTTCGCTTTTCTTCAAAAACATGCTTACCTACAGTGCGGCCATTCCTTAGCCGCAACCCGCATCCCGCCATGGCTTCCTATGCCGAACCCTCACCCGTGACCGTGCCCGTCGCACTGCGCAACATGCTGTCGCTGCACGACTTCGAGGCCGCCGCGCGCCGGCGCCTGCCCCGGCCGATCTTCGGCTACATCGCCGGCGCGGCCGAGGACAACACGTCGCTGCGCGACAACCGCGAGGTGTTCGGCGAATACGGCTTTGCCACCCGCGTGCTGCGCGACGTGTCGCGGCGCTCGCAGGCGGTGGAGCTGTTCGGCCAGCGCTACAGCAGCCCCTTCGGCATCGCGCCCATGGGCATCAACGCGCTGTCCACCTACCGCGGAGACCTGGTGCTGGCGCGCGCTGCGCAGCAGGCGGGCATCGTGTCGATCATGAGCGGCACCTCGCTGATCCCCATGGAAGAGGTGGCGCGCGAGAGCCCGGCCACCTGGTTCCAGGCCTACATACCGGGCGACCAGGAACGCATCGACGCGCTGGTCGACCGCGTGGCGCGCGCGGGCTTCGGCACGCTGGTGGTGACGGTGGACATTCCCGTTTCGGCCAACCGCGAGAACAACATTCGCACCGGCTTTTCCACGCCGCTGCGCCCCAGCCTGCGCCTGGCCTGGGACGGCATGGTGCGGCCGCGCTGGGTGGCGGGCACCTTCCTGCACACGCTGCTGCGCCACGGCATGCCGCATTTCGAGAATTCGTTTGCCACGCGCGGCGCGCCCATCGTGTCGTCCTCAGTACTGCGCGATTTCTCGGCGCGCGACCACCTGAACTGGGGCCACATCGAAGCCATCCGCCGCCGCTGGAAAGGACCGCTGGTGGTCAAGGGCCTGCTCAGCGTGGAGGATGCACTGCAGGCCCGGCGCGTGGGCGCCGACGCCGTCGTGCTGTCCAACCACGGCGGCCGCCAGCTCGACGGCGCGATCTCGCCCCTGCGCGTGCTCGAAGCCGTTGTGGCCGCCGTGGGGCCCGATTACCCGGTGCTCATCGACAGCGGCTTCCGGCGCGGCTCGGACGTGCTCAAGGCCCTGGCCCTGGGCGCGCGCATGGTGCTGGTGGGCCGCCCCTTCAACTACGCCGCCGCCGTGGCGGGCGAGGCCGGCGTGGCGCATGCCATCGGGCTGCTGCAGGAAGAGGTGGACCGCAACATGGCCATGCTGGGCGTGACGGGCTGCGCAGAACTCGGGCCGCAGCACATCGTGCGCCGCCGCGCCTGAATTCTGTCTTTTACCAACCACCAAAGGAGATGACTCACATGCCCAGCTTTTCCCTGCGCCCCGGCGCACACGCACTGATCGGCGGCCTGGCACTCGCGGCAGGAACTGCTGCGCTGGCCCAGGCAGCCTACCCGAGCAAGCCCATACGCCTGATCGTGCCCTTTGCCGCCGGCGGCACCACCGACATCATCGCCCGCGTGGTGGCCGACCCGCTGGGGCGCGAGCTGGGCCAGCCGGTGGTGGTAGACAACAAGAGCGGCGCCGGCGGCACCATCGGCGCGACCGAGGCCATGCGCGCCAAGCCCGATGGCTACACGCTGAGCGTGGCCACCGTCTCCACCACGGCCACCAATCCAGCCATCACGCCCAAGTTCCCATACGACCCCGAGACGGATTTCGTGCCCATCATCAACATCGCCGCGACGCCCAACGTCATTGCGGTCAACCCCAGGTTCCCGGGGCACGACTACAAGGGCTTCGTCGAGGAGTTGAAAAAGAGCCCCGGCAAATACGCGTATGCGTCCACCGGCACCGGCAGCATCACCCACATGCTGATGGAGCTCTACAAGGGCATGGCGGGCGTGCAGATGACGCACATTCCCTACCGGGGCGCTGGCCCGGCGCTGAACGACGTGGTGGCCGGCCAGGTGAACATGAATCTGGACAACCTGCCCTCATCGCTGCCCTTCATCAGGGACGGCCGCCTGATCCCCATCGTGGTGGCGGCGCCGCAGCGCCTGGCGGTCCTGCCCAACGTGCCCACCTTCAAGGAGGTGGGGCTGGAGCCGGTGAACCGCATGGCCTATTACGGCATCGTCGGCCCCAAGGGCACACCCAGGGAGGTGGTCGACAGGATCAATGCCGCGCTCAAGAAGGTGCTGGCGGAGCCGGCGGTGAAAAAGCGCATCGACGACACCGGCTCGCTGGTGATCGCCAATACGCCCGAGCAGTTCGCCGAGCAGATCAGGAACGAATTCGCTATCTACAAGGACGTAGTGCGCAAGCAAAAGCTGACGCTGGAGTGAGCCCCAGGCCTCGGCGTTCTTCAGGCCGAACTTCCTCAAATCCGCCTCGCAATCCAGGAGCAAGGTCTGAGGATTCCCCCCGGAGCCAACCGCGCCATAGAGTCGGGCCGCACCAGCATGGTCTCTATGCCGTGCTGCTCCATGAACGGCAGGAACTTGCCATCCAGGTCTTCCCAGCCTTGCTGGCCGGCGTCCGCGCCGGCGGGGACGATGACGGCCGCCCTGGCGTTCAATTGCCGCAAGGCTGCAGCCACCGCTGCGCCCATGGCCGACAGTGCCCGATGGCTGCGGCTGATGAGCACGAAACCCGTGCCACCACGTCGTCGAAACGCCCTTGCACGCCTGCGCGCCCGACCCGGCCATGGGGGCTCAGCAGGCCTGCGGCCTTGTCCTGCGCGCCGCGCAGAATGCCGTCCGTCAGATGCGGGAAGGCGGGCGGCGGGGATGTCGAGCGTCACGCCTTCGTTGGGCAGCACATCGATGACCAGCCAGTCGGCCTCGAACCCCTTGTCTTCCCGGCCGCTGCCTATGGCTTCGCGCACGATGCTGTTGGCGCCGTCAGCGCCAATCAGGTACTGGCAGCGCACCGTGCGCTGCTGCCCGTTGCCCGTGCGGCGCACCACGAGCCGTGCGTATTCGGCGGTCTGGCCAACCTCCACGGCTTCCCAGCCCAAGCGGGTAGCGTTCTTCCCAGCGCTCGAAGATGGCGACGCTGCGCCCCTGACTTGCCAGGGCCAGCGCCATGATTTCGCTCACGGGGCCGTAGCCGACGATGGCTACGTCGAAGAAGTCGTGTTGCTCTTGCTGCATGGTTGTCTCCGGTTCAGGCGTTCAGTTCGTGGTTGGGGACGAAGTCCTTGGGCACCGCCGGCCCCCAGACGTACAGGGGGTCCTCGGGCGGGTAGTCGGCCGCGGGCCATTGCGCACCCGGCGCGACGAAGTCGATGTCGTACGAATACTCGGCATAGCTTCCCCAGGGGTCGCGCACGTAGCGGAAGTAGTTGGAGGCGGCCCACGCCCCAGCCATCGGGGTAGCCGGCCTCACTCATCTGCTCCATGCCGGGCTCCACGTCGTCGATGGAGGGCACGCACCAGCTGGCGTGGTGCAGGCCCGGGCCGCCCGACCTGGCCAGGGCGGTCAGGTGGTAGTCGCTGTCGTGCGGGCTGTGGAGGAAGGCGATGACGTCGCCCGAGGTGTCGGAGACGCGCAGACCGAGCACCTCGACGTAAAAGCGCGTGGCCCGGACCACGTCCGCGCTGAACATCAGCAGGTGCGAGAGATACAGCGGCCTGACCTGCTGCACCTTGCTGCGCGTGGGCGCGCGGCCGAAGTTGGCGCCGTGCTTCGGCTGCGCCTGCGGTGACGGAGCCGGCGGAGAGGACTTGGGCGCCACCTTCAGCTGCAAAGCCAGGCCATCGGGCCCGGCGATCCAGATGCCGCCGGCATCCGCGCCGGCCGGGGGCGCGATGCGCGCCATGTTCAGGCAGGCCAGATGCCGCTCGGATCGCTGCGCGTCTTCGGCATGAAGCCCATGCTGATCCACAGCAGGCGCTTACGCCCGCCCTCCTGCCGGATGCGCCCCCAGCGGTGCGGATGGCCGTGGGTATACAACGCCAGGCAGCCGTCCTCGCCGCGCACGTCCAGGCCGAAACTGGCGCAGAAGTGCCGGGCCTGCTCCAGATCGGGAACACTGAACGCGAACTCATCCACCGAATGCACGGCAAGCAACGGGGCGGCGGTTGACGTATTCGAACCCATGCCTGTCTCCATGATTTTTGGTGCAAAGCTCCGCCCCGCTGCCTGGCAAGGCAGCAAGCGCGAAACAAGAGTTGGAAAGGTTTAGACGACCTGCTGGCGCTGCGTGCCCAGGACGCCGCCATCCAGCGTCATGACATCGCCCCGCCGCAGGAAGACAGGGGGCTTCATGCCCAGGCCCACGCCCTGGGGCGTGCCCGTGATCACGAGATCGCCGGGCAGCAGGGTCATGAACCGGCTCAGGTAGGACACGATGTAGGCGACCGGGAAAATCATGTCCGAGGTGTTGCTCTTCTGCCGGACCTGGCCATTGACGGTCAGCGTGAGTGGCACGTTCTGCGGGTCGGCCAGCTCGTCGGTCGTCACCAGCCAGGGGCCTATGGGGCCAAAGCCGTCGAAACTCTTGCCCTTGCCCCATTGGCCATTGCGCTTGGCCTGCCATTCGCGCTCGGACACGTCATTGGCCAGCACATAGCCGGCCACATGCGACAGCGCTTCGGCCTCGCCCACCTTCTGCGCCTTGCTGCCGATGATGATGCCCAGCTCCACCTCCCAGTCGCCCTCCACGGAGTCGGGTGGCAGTTCAACCGTGTCGTTGGGGCCGGCAATGCAGGTAATGGCCTTGTTGAACACCACGGGCTCCCTGGGAATTTCCATGCCCGCTTCCATGGCGTGCTGGCGATAGTTCAGGCCGATCGCCACGAACTGGCGAATGCCGGCCAGCGGCGCGCCGATGCGCGTGCCCTCGGCGACCAGGGGCAGCTTGTCCAGGTCGATGGCCTGCAAGGCCTTCAGGCGCTCGGGAGCCATCCACTCGGGCGTCCAGTCGGGGATCAGCAACGACATATCCCTCATGCGGCCGCTGCGGTCCAGAGCACCCGGTTTTTCCTGACCTACGGCACCAAAACGGAACAATCTCATTTCGCCTCCAAGTAAAATTTGACAAGTGTCCAAAACGAGAATGGATTGTTTTTTATTTTGTTCATATCATCAATATGACAAATAGTTTAGACAACTAAGTGTTTACCCTTGTCACCCATGCAAACACAGGCCCCGCCAGAAGACCACCGCACCCGTGTCGGAGCGCAGCGCCGGGAGCGCACGCGCCTGCAGCTGCTGACCAGCGCCATCGGCGTGTTCAACGACAAGGGGGCCGATGCCACGGTGATCGACGACTTGATCGCGGCTGCGGGCGTGTCGCGCGGCACCTTCTACAACCACTTCAAGACCACCGGCGAGTTGCTGACGGAACTGGCTTCACGCATGAGCGATGAGGTCCTGGCCGTGGTCGATCCCCTGGTCCTGCGGTACCACGATCCCGTGGAGCGCTTCGCCATAGGCATGCGCCTGTACATGCGTATGACCTTGCGCTACCCGCAATGGGGCCGCTTCATAACCCAGGTGGGAACCCGCGTCGCGGCGCGGGGCCAGCTCATAGACAAATACGTGACGCGCGACCTGTGCACCGCCCAGGAGCGCAAATTGCTGAACGTGCCCGACGTGGCGGTGGCGCGCGACATGGCGCTGGGCGCCATCTTCTACGGCATAGAGACCATGCTGACCGAGCCCACGCGCAGCAACCACGCCGAAAATCTGATCCGGCATGTGCTGATCGGCCTGGGGCTTGGTGCCTCCGAGGCCGCACGGATTGTCGACATGCCTCTGCAAATGCCTGCCAGGGTGCAAGGGCCGGTTTTCGACAGCCTGGAATGATTCGGGATGGATGGCTTCGCTGCCCTTGCCTCCTTCCTCCCGTCGCCTGGCCATCTGCCCGCACGCGGGCCGGCTGGATCCCGCAGATCCATCAGAATGCGCCGTCCGGTTCGATCACGGAATGGCGGGTGCCAATCCCGCCGCACCTGCACCTGCCAGAGCCTGGCGGCCCGATGCAGCCCGGTCTTCCCACATCGGCAGCGCCATGCTGGCGAAGGCCCATGGTCGCCGGGCCGTATCCGGGAGGGCATGCGAAACATGGCAAGAATCACCCCAATTTGCCCGAAGGGCCGGCAGCGAGAAACGTAAGTCATTGATTCAAATGAACAAAGCAGATTTGACAGAACACACGCCGATGATGGCGCAGTACCTGGCCCTCAAAGCCCAGCACCCGGATACGCTGCTGCTGTACCGCATGGGCGACTTCTACGAGCTGTTCTACGCCGACGCGGAGAAGGCCGCGCGCCTGCTGGACATCACCCTGACGCAACGCGGCCAGTCGGCGGGCCAGCCCGTGACCATGGCGGGCGTGCCCTTCCATGCGCTGGAGAACTACCTGGGCCGGCTCATCCGGCTGGGCGAATCCGTGGCCATTGCCGAGCAGGTGGGCGAGGTGGGTGCGGCCAAGGGGCCGGTGGAGCGCAAGGTGGTGCGCGTGGTCACGCCCGGCACGCTGACCGACAGCGAGCTGCTGCCCGACAAGAGCGAGTCCGTGCTGTTGGCCGTGCACCAGGGCGCGCGCGCGCGCTGCGGCCTGGCCTGGCTGGCCGTGACGCAGGGCGTGGTGCAGCTGGCCGAATGCACGCAGGCCGAGCTGGGCGCCTGGCTCGCGCGCATCGCGCCCAGCGAGCTGATCCACAGCGCGGGCATCACGCAGCGCTTCGAGGAACAGCTCGCCGGACTGCGCCAGGGCGGCATGTTCGCCTGCCCCATGAGCCTGCGCCCCGACTGGCAGTTCGACGCCGCCCTGGGCCGGCGCAAGCTGCTCGAACACCTGGGCGCGGCCAGCCTGCAGGCCTGGAATGCCGAGGGCCTGCAGGACGCGCACGCCGCCGCCGCCGCGCTCCTGCAGTACGCCGAGCACACGCAGGGCCGCGCACTCAGCCACGTGCACGGCGTGCGCGTGCAGCAGAGCGACGAGCTGATCCACCTGCCGCTGGCCACGCGGCGCAACCTGGAGCTGGTCAAGACCCTGCGCGGCGAGGACGCGCCCACGCTGTTCTCGCTGCTGGACACCTGCATGACCGGCATGGGCAGCCGCCTGCTCAAGACCTGGCTGCTGGAGCCGCGGCGCGACCGCGGCGACGCGCGCCGGCGCTTGGCCGCCACCCAGGCCCTGCGCGGCACCGGCGGCGGCCAGGGCCCCTGGCAGCTGCTGCGCGGCGCGCTCAAGGGCGTGAGCGACGTGGAGCGCATCACCGCCCGCATCGCGCTGCGCCAGGTGCGCCCGCGCGAGCTGGTGGCGCTGTGCAGCACACTACAGAAATCAGAGCTGCTGGCGCAGTCCAGTCAAGCGCCAGAGGCCTTTTTGGCTCAAATATTCAACGACCTGCAGCCCCCGGCGGAATGCACGGCGCTGCTGCGCGCCGCCATCCTGGAGGAGCCCGCCGCCCTGGTGCGCGACGGCGGCGTGATCGCCCCGGGCTTCGACGCCGAGCTCGACGAGCTGCGCGCCATACAGAACAACTGCGACGGCTTCCTGCTCGACCTGGAGACGCGCGAGAAGGCGCGCACCGGCATTCCCAACCTGCGCGTGCAGTTCAACAAGGTGCACGGCTTCTACATCGAGGTCACCAGCAGCCACGTGGACAAGGTGCCGGGCGACTACCGCCGCCGCCAGACGCTCAAGAACGCCGAACGCTTCATCACGCCCGAGCTGAAGAGCTTCGAGGACAAGGCCCTGTCGGCGCAGGAGCGCGGCCTGGCGCGCGAGAAATGGCTGTACGAGCAGGTGCTGGACCAGCTCCAGCCCCACGTGCCGCGGCTCACGCGCCTGGCCCAGGCCCTGGCCGCGCTGGACGTGCTGTGCTGCCTGGCCGAGCGCTCGCTCACGCTCGACTGGTGCGCGCCGCAGTTCGTGGCCGAGCCCTGCATCGACATCGAGGCGGGCCGCCACCCGGTGGTGCAGGCGCGGCTGGCCGAAACGTCCAGCGGCGCCTTCATCCCCAACCACACGCGGCTGAACGCCAACACGCGCATGCAGATCATCACCGGCCCCAACATGGGCGGCAAATCGACCTACATGCGCCAAGTGGCGCTGATCGTGCTGCTGGCCAGCATGGGCAGCCACGTGCCGGCCACGGCCTGCCGCCTGGGGCCGATAGACGCCATCCACACGCGCATCGGCGCCGCCGACGACCTGGCGAATGCCCAGTCCACCTTCATGCTGGAGATGACCGAGGCGGCGCAGATCCTGCACGCGGCCACGCCGCACAGCCTGGTGCTGATGGACGAGATCGGCCGCGGCACCAGCACCTTCGACGGCCTGGCGCTGGCCAGCGGCATCGCCACGCACCTGCACGACCGCACCAAGGCGTTCACGCTGTTCGCCACGCACTACTTCGAGCTCACCGAACTCTCGGCGCGCCACCAGCACGCGGTGAACGTGCACGTGGGCGCTACCGAGTCGGGGCACGACATCGTCTTCCTGCACGAGATCCAGCCCGGCCCGGCCAGCCGCAGCTACGGCATCCAGGTGGCCAAGCTGGCCGGCGTGCCCGCCGCCGTGCTGCACCACGCGCGCCACACCCTCGCCGCGCTGGAAGAGCGCGCGGGCGAGGACGACCTGCAGGTGGACCTGTTCGCCCCGCCGCCCGCGCCCGAGGTGCAGGCGGCAAGCCCCGTGGAGGCGGCCCTGGCGCAGATCAACCCCGATGCGCTGAGCCCGCGCGAAGCGCTGGACGCGCTGTACCAGCTCAAGCGGCTGGCGCCGTAGCGGAAGCGGCCGCTACGGCGGGCCGTCCCACCGTCCCGCCACGTTCTTGAGCAGCGTGTTCACCGCAGCCAGCCGCCGGTTCTTCACGTCGATGAGCCCGCGCTGCGCGGACAGCACCGTGGTCTGGGCCGAGAGCACGTTGAGGTAGCCCACCGTGCCGGCCTTGTACTGGTTGGTGGCGATGGTGAGCGCCCTCTGCGCGGCGGCGACGGCCTCGGTCTGCACCTGTTCCTCTCGCGCCAGGGACGTAGCGGCAGCGAGGTTGTCCTCCACCTCCTGCAGCGCGGTGATGACGGCCTGGCGGTAGCCGGCCGCCGCCAGGTCGAGCGAGGCGCGGGCCGACTCCACGGCAGCCGAGCGCGCGCCACCGTCGAACAGCGTGAGCGCAAGCGCCGGGCCCAGCGACCAGAACAGGTTGGGCGCGCCGACCAGGTCGCCCAGCGACGCACCGCGCCAGCCCCCCGCCGCCGAGAGCGTGAGCGCGGGGAAGAACGCCGACTGCGCCACGCCCACCTGGGCGTTGGCGGCCGCCACGCGGCGCTCGGCGGCGGCGATGTCGGGGCGGCGTTCCAGCAGCCGCGACGGCAGCTCGGCCGGCACCTCGGGCGGCGCGGGCAGGCGGGCCGTGGCGTCCAGGCCGAAGGCGGCGGGCGGCAGGCCGATGAGCGCGGCGAGCGCGTGCTCGATCTGCGCGCGGCTGGTCTCGGCTTCGAGCAGCTGGGCCTGCGTGCTCTTGTACTGCGCCTCGGCCTGGGCCACGTCGGCGGGCGATGCGACGCCTGCGCGCTCGCGGTTGCGCGTGAGCTGCCAGCTTTGCTCGTAGGCGGCGAGCGTGTCCCGCAGCAGCGCGCCTTGCGCCTCTGCGGCGCGCAGCGCGAAGTAGGTCTGCGCGGCTGTGGCCTGCAGCGACAGGCGCGCGGCGGCCAGGTCCGCGCCGCTGGCCTGGGCGCTGGCCTCTGCGGCGCTGGCAGCGCCCGAGAGGCGGCCCCACAGGTCGATCTCCCAGCCCGCGTTCAGGCCCAGCGAGTAGCTGGTGGCGGGGCCGGCCGTGTTCGCGGTACTGGCGCCGCGCGCGCGCGTGGCGCTGCTGCTGGCGCCCAGCGTGGGCAGCAGCGCGGCGCGGCTGCCGGCCACGGCCGCCTGCGCCGCGCGCAGGCGCGCCACGGCCTGGGCGATGCCGGGGTTGGCAACGGCAGCGCGCTGCTGCAGGTCGTCGAGCACGGGATCGCCGTACAGGCGCCACCACTCTTCGGGCGGCGCTGCGTCCTGCGGCTGCGCGGGGCGCCAGATGCCGGCCTGCGCGGCGGCGGCCGTGGCCTCCTTGAACTGCGCGGGCAGCGCGATCGCGGGGCGCTGGTACGCGGGCTGCGTGGAGCAGCCGGCGGCGAGCAGCAAGGCGGTGGCGGCAAGGGCGGTATGCTTCATATTCAATAGCTGCCAGCGCTTGATGGACGGGCGCTAGAGCGGTTTTTCATTGAAAACCAGCGGTTCACGCGGCGGCGCAGCCGGTCGAGCTGCACGTAGACCACGGGCGTGGTGTAGAGCGTGAGCAGCTGGCTCACCAGCAGCCCGCCCACGATGGCCAGCCCCAGCGGCCGGCGCAGCTCGGCGCCTATGCCCTGGCCCAGGGCCAGCGGCAGCGCGCCCATGATGGCGGCCAGGCTGGTCATGAGGATGGGGCGCAGGCGCAGGTCGCAGGCGCGGTAGATGGCCTGGGCTGGCGTGGTGTGGCCGCCGCGTTCGCGCGACAGGGCGAAGTCGATCATCATGATGGCGTTCTTCTTGACGATGCCGATGAGCAGGATCACCCCGATGAAGGCGATCAGCGAGAACTCGGTCTTGAACAGCATCAGCGCAAGCAGCGCCCCCACCCCTGCCGAGGGCAGCGTGGACAGGATGGTCAGCGGGTGCACCAGATCCTCGTACAGCACGCCCAGCACCAAGTAGATGGTGAGGATGGCCGCCAGGATGAGGAGCGGCTGTCCCGCCAGCGACTGCTGGAAGGCCCCCGCCGTGCCGCTGAAACTGCCGCGCACCGACACCGGCACGCCCAGCCGCGCCACGGCGGCGCGGATGGCGTCATTGGCCTGCGACAGCGACACGCCCGGCGCCAGGCTGTAGCTGATGGTGCTGGCGGGCGTGCCGCCCTGGTGGCTCACGGCCAGCGGCGTGTTGGTGGTGGCGATGCGCGCGAACGCCGTGAGCGGCACCTGCTTGCCGCTGGCGTTGACGAAGAAGAAGCCGCGCAGCGTCTCGGGGCTTTGCAGGAAGCGCGGCGCCGCCTCCATCACCACGCGGTACTGGTTCAGCGGGTTGTAGATCACGCCCACCTGGCGCTGGCCGAAGGCGTCATTCAGGGTGGCGTCGATCTGCGCCATGGACAAGCCCAGGCGCTTGATCGCGTCGCGGTCTATGACCAGCGAGGTCTGCACGCCGTAGTCCTGCACGTCGCTGTTCACGTCCTCCAGCTCGGGCAGCTCGCTCATCACCTGGCGTATGCGCGGCTCCCAGGCGCGCAGCTCCTCCACGCCGTCGGACTGCAGCGTGTAGTCGAACGAGGCCATGCTCTGGCGCCCGCCGATGCGCACGTCGGTCTGCTTCATCATGAACAGGCGCGCGCCGGGCTCGTTCCTGAGCTTTTCGCGCAGCCGGTCGATGACCTCGTCGGACGACACCTTGCGCTCGGCCAGGGGCTTGAGCGTCATGAACATGTTGGCCGCGTTGATCTGCCCGCCGCCCGTGGAGCCCATCACGTACTCCACCGCCGGGTCCTGCTGCACGATGGCGAGGAAGCGCTGGATGCGCTGCTGCATGGCCTGGAAGGAACTGGCCTGGTCGGCGCGGATGAAGCCCATGATGCGGCCCGTGTCCTGCTCGGGCATGAAGCCCTTGTCGATGGCCATGTACAGGTGCACGTTCAACGCCACCACCGCCGCCAGCGACAGCAGCACCAGCGGCTGGTGGCGCAGGCCCCAGGCCAGCGTGCGGCGGTACAGGCGCCGGCTGGCGCGCTCGATCCGCCCCAGCCATGCCGCCACGCGCGCCCACGCCCTGCGCGGCGCCGCTTGCGCCTGCGGCGCGCGCAAGAGGTGCGCGCACATCATGGGCGTGGTGGTCAGCGACACCACCATGGACACCAGGATGGCCGAGGACATGACGACCGCGAACTCGCGGAAGAACCGCCCCACGATGCCGCCCATGAACAGGATGGGCACGAACACCGCGATCAGCGACAGGCTCATGGACACGACGGTGAAGCCGATCTCGCGCGTGCCGTCCAGCGCCGCCTGCAGCGCGCTCTTGCCGCGCTCCATGTGGCGCAGCACGTTCTCCAGCACCACGATGGCGTCGTCCACCACGAAGCCCGTCGCCACCGTGAGGGCCATGAGCGAGAGGTTGTCCAGCGTATAGCCCGCCAGGTACATCACGCCGAACGTGCCCGCCAGCGACGCGGGCACGGCCACGGCCGGCACCAGGGCGGCGCGGCCGTTGCGCAGGAACAGGAACACCACCAGGATCACCAGCGCCACGGCGAGCAGCAGGGTACGCTCGACCTCCTGCACCGAGGCGCGCAGCGTGGGCGTGCGGTCGGACACCACGGTCAGGTCGATGGCGGCGGGGATCGATGCCTTGAGCTGCGGCAGCAGGGCGCGCACCTTGTCCACCGCCTCCAGGATGTTGGCGCCCGGCTGCTTGTAGACCTGCAGCAGGATGGCCGGCTTGCCGTTGGCCACGCCGTAGTTGCGCACGTCCTGCACCGAGTCGAGCACGTCGGCCACGTCCGACAGGCGCACGGCCTGGCCGTTGTTCCAGCGCAGCACCAGCGGCGCGTACTCGGCCGCCACGCGCGCCTGGTCGTTGGTGGCCAGCTGCCAGTAATGGTCCTCGCGCTCCACGGCGCCCAGCGGCCGGTTGGCGTTGTTGCCGGTGATGGCGCTGCGCACCTGCTCCAGCGATATGCCGTTGGCCGCCAGGCGCAGCGGGTCGAGCTCCACGCGCACGGCGGGCAGCGCGCCGCCGCTCACCGCGGCCTGCCCCACGCCCTCGACCTGCGAGAGTTTCTGCGCGATGACCGTGGAGGCGGCGTCGTACATCTGCCCGCGCGTGAGGCTGCTGGACGTCAGCGCCAGAATCATGATGGGCGCGTCCGCCGGATTGATCTTGCGGTAGGTGGGGTTGCTGGGCATGCCCGAGGGCAGCAGCGTGCGCGCCGCGTTGATGGCGGCCTGCACGTCGTGCGCGGCGCTGTCAACGGTGCGCGAGAGGTCGAACTGCAGCGTGATGCGCGTATTGCCCAGCGTGGAGCGCGAAGTGATCTCGTTGACCCCGGCGATCGCCCCCAGCGAGCGCTCCAGCGGCGTGGCCACCGTGGCGGCCATGGTGTCGGGGCTGGCACCGGGCAAGCTGGCGGTGACGGAGATGGTGGGGTAGTCCACCTGCGGCAGCGGCGCCACGGGCAGCAGGAAGAACGACACGGCACCGGCCAGCGCCAGGCCGATGGTCAGGAGCATGGTGGCGACGGGGCGGTGGACGAAGAGCGCCGAGGGGCTCATGCCGCGCCTCCCCCTCTAACTGGGGTCGTAATTGGGGTCGGATTCCAATTAAGCCTTGAGCGCACATCCCAGCCAGCCACATCAAAAAGAAGAGCTGCCAGCGCCCGGAAACAAAAGGTTTTAGGCATTTTCAACCCCAACCCTGGCCCCACGCCACCTCTGCGCCCACCCCTCAAACGTGAGATAGATCACCGGCGTGGTGAACAGCGTGAGCAGCTGGCTCAGTATCAGCCCCCCCACCATGGTCACCCCCAGCGGATGGCGCAGCTCGCTGCCCACCCCCTGCCCCAGCATCAACGGCAGCGCCCCCAGCAGCGCCGCCAGCGTGGTCATGAGGATGGGGCGAAAGCGCAGCAGGCAGGCCTGGTAGATCGCCTCGCGCGCGGACAGCCCCTGCTCGCGCTGTGCATCGAGCGCGAAGTCGATCATCATGATGGCGTTCTTCTTCACGATACCGATCAGGAGCACGATGCCGATGACGGCGATGATGTCGATCTCCAGCCCCGCCATCCCCAGCGCCAGCAGCGCGCCCACCCCGGCCGAGGGCAGCGTGGACAGGATGGTCACGGGGTGGATGGTGCTCTCGTACAGCACCCCCAGCACGATGTACATGGTGATCACCGCCGCCAGGATCAGCAGCAGCGTGTTGGTCAGCGACGCCTGGAACGCCAGCGCCGCACCCTGGAAGGCCATGTCCACCGAGATGGGCATCTGCCCCTGGGCGCGCAGGTCGTCGCGCGCGCGCTCGATGGCCTTGACGGCCTGGCCCAGCGACACGCCCGGCGCCGTGTTGAACGAGATCGTGCTGGCCGGCAGCTGCCCCACGTGGTTGACGGCCAGCGCCATGCTGCGCTCCTCCACCCGCGCCAGCGAGGACAGGGGCACGGGCGTGCCGCCGCTCGACGGCACGTAGATGCTGGCCAGCGCCTCGGGGCCGATCTTGAACTGCGGCGCCACCTCCAGCACCACGCGGTACTGGTTGGACTGCGTGAAGATGGTGGAGATGAGCCGCTGGCCGAAGGCGTTGTAGAGCGCCGTGTCGACGGCCGCCACCGTCACGCCCAGGCGGCTGGCCTGGGCGCGGTCGATCGAGACGTAGGCCTGGCGGCCCTGGCCCTGCAGGTCGCTGGCCACATCCACCAGGCCGGGCGTGGCCAGCAGGCGCTCCAGCAGCGCCTGCGTGCTGCGCGTGAGCTGCTCCATGTCGGGCGAGGACAGCAGCAGCTGGTACTGCGTGCGCGCCACGCGGTCCTCGATGGTCAGGTCCTGCACGGGTTGCAGGTACAGGCGCATGCCGGGCATGCTGCCGGTATCGTCGCTCAGGCGGCGCAGCACCACGGCCAGGCTGTCGCGCTGGCCGTGGGGCTGCAGGTCGATCTGCATGCGCCCGCTGTTGAGCGTGGTGTTGCTGCCATCCACGCCGATGAAGGAGGACACGCTCTTGACGGCCGGGTCGCGCAGGATGCGCTCGGCCATCTGCTGCTGGCGTTCGGCCATGGCCGCGAAGGAGATGGACTGGTCGGCCACGGTGGTGGCCTGCAGCGTGCCCGTGTCCTGCACCGGAAAGAACCCCTTGGGCACCACCAGGTACAGCAGCGCGGTGAGCGCCAGCGTGGCCAGGAACACCAGCCAGACCAGCATGCGGTGCTCCAGCACCACGCCCAGCGTGCGCCCATAGAGCGCGATGGTGCGCTCGAAGAACCGCCCCGTGGCCTGGTACAGGCGGCTGTGGCTCTCCTCGGGCGTGTGGCGCAGCAGGCGCGCGCACAGCATGGGAGTGAAGGACAGCGAGATCACCGCCGAGATCAGTATCGACACCGCCATGGTGATGGCGAACTCGTGGAACAGCCGCCCCACCACGTCGCCCATGAACAGGAGCGGGATCAGCACTGCGATCAGCGAGATGGTCAGCGAGATGATGGTGAAGCCGATCTGCCTGGCGCCCTTGAGCGCGGCAGCGAGCGGCGGCTCGCCCGCCTCGACGTAGCGGGCGATGTTCTCGATCATGACGATGGCGTCGTCCACCACGAAGCCGGTCGAGATGGTGAGCGCCATCAGCGTCAGGTTGTTGATCGAAAAGCCCGCCAGGTACATCACCCCGAAGGTGCCGATGAGCGACAACGGCACGGCGAAGCTGGGAATCAGCGTGGCCGTGCCGCTCCTCAGAAACACGAAGATCACCGCCACCACCAGCGCCACGGCCAGCAGCAGCTCGTGCTGCATGTCGCGCACCGATGCGCGGATGGTGACGGTGCGGTCGGTGAGCACGTGGACCTGCAGCGACGCGGGCAGCGTCTCCTCCAGCTGCGGCAGCAGCGCCTTCACGCGGTCCACCGTCTCGATCACGTTGGCGCCGGGCTGGCGCTTGATGTTGAGGATCACGGCCGCCTTGGAGCCATCGTCCGGCGTGCCCGCCCAGGCCGCCAGGCGCGTGTTCTCGGCGTCGTCCACGGTATCCGCCACGGCGGACAGGCGCACGGGGTTGCCGTTGCGGTAGGCGATGATCAGGTCGCGGTATTCCTGCGCCGACTGCAGCTGGTCGTTGGCGTCTATGGTCGTGGCGCGCAGCGGCCCGTCGAAGCCGCCCTTGGGCTGCTTGACGTTGGCCGCGGCTATCGCGCCGCGCAGGTCCTCCAGCGACAGCCCCACCGACGCCAGTGCCTGCGGGTTGGCCTGGATGCGCACCGCCGGCCTGCGCCCCCCGGCGATCGCCACCAGACCCACGCCGCCGACCTGCGAGAGCTTGGGCGCGAGGCGGTTCTCCACCAGGTCGTTGATGCGGATCACGGGCAGGCTGGGCGAGGTGACGGCCAGCGTGAGGATGGGCGCGTCCGCCGGGTTGACCTTGCTGTACAGCGGCGGCATGGGCAGGTCACCCGGCAGCAGATTGGCGCCCGCGTTGATGGCCGCCTGCACCTGCTGCTCGGCCACGTCCAGGCCGTAGTCGAGCGCGAAGCGCAGCGTGATGACCGAGGCCCCGCCCGAGCTCGTGGAAGACATCTGCGCCAGGCCAGGCATCTGGCCGAACTGGCGCTCCAGCGGCGCGGTGACGTTGGAGGTCATCACGTCCGGGCTGGCGCCGGGGTAGAGCGTGGTGACCTGGATGGTGGGGTAGTCCACCTCGGGCAGCGCGGAGATCGGCAACAGCCGGTAGGCGAGCATGCCCGCGACCAGGATGGCCACCATCAGCAGCGAGGTGGCGATCGGGCGCAGGATGAAAAGGCGCGACAGGTTCATGGCGCTACGGCGGTGGATGGCGGCAACGGCCCGTCTTCAGCGCGCGGCGGGCGGCGGCGAAGCGGCCGGCGCCGGGGCCGATGCGGGGGCCGACGCTGTGGACGCGGCGCCCTCCCGCTGCGCACGCAGGCCGCGCAGGAACGCCCTGCGCTCGTCGGCCGTCATTTTGGAGAGCTTCTCGCGCTGCTCGGGCGTGAGGTTCCTGAGCATCTGCGCGCGCCTCTGCCCCGCGTCCTGCACGGCCTGGTCGGCCTTGGCGGCGGCCTGGGCATCGATCACCATGACCCTGGCGCCCTCGCGCAGGCGGTCCAGCCCGTCGGTGACGACCTGCGCGCCCTCGGGCAGGTCGCCCTCCACGCTCACGCGGTCGCCGTCGGCCACGCCCACGCGCAGGCGCCGCTGCGTGACCGTGCCGTCGTCCTGCACCAGGTACACGTAGTTGTTCTGCACGGCGGCCGCGGGCACGGTCAGCGTGTCCTTGAGCAGGTCCACCTGCAGCCTCACGTTCACGAACTGGTTGGGGAACAGCCTGCCGTCGGCATTGGCGAACGCCGCCTTGACCTTGAGGGTGTCGGTCGTGAGGTCAATGGCGTTGTCCAGCGCGCCCAGCCGCCCGCGCGCCAACAGCTGCCGCTGCTCCCGGTCCCACAGCTCCACGGGCAGCTCGGCGCCCCCCGCCTGGCGCTCGCGGATCCGGTCCAGCTGCGCCTGGGGCACGGAGAACACCGCGTCGATGGGGCGCAGCTGCGTGATGGTGACGATGCCGTTGGCGTCCGCCGGGTTGACCACGTTGCCCAGGTCCGCCTGGCGCAACCCAAGGCGCCCGGCGATGGGCGCCGTCACGCGCGTGTACGACAGCTGCAGCCGCGCGGCATCGACCTGCGCCTGGTCGGCCGCCACCGTGCCCTCGTACTGGCGCACCAGCGCCGCCTGGGTATCCACCTGCTGGCTGGCGATCGAGTCCTGCGACTTGAGCTCCTGGTAGCGCTGCAGGTCCAGCCGCGCGTTCCTGAGCAGGGCCTGGTCGCGCATCAGCGTGCCCTGTGCCTGGTCGAACGCGGCCTGGTAGCTGCGCGGGTCGATCTGGGCCAGCAGCTGCCCGGCCTTGACCTCGTCGCCCTCGTTGAAGTGCAGGGCCTTGAGCTCGCCGCTGACCTTGGTGCGCACCACGGCCGTGGCGCGCGACTGCAGCGTGCCGATGGCGCTGACCATCACGCGCATGTCGCGCCGCTCGACCCGCCCCACCGAGACCGGCTGCGCCTGGGCGCCTCCGCCCCCGAAACGCGGGCCGGCGGCCTGGCCCTGGGCCGGCGCCGCGCCGCGCTGCTGCCACCACCAGGCGCCGCCGGCCGCCAGCAGGGCGACGGCCGCCACGGCCGCGACCCATCCAAGCCGCATGCGCCCCTTGCAGGCATATCCATGGGGGGCCACGGGCCCTTTGCAAGACTGGGGGTTGGACACGAGAGCTTCTCCGCGATAGAAAGAACGTGTTCATGGCCTTTTCGTGATGCCCGTTGCCCCGCAGACGCTGTCTTTGCGGGGCAACCCTGCGGGCAAGGCAGCAGAAAGCCGCACTCGTCGTTGTCCGCCTTGCCCAGGCCGCCAGCATGGCCTGCGGCGTGCGCCTAGACTGCGGCTTTCTGCTGCCTTGCGAGCATCATGAAAAGGCCATGAACACGTTCTGAAGATCATAGCGGCCGGTGTCCCGATGGCGCGTGAAGAGCGGGTAAAGGTCGTGCGAAGATCGGCACCACGACACTGCCCCACGCGCCATGGCCTCCATCGTCTTTTCCCACGCCAACAGTTTTCCCGCCAGCACCTACCGCGTGCTGTTCGATGCGCTGCGCAAGCGGGGCTTCAAGGTCAGCGCCGTGGAGCGCTACGGCCACGACGAACGCTACCCCGTCAGCAACAACTGGCCGCACCTGGTGCAGCAGCTGGCGGACTTCGCCGCCGAGCAGCAGCGGCGCACGGGAGAGCAGGCCTTCCTCGTGGGCCACTCGCTCGGCGGCTTCCTGAGCGTGATGGCCGCAGCGCGCCACCCCGAGCTCGCGCGCGGAGTGGTGCTGATCGACTCGCCCCTGATCGGCGGCTGGCGCGCAGGTGCGCTGGGCATGGCCAAGCAGGCCCAGGTGGTGGGCGCCGTCTCGCCCGGGCGCATCAGCCGCGCGCGCAGGAACAGCTGGGCCAGCACCGAGGAGGCGCTGGAGCACTTCCGCCGCAAGAAGGCGTTCGCGCACTGGGATCCGCGCGTGCTGCAAGACTACGTGGCCCACGGGCTGCAGGACCAGGACGGCAAGCGCGTGCTGAGCTTCGACCGCGCGATCGAGACCCAGATCTACAACACCCTGCCGCACAACCTGGGGCGGCTCCTGCAGACGCACCCGCTCAAGTGCCCGGCCGCCTTCATCGGCGGGCGCGACTCGGCCGAGATGCGCCAGGTGGGCATGGCCATGACCCGGCGCATCACCCAGGGCCGCGTGATGATGCTGGACGGCAGCCACCTGTTCCCCATGGAGCAGCCCCTGGCAACGGCTGCGGCCATCGAGGCGTCGCTGCTCAACCTGGAGCGGCTGGCCGCCTGAAATTCAGTCAGTCAATCAATCGGCCCAGGTCACCACACCCATCCAGGCCGTGGCCAGCACCACCACCCCGAACACGATGCGGTAATAGGCGAACGGCACGAAGCTGTGCGTGCTGATGTAGCGCAGCAGCCAGCGCACGCACAGCCAGGCGCTGATGAAGGAGAACACCAGCCCCACGACGAACAGCGGCACGTCGGCCATCGAGAGCAGCGCCCGCTCCTTGTACAGGCTGTACGCGCCGGCGCCGATCAGCGTGGGGATGGCCAGGAAGAACGAATAGTCCGTCGCCGCCTTGCGCGAAAGGCCCAGCAGCATGCCGCCGATGATGGTGGCACCGCTGCGGCTCGTGCCCGGCACCATGGCCAGGCACTGCGCCAGGCCGACCTTGAGCGCGTCCCACGGCCCCATGTCGTCCACCGAATGGATGCGCACGGTCCCCTGCTGGCGCCGCTCGGCCCACAGGATGATGAAGCCGCCCACGATGAAGGTGGACGCCACCACCACGGGCGTGAACAGGTGCGCCTTGATGGCCTTGCCCAGCAGCAGCCCCAGCAGCACCGCCGGGAAGAAGCCGATCAGCACGTTGAGCGCGAAGCGCCGGGCCTGGCGCTGGCTGGGCAGCGCCACCAGCGTGTCGCGGATGCGCTGCCAGTACACGAGGATGACGGCGAATATGGCGCCCGTCTGGATGGCGATGTCGAAGACCTTGGCCTTGGCATCGTCGAAGCCCAGCAGCGAGCCCGCGAGGATCAGGTGGCCGGTGGATGAGATCGGAAGGAATTCGGTCAGCCCTTCGACCACGCCCATGATGGCGGCCTTGAGCAGCAAGAGAGAGTCCACGCAAGCGTCCTGACGAAAAAAGCAAAACGCGGATTATCCGCGCCGGACGCGGGCGCGCCGCCGCCATTCACGCCGCCGGCGCCGCATCTCGCGCCGCGGCGGCCGCCATCCGTCGCACGGCCATGGCGGGCGCGAGTGCCGGCGCGCACAGTGCTCTCCATCCCGTCACCGCACAAGGAGTCCGCCATGCTGATCCACATCGCCACGCACCAGCCGCAGATGCTGGCCTCCATCGTCCAGGGCACGCCCTCCTGGGTCTGGTACCTGCTCGCTACCCTGCTCTGGCTGGGCCTGTCGCAGACGCTGCCGCGCCAGGCCGGGCTGCGCCGCGTGCTGTTCATGCCGCTGGCGCTCGCCGCGTTCTCGGCCTGGGGCCTGCTGTCGGCCTTCGGCGCCGAGCCGGGCGGCGGCGCCCTCGCCGTCTGGCTGCTGGCCGCCGGCGCGGCCGCGCTGGCCAGCCTGGCCCTGCGCGGCACGCCGCCCGCGGGCGTGCGCTTCGACGCGCAAGCGCTGCGCTTTCACCTGCCCGGCAGCCCCGTGCCCCTGCTGCTCATCCTGGCGATCTTCCTGACCAAGTACCTCGTCGGCGTGGAGCTGGCGCTGCAGCCCGCGCTGGGCCACGACGGCGGCTTCGCCCTGCAGGTGGCCGCGCTCTACGGCCTGTTCAACGGCCTGCTGCTGGCGCGTGCCGCGCGCCTGTGGCACCTGGTGCGGCGCACGCGCCCGGCCTTTGCCTGAAGGAGCCCGCCATGCATACCGAAACCCCTGCCGCCATCGGCGGCGGCCCCGCCGAGCGCCTGGACGGCCGCCGCCCCCTCCCTAGAATGACCGACATGATCCCCGACGACGACATCGAACGGCTGGCGCGCAAGCGCGCGGGCGCCAAGCTCGGCTGGTACGCGCACGCGCTGGTCTACGTGGCGGTCAACCTGGCGCTGTTCGCCTTCTCGCGCTACGGCTGGGGCCAGCGGCCCTGGTCGGTGTTCCCGCTGCTGGGCTGGGGGCTGGGACTGGCGCTGCACGGCGTGTCGGTCTTCGTGCTGGGCACGGGCAGCGGCCTGCGCGAGCGCATGGTGCAACGCGAGCGCGAACGCCTGCAACGCGAGCGCCAGGAACGCTGAGGCACCCCCATGCCCATCGACTGGATCGATAAGCTGCGGCACCTGCTGCAGACCCTGGCCTTCTGCCTGGCGGTCGCGGCCATCCAGTACGCCTTCCGGCCCGAGCAGCCCTACGGCGTGCCGCTCGCGTACTCGCTGTGCATCGGCGTGCTGTGCTGGGCGTTCATCGACATCGGGCGCCACCTGCTCGCGTCGAGCGCCGGCACCGGCTGGCCCGCCGGCTGGCGCGGCATGGCGCTGCCCGCCTGCGGCATCGCCCTGGGCTTCGTGCTGGGCTCGCTGCTGGCCGACGCATGGACGGGCCATTCCACCTGGAGCGGCGCGCACCTGCGCACCTCCATCGGCATCACGCTGCTCGCGGGCACGGCGGCCACCTACTGGTTCCACACCCGGGGAAAGAGCGCCTGGCTGCAGGCGCGCATGGCCGATGCGCAAGGCCGGGCCGCCGAGGCGCGCCTGAAGCTGCTGGAAACGCAGCTGGAGCCGCACATGCTGTTCAACACGCTGGCCAACCTGCGCGTGCTCATCGCCAGCGACCCGGCGCGCGCCCAGGCCATGCTGGACCACCTGATCGCCTATCTGCGCGCCACGCTGGGCGCATCGCGCAGCGCGCTGCACCCGCTGTCGGAGGAGTTCGCGCGCCTGGCCGACTACCTCGCGCTGATCGCCGTGCGCATGGGGCCGCGCCTGCAGTACCGGCTGGACCTGCCGGATGCGCTGCGCGACGTGCCGGTGCCGCCGCTGCTGCTGCAACCGCTGGCGGAGAACGCCATCCGCCACGGGCTGGAGCCGCAGGTGGCGGGCGGCAGCGTGGCCGTGCAGGCCCGGCTGCTGAAGGACGGCGCGCGCCTGCAGCTGAGCGTGCACGACACGGGCGCCGGCCCCGGCGCAGAGGCAGGAAACGACGGCACCCGGTTCGGCCTGCAGCAGGTGCGCGAGCGCCTGGCCACGCTGTACGGTAGCGCGGCCACTCTTGAATTGATAGCTTCCAGCGCTGGTGGTACAAGCGCTATCGTCACTTTTCCCTTGAAACATGCAACCGACCGCCCTGATCGCCGAGGATGAGCCGCTGCTGGCCGCCGCGCTGCAGCAGGAACTGGCCCGCGCCTGGCCCGGGCTTGCCATCGCCGCCACGGTGGGCGACGGCCTGTCGGCCGTGCGCGAGGCGCTGCGCCTCATGCCCGACGTGATGTTCTTCGACATCCGCATGCCGGGCCAGAGCGGCCTGGACGCCGCCGTGGAGCTGGCTGACGCCTGGGACACCGGCGCGCGGCCCTTCCCCGCACTGGTCTTCGTCACCGCCTACGACCAGTACGCCGTGCAAGCTTTCGAGGCGCAGGCCGTGGACTACCTGCTCAAGCCCGTGCAGCCCGGGCGGCTGGACAGGACGGTGCACAAGCTGCGCCAGGCGCTGCAGCAGCGCGCATCGCCCGCGCTGGAGCAGACGCTGGCCCAGCTGCGCGAACTGGTGCAGGCGCCGGGCGTGGGGGGCGCCGCGCCCTCGCCCGCGGCCCCGCGCCTGGACGTGATCCAGGCCGGCAGCGGCGCGCAGATCCACTTCGTTCCCGTGGCCGAGGTGCTGTACTTCGAGGCCGCCGACAAGTACGTGCGCGTGCTCACCGCCGAGCACGAATACCTGATCCGCACCCCGCTCAAGGAACTGGCCGCGCAGCTCGACCCCGCCGCGTTCTGGCAGGTGCACCGCGGCACGCTGGTGCGTGCCGACGCCATCGCCGCCGCCGTGCGCGATGAGGCCGGCCGCCTGCACCTGCAGCTGCGGGGCCGGCCCGAGCGGCTGGCCGTGAGCCGGCTGTATGCGCACCGGTTCAAGGGAATGTAGGCCTGGCGCTTCCGATTCCATAGCTGCCAGCGCTCATCGGGTAAGCTGTGAAGCCCGAAAACACCCCGATCGGCGCTGGTCGTGGGAAACTCGCACCGGATACCGCCGCGCCCCTCGGCATGAGGGGCTTGCCAGAACCTCCATAAGAAAACATGACAAGCACCACCACCACGCCCATGGGCGACCTCTCCGCCGTGCTGCCCGAGAAGGTTCAGAGCAGCAACATCTGGCGCCTGTCCGTCGCCCAGGCGCTGGCGGGCGCGAACTCGGTGGTGGTCTACGCCACGGGCGCCATCGTCGGCAACATGCTGGCCCCCACGCCGATGCTGGCCACGCTGCCCGTCTCCATCTTCGTCGTGGGCATGGCCGCGTGCACCCTGCCCGTGGGCGCCATCGCCCGGCGGTTCGGGCGGCGCACCGCCTTCCTGGCGGGCACCGGCGCGGGCGTGCTCACAGGCCTGCTGGCCATGCTGGCCATCATCCAGGGCTGGTTCTGGCTGTTCTGCCTGGCGACCTTCTTCGGCGGCAGCTACGCGGCCGTGGTGCTGTCGTTCCGCTTCGCGGCGGCCGACGGCGTGGCGCCGGCCCGGCGGCCGCGGGCGCTGTCGCTCGTGATGGCCGGGGGCGTGGCCGCCGGCGTGGTGGGGCCGCAGCTGGTGACCTGGACCATGGACCTGTGGCCGCCCCACATGTTCGCGGCCACCTTCCTCGTGCAGGCGGCGGTGGCGGCGGTCTCGGCCCTCATCCTGCTGGGGGTGCACCTGCCGATGCCGACCGCGCAGGAGATCGCCGGCGGCCGGCCGCTGGCCGAGATCGCGCGCCAGCCGCGCTTCGTCGCCGCGGCCATCGGCGGCGCCGTGTCCTATCTGCTGATGAACTTCCTCATGACGTCCGCGCCGCTGGCGATGCGCATCTGCGGACATTCGCAGGAGTCCGCCAACCTGGGCCTGCAGTGGCACGTGATCGCGATGTACGCGCCCAGCTTCTTCACGGGCCACCTGATTGCGCGCTTCGGCGCGGGGCGCATGGCCATCGTGGGCCTGCTGCTGACCGGGCTTTCCGCCGCCGTCGGGCTGGGAGGCATCGACGTGGCGCATTTCTGGGCCACGCTGGTCCTGCTGGGGCTGGGCTGGAACTTCGGGTTCCTCGGCGCGTCCGCGCTGGTGCTGGAGTGCCACCGGCCCGAGGAAAGGACGCGCGTGCAGTCGCTCAACGACTTCATCGTGTTCGGCCTGATGGCCATCGGCTCGTTCCTGTCCGGCAGCCTGCTGTCGGCCTATGGCTGGAACGCGGTGCTCTGGGTCTCTTTCGTCCCGCTCGTCCTGGCCGTCGTGGCGCTGGCAGCGGCGATGGCGAGGAGCGCGGCCCAGGCCCGCGCGTGACCCGCGTTCAGGTAGTCTTGCGGGCATGACGTCCGCCCCCGATGCCCCCGTCCTTGCGCCGCGCGCGGCGCTGGCGATGCTGGTGGCGCTGACCTCGGGCTTCGCGCTCAGCTCGGCGTTCCGCACCGTGGCCGCCATCCTGGCGGCGCCGCTGCAGGCGGACTTCGCGCTCTCGCCCCAGGCGCTGGGGGTGTTCGCGGCGACCTTCCATTTCACCTTCGGGGCCATGCAGCTCTTCATGGGCATAGGCATAGACCTGTACGGCGTGCGCCGCACGATCCTGGCCGCGTTCCCGCTGTGCATCGCGGGCGCGCTGCTGTCGGCGCTGGCGCCGGGCCTGGGCCTGCTGGTGCTGGGGCAGGCGCTGATCGGCGTGGGCTGCGCGCCCGCCTTCCTGGTGTGCACGGTGTTCATCGCGCGGCATTTCGCGCCGCAGCGCTTCGCGGCCATGTCGGGCATGGCCATGGCGCTGGGCACGCTGGGCATGCTGTTCACGGGCACGCCGCTGGCGTGGCTGGTGCAGCAGTGGTCGTGGCGCGCGGGCTTCGCGGTGCTGGCGCTCATGGCGCTGTTGGCCTGGCTGTGGATGTGGCGCAGCGTGCGCGAGCCCGCGCGCAGCCCCGCGCACGACGCGCCGCGCGAATCCGTGCGCGAGGCGGTGCTGCGCTTCGCCGCGCTGTTCACGCTGGCGCACACCTGGGGCATCGTGGCGCTGGGCGCCGTGACCTATGCCGCCCTGATCTCCCTGCGCGGGCTCTGGCTGGGGCCCATGCTGATCGAGCGCCACGGCTTCTCGCTGGTGCAAAGCGGCAACGTGGCGCTGGCGCTCTCGGTGGTGGCGCTGTGCGGGCCCATGCTGTTCGGCCGCATAGACCCCGGCCCGGCCGTGCGGCGGCGCTGGATACTGACCTGCACGCTGCTGCTGGCGCTGCTCTTCGCGGCCATGGCGCTGCTGCACTCCGCCTGGGTGGACGTGGCGTGCATGCTGCTCACCGGCCTGCTGTCGGGCTTCATCGTGTTGCAGTACGCCGACGTGCGCGTGGCCTACCCGGCGGCGCTCACGGGCCGGGCCATGGCGGTGTTCACCATGGCCATGTTCCTGGGCGTGGCCGCCATGCAGTGGTTCACGGGGCTGGTGGCGTCGCTGGCCCAGGAGCGCGGCATGGACCCGTTCGTGGCGGTGCTGGGCTGCATCGCGGCGCTGCTGGTGCTGGGGGCGGGCGCGTTCTGGCTGTTGCCGAATCCCCCTTCGGATGGGGTTTGAAGCCATATTGGCTTCCAGCGCCCGTTTAGCAAGGGCTGCCAGCTATCGAAATCAAAGCAGGCTGGCGCTGGACCCGTCGCCGCGGTAGAGCCAGGGCACGTCCAGCAGGCGCTCGCCCAGCAGGCGCAGCGCCAGGTCGCGCCCCCAGCGCACGGGGCCCGTGGCGTGGAAGATGCGGCCGTTGCGGCGCGAGCGTTCCTGCACGCGCGCGTTGCGCTGCCAGCGGTTGAGCGCGTAGCGGGTGAGGCGCAGCGGCACCTCCAGGTCGTGCATGGCCAGGGCGCGCTGCAGCTCGGCCGCGTCCTCGATGGCCATGCCGGCGCCTTGCGCCAGGTAGGGCCGCATGGGGTGGGCCGCGTCGCCCAGCAGCGCGACCAGGCCGCGCGCCATCTCGTGCGGGCCGGCGACGGGCGCTCGGTCGAGCAGCGGCCACAGGCGCCAGCCGCCGCCGGCCTGGGGCACGGCGCGGATCAGGTCCTGCAGCGGCGCGCAGGTGCGGGCCAGCGCGGCCTCCAGGTCGGCGGCGTTGGCGCCGTGGTCCCAGGATTCGAGGTCGGCCGGCGGGCGGCCGTGGCGTATGGCCACCACGTTGAGCAGTTCGCCGCGGCGCAGCGGGTACTGCACCACGTGCAGGCGCGGGCCCAGCCAGGCCGTGACGTCGCCCGAGCGCAGCGCCTGGGGCAGCTGGTCCTGGCGCACCACGGCGCGGTAGGCCAGGTGGCCCGAGGCGCGCGTGGGCGCCTCGCCCAGCAGACGCGCGCGCGTGCCGCTGCGCAGCCCGTCGGCGCCTATCAGGGCGTCGCCCTCCACCTCGACGAGTCGGCCATCGACATGCGCCAGGCGCACGGTGACGGCGCCGCCCTCCTGCGCATGCTCCTGCACGGACAGCCCCAGGTTCAGGTGCACCCCGGGCAGATCGCGCACGGCGGCCAGCAGCAGGCCGTGCAGGTCGGCCCGGTGGATGGTGGCGTAGGCCGCGCCGTAGCGCTCTATGGCGCGCGCGCCCAAGGGCAGCGCGGCCAGCTCGGCACCGGTCAGCGCGCTGCGCACCCGCAGCCGCTCGGGGAAGGCCGCCACCGCCTGCAGCGCGCCCTGCAGGCCCCAGGCCTGCAGGCGCCGCACCACGTTGGGGCCGATCTGCACGCCCGCGCCGATCTCGGTGAACGCGCTTGCGCGCTCGAACAGCCGCACCTCCCAGCCCGCGCGCGCGCTGCCCAGCGCCGCGGCCAGGCCCCCGATGCCGCCGCCGGCAATCAAGACTTGTTTTTGCATGCCCCGATTGTCGGCCTCCTCGTCAAGCCAGGAGCTGGCGCAGCACGAAGGGCAGGATGCCGCCGGCGCGGTAGTAGTCCACCTCGATGGGGGTGTCGATGCGCAGCGTGGCCGCCACTTCCTGGCGCGAGCCGTCGGCGCGGTGGATCACGATCCGCGCCTCGCTCTGCGGCGCGAGGGCGGCGTCGGGCAGCACGTCGATGACCTCGTCGCCCCTGAGCCCCAGGCTCTCCCACGAGTCGCCCGCGCGCAGCTGCAGCGGCAGCACGCCCATGCCGACGAGGTTGGAGCGGTGGATGCGCTCGAAGCTCTTGGCCACCACGGCCTTGATGCCCAAGAGCTGCGTACCCTTGGCCGCCCAGTCGCGGCTGGAGCCGGTGCCGTATTCCTCGCCCGCGAAGATCACCGTGGGCGTCCCGCCCGCCATGTACTGCATGGCGGCGTCGAAGATGGGCATCTTGCTGCCGCGCTGCGGCCCCTCGCCCTGGTACAGGGTCAGGCCACCCTCCTCGCGCGAGCCATCGGCCAGCGGCGGAATCATCAGGTTCTTGATGCGCACGTTGGCGAAGGTGCCGCGCATCATCACCTCGTGGTTGCCGCGGCGCGCGCCGTAGCTGTTGAAGTCGGGCTTGGCCACGCCGTGCTGCAGCAGCCACTGGCCGGCGGGCGAGCTTTCCTTGATCGAGCCGGCGGGCGAGATGTGGTCCGTGGTGATCGAGTCGCCGAACAGGGCCATGATGCGCGCGCCGCGCACGGCCACATCGCCATTCTGGCCTGCAGCGCCTGCCCCTCCTGCGCCTGCAGCTCCCTTATCGAGAGCGAAATCGGCGAAGAACGGCGGCTCGGCGATGTAGGTGCTGGGCGGCCAGGCGTAGACGTTGCCGCTCACGCCGTGCACCTTATCCCACAGCGCGCCCGGCTCGGCCCTGACCTTGGCGTAGTTCTCGCGGAAGGCCTTGCCGTTCATGGCGTGCCGCATGAGGGCGTGGATCTCCTCGGCACTGGGCCAGATGTCGCCCAGGTACACGTCGCGCCCGCCCTTGCCCTTGCCCACGGGCTCGGTCATCAGGTCCGTGAGCACGGTGCCCGCGATGGCGTAGGCCACCACCAGCGGCGGGCTGGCCAGGAAGTTGGCCTTGATGTTGGGGTGGATGCGCGCCTCGAAGTTGCGGTTGCCCGAGAGCACGGCCGCGCACACCAGGTCGTTCTTCGTGATCGCCTCGTTGAGCTCGGCCGTCAGGTCGCCCGCGTTGCCGATGCAGGTGGTGCAGCCGTAGCCGGCGACGGCGAAGCCGAGCTTCTCCAGGTAGGGCAGCAGGCCCGTTTCGGTGAGGTATTCGGTCACGATGCGCGAGCCCGGCGCGAGCGATGTCTTGATGTGCGGCTGCACCTTCAGCCCCGCCTCGACGGCCTTTTTGGCCAGCAGGCCCGCGGCCAGCAGCACGCTGGGGTTGGAGGTGTTGGTGCAACTCGTGATGGCCGCGATCAGCACGTCGCCGCTGCCCACCGTGGGGCTTTCGCCATCGGGCGCGTGGTGCATGGGCGCGTCCACGTGCTGGACCGCGAGCCGCGGCTTGTTGTGCACCATCTCGGCCTCGAAGCGCGGCGTGCCTTCGGGCGCCGGGGGCTCATCGGGAACGGCCTGGTCGGCGCGGCGCGGCAGGGCGTGGCGCTCGTGCAGGCGCCCGGCCGGCAGGTTGAAGCCCGACTCCGACACGGGCTTGGAGAACAGGCTGGTGAACTGCTGCTTGACCTTGCCCAGGTCGATGCGGTCCTGCGGGCGCTTGGGGCCGGCCAGGCTGGGCGTGACGTCGCCCAGGTCCAGGCGCACGACCTGCGAGTAGTCGATCTCGCCCGCGCGCGGGATGCCGAACAGGCCCTGCGCCTTGAAGTACGCCTCCAGGGCCTCGATCTCGGCCTCGCTGCGCCCCGTGCCGCGCAGGTAGTCGATGGTCTTCTCATCGACCGTGAAGAAGCCCATGGTGGCGCCGTACTCGGGCGCCATGTTGCCGATGGTGGCGCGGTCGGGCACCGACAGCGTGCGCGTGCCCTCGCCGAAGAACTCCACGAACTTGCCCACCACCTTGGCCTTGCGCAGCAGCTCGGTCACGGTGAGCACCAGGTCGGTGGCCGTCACGCCCTCGCGCAGCCGGCCCGTGAGCTCCAGCCCCACCACGTCCGGCGTGAGGAAGTACACCGGCTGGCCCAGCATCGCCGCCTCGGCCTCGATGCCGCCCACGCCCCAGCCCACCACGCCGATGCCGTTGATCATGGTCGTGTGGCTGTCGGTGCCCACCAGCGTGTCGGGGTAGTACACGCCGTCCGCCCCCTGGTGCACGCCGCGCGCCAAGTACTCCAGGTTCACCTGGTGCACGATGCCGAAGCCCGGCGGCACGACGCCGAAGGTGCGATAAGCCTGCATGCCCCATTTCATGAACTCGTAGCGCTCGCGGTTGCGCTGGAATTCGAGCTTCATGTTGAGTTGAAGCGCCTGCTTGCTGCCGTAGTAGTCCACCATGATGGAGTGGTCCACCACCAGGTCCACGGGCACCAGGGGCTCGACCTTCTTCGGGTCGCGGCCCAGGCGCTCGGCCACGCTGCGCATGGCGGCCAGGTCGGCCAGCAGCGGCACACCCGTGAAATCCTGCAGCACCACGCGCGCGACCACGAATGGAATCTCGTCCTTGCGCGGCGCCGTGGCGCCCCAGTTGGCCAGCTGCGCCACATGCTCGGCCGTGACCTTGCGCCCGTCGCAGTTGCGCAGCACGGATTCGAGCACGATACGAATGGACACCGGCAGACGACCCACCCCCGGGTACTTGCGCGCCAGCGCCGGCAGCGAATAGAACTTGCCCTTTTTGCCCGAGGCCATGGTGAAGGTCTTGAGCGTGGAAGCAAAGGCATGAACTCTGGTGGTGGAAGCGGTCATACAGTGACTCCAGTGAGTGGGGCGACAAAGGCCCATTCTGGCAGTCCCTCCGCGATAACGCCAATGCCCGGGCAATACCTTCCACCCGTGCCGAGGTCATCGCGGGTTCACCCGCCCGCCGTTCAAGGGATATTGCGGCGCACGCCATACCCGCCCACCCATTCGCCACGGTTTGCAGCGGCCAGCAAAAAGCCCGCCGAAGCGGGCCTTGCGTGATCTGGGCGATCACTGCGCTCTATACCGGCCGCGGCGCGGGCCGATAATAGCGCCATTCAAATAGCGAACTTCTCGCGGTCCTCGTTTTGAATCCACTTGGGCGCCTTGCCACGGCCCGTCCACGTCTGGCCCGTCACGGGATCACGGTATTTGGGCGCCACCTTCACGCCGCTGGTAGCAGACGTGCGGCCGGTGCGCCCCGTGGGGAATACGTCCTGCTGCGTCAAACCATACTCGGCCACCAGTTCGCGCACCTGCGCAACGGCCGTCGCCAGTTCGCGGCGGCGGGCCTCGTTAATCTGCTGTTCAAGGGCCTCGCGTTGCTTCAGCAATTCTTTGTAGCTTGCGTTCATAGCGGTATATCGGGTGGTTGAAAATTAATGAGCAGGGCGATTATAAGGAAACAATCGAATCACCGTTAAAGTCCATGCTCAATTCATGGAGCCGCCTTGTAACAGACTATGGTTCCCGATCCCGGTCCGCTCCCGGATTTTTCACCTTGCTTCACCGGCATCTCCGAAAACACCGTGAATCGACGTGCCTGATTCAACCTGTTACTAATGAAAACCCGCTGCGGCGGGGCTGCCGGATTCACGCGGCAGGCGCCAGGACCGGGCGCGGCGCGAGACAATCGCGGTTTTCCACCACCACTACCAACGACAAAAACATGGCTCTTTATTGCGTGGGCGATATCCAGGGCTGCGACGAAGCCTTCGGGCGCCTGCTTTCCACCATTGGTTTCTCTCCCAGCCGCGACACCGTCTACCTGCTGGGCGACCTGGTCAACCGCGGCCCCGGCTCGGCCGCGGTGCTGCGCCGCTGCATGCGGCTGGGCGACAGCGTGCGCGCACTGCTGGGCAACCACGACCTGCACCTGCTGGCCACGGCCCATGGCGTGCGCCCGCCCTCGCGCCGCGACACGCTGCAAGACGTCCTGCAGGCGCCCGACAGGCAGGCCCTGCTCGACTGGCTGCGCCAGCAACCCCTGGCGCGGCGCGTGCGCCACGGCGGCACCGACCTGCTGATGGTGCACGCGGGCGTGCTGCCGCAATGGTCCGCAGACGACGTGCTGGCGCTTGCGGACGAGGTGCACGCCATGCTGCGCGGCCCGGCGCTCCCGGACTTCCTGCGGGAGATGTACGGCAACAGCCCGGACCAGTGGGACGCGGGCCTGCAGGGGGCGGACCGCCTGCGCATCATCGTCAACGCGCTCACGCGGCTGCGCTTCTGCACGCCCGAGGGGCGCATGGACTTCGAGAGCACCGAGAGCGCCGCGCATGCGCCCGCCGGGCTGCTGCCCTGGTTCGATGCGCCGGGCCGGCGCACCAGCGGCACGCTGATCGCCTTCGGCCACTGGTCCACGCTGGGCTGGATCAGCCGGCCCGACATACAGGGGCTGGACACGGGCTGCGTCTGGGGCGGCGCCTTGAGCGCCGTGCGCTTCGGCGCCACGCTGGCCGAGCGCGAGCACTGCAAGGTGCAGTGCGCGCAGCAGCAGCGGCCCGGGGAATAGGTCGCTATCAAAAGCAAAGCTGCCAGCGCTTTCCACGGGCCGATTCCATGGTAGAAACCACCTGGAATCGGCTTACAAAAAGCGCTGGCAGCTATCGTTTTCTAGATGCTGACGGGCTTGAGCGCCTCTGCCATGGCGTCCGATCGCCACAGCACGCCATCGGCGCCGGCGGCCAGCACGGCCACGCCGGGGTGGCGCGCGCTCCAGGCCGGCACGGCTGCCATGCCCTGCACCATGAGCGCCGTACCCCAGCCGTTGACGGCACGCACGTCGCGCGCGAGCAGCGCCACGCCGTGCACGCCCGTGGTGGGCCAGCCGGTGTGGGGATCGAGCACATGGTGCAGGCGCCGGCCCTGGTGCACGAAGCCGCGCTCGTAGTCGCCCGAGGACGCGACTACGCCGAAGCCCTCGACCTCGATCGCGCCCAGCAGCCTGTCGGGCGCGCGCGGATCGCGCACCCCCACGCGCCAGGGACGGCCCTGCAGGCGGCCGCTGGCGAGCACGTCGCCGCCGCCATTGACGAGCGCATTGGCGACGCCCTCGCGTTCGAGCACGCGCAGGCCCGCCGCCAGGATGGGCAGCTTGGCGATGCCGCCCAGATCGAGCGCCATGCCGCGCCCGGCCAGGTAGGCCGTGCCCGCGCGCTCATCGAGTTGCAGCTGGCGCGCGTCCACGTGGCGCAGCGCCGCGGCGATCTCGGCCGACGCGGGCATGGACTGCCGGCCGGGCTCGAAATGCCAGCCCGACAGCGCACCCACGGTGGGGTCGAACGCGCCCGCGCTCTCGCGCCAGACCCGCTGGGCGCTCGCCAGCACGTCCATGACCTCGGGAGGCACGGCCACCGGGTGGCGCCCGGCCGCCTGTCCGATGCGCCGCACCACGCTGTCCTCGCGGTAGCGGCTCAGCGATGCCTCCAGACGCTGCATCTCCTCGAAGGCCAGGCCGATCGCGGCCTGCAGCTGCCGGGCATCGCCGCCGTCGGCGACGATGTCCACGCGCGTGCCCATGAGGTTGCGGCTCGCGCGCTGCGGCCCCGCGGCCCGCGCCATGCCCGCAGGGGCCCAGGCCACGGCGCCCAGCAGGGGCAGCGCCAGGGCGAAGCGCCGCCGCGACAGCCGTCCGCCTTGCCATCCGTTGTTCATGGCGCGCACTCCCTCCTTGTCAGATCGACTGGTCGGCCATGAAGTCCACGGCGGCCTTCACGTCCTCGTCGCTCATCGACGCATTGCCGCCGCGCGCGGGCATCTGGCCCTTGGCGCCGGTGAAGCCCTCGAGCGCGTGCTTGTAGAGCGTCTCCTTGCCCTGGGCGATGCGCGGGCCCCAGTCGGCCTTGTCGCCGGGCTTGGGCGCGCCGGCCACGCCGGCGGCGTGGCACATGGCGCAGGTCTTGCCGTACGCGCTCTTGCCGGCGGTGTTCTCCGCAACCGGCGCGGCGGGTGCCGGAGCAGCGGCCGGTGCTTCTGCCGCCGGCGCGGGTGCGGGTGCCGGCGCGGATGCCGGCGCCTCGCTCTTGCCGCAGGCGGCAAGCACCAGGGCGGCGGCGGCCAGCGCCATCGTGAGGGATGTCTTGTTCATCGAGAAAGCCTTTCTTTTGTAGTCCAGACGTCCAAAGCCAGGGGCATCGCAGCTCGCGCTCCATGCGACGAGCCTGCCCTCTGGCATGGGGCGCCAGTTTGGTAGTTTCCAGAATAGCTTGGTTGATGTAAATCAACATCCAAACAAACATTTGAAGTGAACATTTGTCTGCCCCCGCCAAAGGGGGCGATCCGCATTCACACCCCACCAGACTCCCTACCGCCGCCATGGACACCCTACGATCCCTGAACCGCCTGCGCTGGTGGATCGCCGCGTGGTTCATCTTCAGCCTGGGCGCGACGCTGGCCTCCCCGCTGGTGCAGCCCCGCAGCATGGAGCTGGTCTGTTCCGCCGGCAGCGGCGCCACCCTGGTGGTGCATGCCAAGACCGGCAACGCCGTGCTCGACACGCTGGGCATGGATTGCGGGCTGTGCCTGCTGGGCAGCGCGCCGCCGCAGCCCGCCGCGCACGCCCAGCCTGCCCTGCCAATCGTTCACTCCCAGCCCGCGCCGCCACCCGAGGCGCCGGCCATCGCTCCCATGGCCGCGCCGCCGCCGGCGCGCGGCCCACCATCGTTTTCCGTTTAACACACCCTGAAAGAGGACCTCATGAGCAAGAAAGAAGACCTGGGCACCGAAACCGTCGGCATGGGCCGGCGCCGTTTCATCAACACCGCCGCGCTGGCGGGCCTGACGGTAGGCGTCGCTGCTTGCAACGACAAACCCGCCGCGTCCCCGGCGGCATCGGGCACCCCCGCCTCCGCGCCCGCACCGGCCGCGCATGCCGGCAGCGGCGCGAACGTGCACCTCAAGCCCGGTGAGCTCGACACCTACTACGGCCTGTGGAGCGGCGGCCACAACGGCGACGTGCGCGTGCTGGGCCTGCCTTCGGGCCGCGAGATCCACCGCATTCCCTGCTTCGTGCCCGACGCGCTCGTGGGCTGGGGCATCACCAACGAATCCAAGGCCGTCATGGGCACCAAGCCCGACGGCAACCTGCGCTACACGGTGGCCGACACCCACCACCTGCATGCCTCGTACAAGGACGGCAATTACGACGGTCGCTACGCCTGGGTCAACGACAAGATCAATGCCCGCATCGCACGCATCCGCCTGGACTACTTCGTCTGCGACAAGATCACCGACCTGCCCAACGTGCAGGGCTTCCACGGCATCTTCCCTGACAAGGCCGACCCGGTCGATCCCGCGATCAACTACACGACGCGCGTGTTCTGCGGCGGCGAGTTCGCCATTCCCCTGCCCAACGACGGCAAGGACGTGAATGCTCCCGAGAAGTACCGCTCGCTGTTCACCTGCGTGGACGCCGAGACCATGGAAGTGCGCTGGCAGGTGCTGATCGACGGCAACTGCGACCTGGTCGCCACCTCGTACGATGGCAAGCTCGCGGCCACCAACCAGTACAACACCGAGAACGGCATCCACTACGAGGACATGATGTCCGCCGAGCGCGACGCCTGCCTGTTCTTCAACGTGGCGCGCATCGAGGAGGCCGTGAAGGCCGGCAAGTTCAAGACCTATGGCAACAAGGTGCCCGTAGTGGACGGCACGCACGAGGCCAACAAGGACCCGAAGACGGCCCTGGTCGCCTACGTCAGCGTTCCGAAGAACCCGCACGGCGTGAACGCCAGCCCCGACGGCAAGTACTTCATCTGCGCCGGCAAGCTCTCGCCCACCACCACGACCATCGAGCTCGCCAAGGTGCTGGACTGGTTCGACGGCAAGATGGAGAAGCTCGACGACGCCATCGTCGCCGAGGTCGAAGTGGGCCTGGGCCCCTTGCACACCGCCTTCGACGGCCGCGGCAACGCCTACACCACGCTGTTCCTGGACAGCCAGATCGTCAAGTGGAACGTGGAGAAGGCCATCGCCTTCCACAAGGGCGACAAGAACGCCAAGTACGTGGTGGACCGCATCGACGTGCACTACCAGCCCGGCCACATCAACGCATCGCAGTCCGAGACCAAGGCCGCCGACGGCAAGTTCCTGGCCGTGGGCTGCAAGTTCTCCAAGGACCGCTTCCTGCCCGTGGGCCCGCTGCACCCCGAGAACGAGCAACTGATCGACATCTCGGGCGAGAAGATGGTGCTGCTGGCCGACCACCCGGTGCGCGGCGAACCGCACGACTTCATCATCTTCAAGCGCGACCTCCTCAAGCCCAAGCAGGTGTACGAGCTGGACGAGTTCCCGCTGGCCGTCAAGGACGCCAAGGAATCAGGCGTGTTCCGCAACGGCAAGAAGGTCACCGTCAAGCTCACCTCGCAGGCGCCGGCCTTCAGCATGCGCGAGTTCACCGTGAAGAAGGGCGACGAGGTCACGCTGATCCTGACCAACCTGGACAAGATCGAGGACCTGACGCACGGCTTCGCCCTGCCCAAGTACAACATCCAGTTCGTCATCAACCCGCTGGAGACCAAGTCGGTCACCTTCGTGGCCGACAAGCCTGGCGTGTTCTGGGCTTACTGCTCCACGTTCTGCCATGCGCTGCACCTTGAGATGCGCACGCGCATGATCGTCGAGGCCTGATAGGCCCCCCGGGCAGGTGCTGCGCTTGCCGCAGCCCTGCCTTTTTTTATCTGGACAAGTGTGATGTTTTCCCTCGGTCAACGGTTCGCAGCCTTCTGTTTCGCCCTGTTCATGGCATTGGCCCTGCAGGCGCCCCGCGCCCACGCCGGCGCCTACGAGGCCGAGCTGCCCGCCAACCTGGCAAGCACGCCCGACATGTGCTCGCTGCTGCCGTGTACCGAGGTCTTTCCGGGCGCAACGCATTTCTCCGAGCGCAAGGGCCAGCCACCCTACGTCGAGGCCTACGACAACGACTCGGCCCAGAAGAAGCTGCTGGGCTACGTGATGTTGTCCACCGACATCACCGACACGCCCGCCTACTCGGGCAAGCCGGTGGTGACCCTCATCGGCATGGACACGAAAGGCCATTTCGTCGGCCTGAAGGTGCTCAAGCATTCCGAGCCCATCCTGCTGCTGGGCATCCCGGAATCGGCCCTCATCAATTTCAACAACCAGTACGTCGGCAAGTCGGTGACCGACACCATCGAGGTCGGCCCCTCGCGCCCCGACGAGAACGTGACCGGCGTGGACGCCATCTCGGGCGCCACCGTCACCGTCGTCGCGCAGAACCAGGTGGTCATGACCTCGGGCGCCGCCGTCGCGCGCCAGACCGGCATCATCGCGCCCACGGTGCGTGAGCCCGCAAAGTTCGCCACCACCGGCCAGAAATACGACTGGGCGCAGCTCGTGAAGATGGGCGCGGTGCAGCAGCTGCTCGTCAAGCCCGAGCAGGTCGGCCTGCCGCGCGGCCCCGAGCCCTTCATCGAGCTGTGGTTCGGCGACCTGAACCAGCCCGACATCGGCCGCAGCGTGCTGGGCGACAACGCGTTCGACAGCCTGCGCTCGCGCCTCAAGGAGGGCGAGAACGCGCTGTTCGTCATCAAGACCGCGGGCCAGGAGTCCTTCAAGGGCTCGGGCTTCGTGCGCGGCGGCATCTTCGACCGCGTGCAGGTCAAGCAGGGCGCGGACTCCTTCACCTTCCGCGATCTGGATTCGTACAACCTCTACGGCCTGGAGGCCGGGGGCGCGCCGCGCTACACCGAGTCGGCCATCTTCATCATCCGCTCGCCCTCGTTCTCCGCGGCCTATCCCTGGAAGCTGGCCTTCCTGGGCAACCGCGTGGACCGCGCCACTGGGCACCGCAGCTTCGCCGTGTTCGAGTCCAAGTACTGGCTGCCCGCCAGCAGCCTCGAAGGCGGCCGCCCCAAGGTCGAGGAACCCGCCGCCCCCTGGGTGCGCATCTGGAAGTCGCAGGCCCTGCCCATCAGCCTGTTCGGCCTGCTGCTGGTGGCCGTCACGGTGGTCTACGCTCTGCGCGAGAGGCTCACCCGGCTGTCCACGCACAAGAACAAGTGGCCGGTCAACGGCTTCAAGTACACGTTCTGGGCGCTCAGCATCTTCTGGATCGGCTTCGGCTACATGGCCCAGCCCTCCATCACCCAGGTGCTGACCTGGTTCCACTCGCTGCTGTTCCAGTGGACCTGGTCGCTGTTCCTGTCCGATCCGTTCATCTTCCTGTTCTGGATCTTCATCATCGTCACCGTGTTCCTGTTCGGCCGCGGCCTGTTCTGCGGCTGGATGTGCCCGTTCGGCTCGCTGCAGGAGGCGATCTTCAAGATCGCCAAGGCCATCGGCCTCAAGCGCTTCCAAACGGCGCTGCCGCAGAAATGGCATGACCGCCTGAAGTGGGTCAAGTACGCCGTGTTCTTCTTCCTGCTCACGGTGTCCATGTTCTCCATGGGCCTGGCGGAGAAGCTGGCCGAGGTCGAGCCCTTCAAGACCACCTTCCTGGTCGGCGTGATGAACCGCGCCTGGCCCTACGGCCTGTTCGTGGCCGCCATCCTGGGCGTGTCCATCTTCATCGAGCGGCCCTACTGCAAGTACATCTGCCCGCTGGGTGCGTCGCTGGCCATGCCCAGCACCTTCCGCTGGTTCGGCCTCAAGCGCAAGCAGGATTGCAACAGCTGCAAGGCCTGCGCCGTGGGCTGCGGCGCCCAGGCCATCGACGCCGACGGCCGCATCGACCACCGCGAGTGCCTGCACTGCCTGGACTGCATGATCCTGTACACCGACACCAAGGGCTGCCCGCCCCTGGCCAAGGAGCGCAAGCGCCGCGAGAAGGACGGCCTGGAGATCACGCCCATCGGCAAGAACGGCTACTTCATCCCGATCCACCCGGCCAAGGTGGAGGACCAGATCTCGCCCAAGGCCAAGGACGGCGTCGACCCGCGCATGCCCACCGACCGCACCCTGCCCGCGCACAAGGAAGACGTGGGCCTGCTGCAGTGGCTGTGGCTGGAGCTGCGCGACCACCTGTGGCCCTGGAGCCGCGAGGGCTGGCACAGCCAGAGGGCGCTGCAGATCGCCGGCCTGGCGCTGGCCATTGCCGCCACCATCGCCTGGGTGCAGGCCGCCCTGGGCCACCTGTCCTCGGGCGCTATCATCGGCTGGTGGTTCGGCTGGAGCGTGTACGAGGTGTTGATCCGCCTGTCCGGCCGCCGCTATGTGAAGGATGGCCCCTGGTGGCGCGACCAGTACCGCGTCGCCGGCGTGATGGACATGATGAGCTACGTGGGATTCAAGAACCTGATGATTGGCGCTGCGCTGTTCCTGGTGCTCAAGACCCTGGGCTGGCTCATCGCATGACCTCCCTGTCCCACTTAGGTGCGGCCCTGGCGCTGTGCATCGCCGGGGCCTGCCAGGCAGCCACCCTGAGCGTGCGCCCCGGCGACGACCTGGCCGCCGCGGTGGCCAAGGCCCGGCCAGGCGACGTGATCGAGGTGGCGCGCGGCCAGTACCGCGCCAACCTGCTGATCGACAAGCCCCTGACCCTGCGCGGCCTGGACCGCCCTACCATCAGCGGCGGCAACCAGGGCGACACCATCCGCGTCACCGCCCCCGACGTGGTGATAGAGGGCCTGATCGTGCGCGACTCGGGCGACGACCTCAAGGACCAGAACGCCGGCATCTACCTCTACCCCGGCGCGCACCGCGCCATCGTGCGCCGCTGCGACCTGACCTACAACCTGTTCGGGCTGTGGATAGAGAAGGCCGACGACGTGCTCATAGAGCACAACACCATCACCGGCAAGCGCGAATACGCCTCGCCCCAGCGCGGCAACGGCGTGCAGCTGTACAACACCAAGGGCGCGAAGATCCTGGGCAACGACATCAGCTTCGTGCGCGACGCGCTGTACGTGGACGTGTCGCACCACGCCGTGTTCCGCGGCAACCGGCTGCACCACAGCCGCTACGGCACGCACTACATGAACTCCTACTACAACCTGTGGGAGGACAACGACACGTACTACAACCGCGGCGGCCTGGCGCTCATGGAGGTGCGCAACCAGGAGGTGCGGGGCAACCGCGCCTGGGGCAATTCGGACCACGGCATCATGCTGCGCACGCTGCAGGACTCGGTGATCGAGGGCAACGTCGTGGCCGGAAACAACCGGGGCTTCTTCATCTACGACGTGGAGTACATCAAGCTCAACGACAACCTGGTCGTGGACAACACCGTGGGCGTGCACCTGTCGGCGGGCTCCACGCGCAACGAGGTGGAGGGTAACGACTTCATCGCCAACCGCGAGCAGGTGCGCTACGTGGGTGCGCGCGACGAGCGCTGGGGCACCAGGCGCGGCAACTACTGGAGCAACTACCTGGGCTGGGACCGCAACGGCGATGGCATGGGCGACGTGCAGTACGAGGCCAACGACATGGTGGACCGTCTGACTTGGCGCCACCCCAGCATCAAGCTGCTGCTGGCCAGCCCCGCCGTGCAAGCGCTGCGCCTGGTGGGCCAGCAGTTTCCCGTTCTGCGCGTGCCCTCGGTGGTGGACCCCCACCCGCGCATGCGCCCCTACCACCAAGACTGGAGTCAATGGCGTGGCAAGCATTTCCCCGGCCAGTGAGCAGATGGCCATCTCCCTGCGCGGCGTGCACAAGCACTTCGGCGCGCTGCATGCCGTCGACGGCGTCGATCTGGACATTCCCCCGGGCGAACTCTTCGGCCTGATCGGCCACAACGGCGCGGGCAAGAGTACGCTGTTCAAGATGATGCTGGGCCTGCTCGCGCCCACCGCGGGCTCCATCCTGGTGGCCGGCACGCCCGTGGGCGGGCGGCACTTCCGCGCCGCGCGCAGGCAGCTCGGCTACCTGCCGGAAAACGTCGTGCTGTACGACAACCTCGACGGCCTGGAGACGCTGCACTTCTTCGCGCGCCTGAAGGGCGCGCCGCTGCAGGACTGCCCGGCCATGCTGGAGAAGGTGGGCCTGGCGCACGCAGGCAAGCGCCCGGTGCGCGAATACTCCAAAGGCATGCGCCAGCGCCTGGGGTTCGCCCAGGCCCTGCTCGGCAAGCCCCGCGTGCTGTTCCTCGACGAGCCCACCAACGGCTTGGACCCCCAGGCGATCCGCGACTTCTACGCCACGCTGCGCGACCTGCAGGCCGGCGGCGTCACCGTCATCATCACCTCGCACATCCTCGCCGAGCTGCAGGAGCGCGTCGACCGCCTGGCCATCCTGGCCTCGGGCCAGGTGCAGGCGGTGGGCAGCGTGCAGGAGCTGCGCGAGCGCACGGGCCTGCCGCTCATCGTGGAGGTGGACATGGCCCCCGAAGACTGCCACGAGGCCCTGCACGCCCTGCTCGCGACCACGGGCGCCAAGCCCGCGCAGACGCCCACGGGCCTGCAGCTGCAGTGCGCGCGCACGCACAAGATGGCCGTGCTCGCCGCCCTCGCCCCCCTGGGCGCGCGCGTGCGCGACCTGCGCCTGCAGGAGCCCTCGCTCGAAGACATGTTCTTCGGTCTTTCCGCCTGATAAAGGATGGCCGCCATGGAATTGACCCCCATCCTCACCGTCGCCGCGAAGGAATTCCGCGACCGCATGCGCAACCGCTGGGTGCTGGCCGTCGCGCTCGTCTTCACCGTGTTCTCGCTCGTCATCGCCTACTTCGGCGGCGCGCAGCAGGGCCAGGTGGGCTTTCGCTCCATCGAGTTCACCATCGCCAGCCTGGTCAGCCTGGTCATCTACCTGATCCCGCTGATCGCCCTGCTACTGGGCTTCGACGCCATCGTCGGCGAGCGCGAGCGCGGCTCGCTCGACCTGCTGCTGGCCCTGCCGATCACGCGGCTGGAGCTGCTGCTGGGCAAATACCTGGGGCTGGCCGCCGCACTCGCCCTCTCCACCGTGGCCGGCTTCGGCCTGGTGGCCGTGCTGCTGTGGCGCCACATGAGCGCCAACGCGCTGTTCCACTACGGCGGCTTCATGCTCAGCTCGGTGCTGCTGGGCCTGGCGTTCCTGAGCCTGGCGGTGCTCATCTCGGTGCTGGCGCGCGAGCGCACCCGCGCCTCGGGCCTGGCCATCGCTACCTGGTTCTTCTTCGTGCTGGTGTTCGACCTGCTGCTGCTGGGCCTGCTCGTGACCACCGGCGGGCAGTTCGCGGGCGACGCCTTCGCCTGGCTGCTGCTGCTCAACCCCGCGGACGTGTTCCGCATCCTCAACGTGTTCTCGCTCGAGGACGTGCGCACCCTCTACGGCCTGGCCAGCGTCGTGCCCGCATCGCTGGGCAACCCTTTGATCATGGGCGGCGTGATGGCCGCCTGGATCGTGCTGCCGCTCGCTCTTGCCCAATGGAGATTCAAGCCATGACGACCTGTTCCTGCCTCACCCGCCGCCGCGCGCTGGGCCTGGCCGCCTTCACCGTCCTGCTGGCCGCCTGCGGCGACAAGCCCGGTGAGGCGCAATCGCTCGCTCCCGTGGAGATCGACCGCTCCACCTCCTGCGAGCTCGACGGCATGCTGCTCTCCGACTACCCCGGCCCCAAGGCGCAGATCCACTACGCCGGCCAGGACAAGCCCGCCTTCTTCTGCGACACGGTGGAGCTGTTCAACACCCTGCTCGCGGGCGAGCAGGTGCGGCCCGTGCGCGCCGTCTACGTGCAGGACATGGGCCAGGCCAGCTGGGACGAGCCCAAGGGCCATTGGATAGACGCCAAGGCGGCCGTCTACGTGCTGGGCAGCAAGCGCCACGGCTCCATGGGCCCGACCATCGCCAGCTTCGCCCAGGAGGCCGACGCCACCAGGTTCGCCGGCGAGTACGGCGGCAAGGTGCTGCGCTTCGCCGACATCAAGCTGGACATGGTGGACCTGAGCGGCGGCGCGCTGCACGACACGCGCATGTAAGCCATGCCCGCCGCGCCCCTACTCCCGCCACTACAGCAGCGCCGCAGGCGCATGCTGGCCATGAGCGCGCTCGCGGCCCTGGCGGCCAGCGCGCCGTGGAGCGTACCCGCGGTGCGCAAGGCACTCGCGCCCCAGGCGGCACCGGCACCGGCACCGGACGTGTGCATCGTCGCCCCGCCCACGCACTACGACCCCGCCTCGGGCCTGCCGCCCACGGCGGCGCGCGCCATACCGGCGGACGCCCGCTGCCCCGTCTGCGGCATGTTCCCGGCGCGCTCGCGCGAATGGGCAGCGCAGGTCATCTTCGACAACGGCGACGCGCAGTTCTTCGACTCGCCGCTGTCGCTGTTCATGTACCTGCAGGACGTGGCGCGCTACAGCCCCGGCCGCAGCGCCGAGAGCATCGTGGCCCACTACGTCACCGATGCCTCCGCGCCCGCGGGGGACGGCGGCGCGCGCTGGATCGACGCCCTGGGCGCCTACTACGTGCACGGATCGTCGGCCAGGGGGCCGATGCGCGCGGGCAACCTGCCCGCCTTCGCCACGCGCGAGGCCGCCCAGGCCTTCGCCGCGCAGCGCGGCGGCACGGAGCTGGCCTTCGGCGCGATCGACGCGGCGCTGATCGCGGAACTGGCCGGCAGAGGCGGCCACGTCCACCAGCACTGACGGACTATCGAAATCATAGCTTCCAGCGCTTTCTGCACAAGCGCTAGAAGCCTTTTTTGCATGAAATTTCAACGGGAGCCCGGCGCGACTCCCGGCGCGATCACTGGGCCGAAGGCTCGGCCTCGGGCTGGGGCGCCTTGAACAGGGCCGGCAGCTTGCGCTTGTGCTTGATGTTGGCGGAGATGCTGCCGCGCGCCACGGCCGCCTTGGGGGCCACCTCCCAGCTCGCCGCACCGCTGCCGGTGGCGCTGGGCTCGTAGGGCTTGTCGAAGAAGGCGTCGCGCACCACGGCCGGTGCGCCGCGGTAGCCGCCGCGCTCGCGGCCGCCGCTGCGGGGGGCGTCGCCGCCCTCCTCGCGCCAGGCGCGCCGGCCATCGTTGAAGCGCCCGCGCGGGCGCTCTTCCTGCAGTTCCAGCGGTTCGAGCTCGACCTTCTTCTTGATGAGCTTCTCGATGTCGGCCACCAGGCGCGCATCGCCGCTGCCGACCAGCGTGACGGCCAGGCCCGATGCGCCCGCGCGCCCCGTGCGGCCGATGCGGTGCACGTAGTCCTCGGCGTTGAACGGCACGTCGTGGTTGAACACGGCCGGCACGTCCTTGATGTCCAGGCCCCGCGCCGCCACGTCGGTGCACACCAGCAGGTCCACGTCGCCGCTCTTGAAGGCCTCCAGGGCCTTGAGGCGCTCGTCCTGGCTCTTGTCGCCGTGCAGCGCCGCGGTCTTCAGGCCGTCGCGCTCCAGGCTGCGCGCCAGGCGGGCGCAGCCGAGCTTGCTGTTGACGAAGATGAAGGCCTGCTTGAGCCCGCGCTCGGTCAGCACGTGGCGGATGGCGCGGCGCTTGTCGTCGTCCTGCACGCTGAAGAAGCGCTGCTCCACGGTGGAGGCCGTCTCGTTGGGGCGCGCCACCTCGATGGTGACGGGATCCTGCAGGTAGCTGCCCGCCAGGCGCTTGATCTCGGGCGAGAACGTGGCCGAAAACAGCAGCGTGGTGCGCTGCTTGGGCAGGTACGAAAGGATGCGCTGCAGGTCGGGCAGGAAGCCGATGTCCAGCATGCGGTCGGCCTCGTCGAGCACCACGTACTCGACCTGGTTGAGCACCGCGTTCTTGGCCTCGATGTGGTCGAGCAGCCGCCCCGGCGTGGCCACCAGCACCTCGACGCCCTTCTTGAGCTCGGCGGTCTGCGGCTTCATGTCCATGCCGCCGAACACCACGGTGCTGCGCAGCTTGGTGTACTTGGCGTACATGGCGATCTGCTGCGCCACCTGGTCCGCCAGCTCGCGCGTGGGCAGCAGCACCAGGGCGCGCACGGGGTGGCGCGCGGGCGAGGCGGAGCTGTTCTCGTGCTTGAGCAGGCGTTGCAGCAGCGGAAGCGAGAACGCAGCCGTCTTGCCGGTGCCGGTCTGCGCGGCGCCCATCACGTCCTTGCCCGTCAGCACCACGGGGATCGCCTGGGCCTGGATCGGGGTCATGTTCTCGTAGCCCATATCGGCTACGGCGCGCTTGAGCGGTTCGGCCAGCGCAAGGGTGGAGTAGGGTTGTGTCATCAAGCCGTTATTGTCGCACCGCAGCAAACAAAAGGGCCAGGCACCCAGTCGCGGCGCCCCGACCCATGCCCCGAATGCGCCGCAAAAACTACAGTGACTGCGCCCGGAACGTGTCGCAGGCCTGCACGCTGCCGGTCTTCAGGCCCTGCGTGAACCAGCGCACGCGCTGCGCGCTGGAGCCATGGGTGAAGGCGTCGGGCCGCACGGTGCCCGTCTGCTGGCGCTGCAGCGTGTCGTCGCCGATCTGCTCGGCGGCGTTCACGGCCGATTCGATGTCGCCCTGGTCCATCCAGTTCTTGGCCTGCTGCGAGTGGTGGGCCCAGATGCCAGCATAGCAGTCGGCCTGCAGCTCCAGCCGCACCGACAGCGCGTTCTGCTCGCGCTGGCTCACGCGTCCGCGCATGCCGTCCACCTTGGCCGTGGCGCCCAGCAGGGTCTGCACGTGGTGGCCCACCTCGTGGGCGATCACGTAGGCGCGCGCGAACTCGCCCGGCGCGCCGAGCTGGCGGCTCATGGTGTCGAAGAAGTCCATGTCCAGGTACACCTTCTGGTCGCCGGGGCAGTAGAACGGCCCCATGGCGCTCTGCCCCGTGCCGCAGGCCGTGGGCGTCGCGCCGCGGTAGAGCACCAGCTTGGGGTCGCGGTACTGCGCCCCGCCCTGGCGGAAGATCTGCGCCCACACGTCTTCGGTCGAGGCCAGCACGGTGGAGACGAAGGCTGCCTGGCGGTCATTGGCCGGCGGCCGCTGCGCCGGCGCCTGCTGCTCCTGGGGCGCGCCGCCGCCCGACAGCACGCCGATGGTGGTGAGCGGGTTGATGCCGAACACGCCCCAGCCGATCAGCGCCAGCACCACCGTGCCGATGCCGATGGAGCGCCCGCCCACGAAGCCGCCGCCGCCACCGCTGCGGCGGTCCTCCACGTTGTCCGATTCGCGGTTGCCTTCCCATTTCATGGACCGTCTCCCATGCGCACCACGCGCCAGCGGCAGATATTACGCCTGCATTCAGAACGTGCTCTCAGGCCTTGGGCAGCGTCACGCCGTGCTGGCCCTGGTACTTGCCGTTGCGGTCCTTGTAGCTCACGGCGCATTCCTCGTCGCCCTGGAAGAACAGCACCTGCGCGCAGCCCTCGCCCGCGTAGATCTTGGCGGGCAGCGGCGTGGTGTTGCTGAACTCCAGCGTCACGTAGCCCTCCCACTCGGGCTCGAAGGGCGTGACGTTGACGATGATGCCGCAGCGCGCGTAGGTGCTCTTGCCCAGGCACACGGTGAGCACGTCGCGCGGGATGCGGAAGTATTCCACCGTGCGCGCCAGCGCGAAGCTGTTGGGCGGGATGATGCAGTAGTCGCCCTCGAAATCGACGAAGCTCTTCTCGTCGAAGTTCTTCGGGTCCACCACGGTGCTGTGGATGTTGGTGAAGACCTTGAATTCGCGCGCGCAGCGGATGTCGTAGCCGTAGCTGCTGGTGCCGTAGCTGATGATCTTGCGGCCCTCGCTCTCGCGCACCTGGCCGGGCTCGAAGGGCTCGATCATGCCGTGCTGCTCGGCCATGCGGCGGATCCATTTGTCGCTCTTGATGCTCATGGGTAAAGACTCCTGGCGCGCATTCTGCCACGGTCTCCATGCTGTCCACTCACAAAAAAAGAGCTGCAGGTGCTTGACTGGCAAGCGCTGCAGCCCTTTTTCATTCATAAACCCCAATCAGGGCGCGACCGGCGCGCCGCCTTCGTACCAGCGCTTGAAGGTGTTGCGCTCCTCGTCGGTCAGCGCGCCGGGGTTGCCGAAGGGCATCTTGCGCAGCTGCACGACCTGCTGGTAGATCTGCTGCGCGTGGCCCTTGACCTCCTCGGGGGTGTCGAACTTCACGTTCTTCTGCGCAACCGTGCTGGCGCTGTGGCAGACCACGCAGTGCTTCTGCATGACGGCGTGCAGTTGCTCGTAGCCAGCGGCGGCCGGCGCTGCGCCGGCCTGCGCCGCGACCGCGGCCTGCGGTGCGGGCCTGAGCCAGCCCAGCACGCCCAGCAGGACCACAACGCCCACGGCCGCATAGGGCCAGGGATGGGCGTTGCGGCCCAGCTTGAAGCCATGGCGCATCACGAAGAACTGGCGGATGGCGGCGCCGGCGAACATCATCAGGATAAGCACCAGCCAGTTGCGCGGGTGGTTGTAGAGCCAGCCGTAGTGGTTGGACAGCATGGCGAACAGCACGGGCAGCGTGAAGTAGGTGTTGTGCACGCTGCGCTGCTTGCCGCGCTTGCCGTGGATGGGGTCCACCGGCTGGCCGGCCTTGAGCGCCGCGACCACCTTGCGCTGGCCGGGAATGATCCAGAAGAACACGTTGGCGCTCATGGACGTGGCCAGCATGGCGCCCATGAGCAGGAAGGCCGCCTGGCCGGGGAAGATGTGGCAGGCGAGCCAGGCCGCGATGCACACCAGCACCAGAACCAGCGCGCCCACGATGGCGTCGCCCTTGTCCTTCTGGCCGAAGACGCGGCAGATGCCGTCGTAGAGCAGCCAGAACACCACCAGGAAGGCCAACGCCGCCACGATGGCCATGGAGGGCGGCATGAGCGGGTTGGACGGGCTCACCAGGTAGATGCCGGCGTTCCACAGGTACGACACGGTGAGCAGCGCGAACCCGCTGAGCCAGGTGGTGTAGCTCTCCCAGTAGAACCAGTGCAGGTGGTCCGGCAGCTTGGGCGGCGAGACGTTGTATTTGACCGGGTGATAGAACCCGCCGCCGTGCACGGCCCACAGCTCGCCGGTCACGCCGTCGCGCTTCATGCGCTCGTCGTTCGGGGGCGTGAGACTGCTGTCCAGGAACACGAAATAGAACGACGAGCCCACCCAGGCGATGGCGGTGATGACGTGCAGCCAGCGCAAGAGCAGATTGGACCAGTCCAGAAGGTAGCTTTCCATAGTGCTTCAACCTCGGTGGCACGCAAGTGCCACAGCCAAGCTGCTCACCACTGCGGGCGCTCTGAGCAGGAAACAACAGGCCGCGCACCTTGGCAAAGAGCTACCGGGGCACCGCTGCGACCAATCTGTAGACATTAAGTGTATGCAATTTTTGTAGCCTCCGCCACGGGAAACGCTACGGGATATCCCTGTGCCGCCACCTATCCACGGCGCCTGCATCCACCAGAAAACTACCGGAAGAATAGCTGCAGGCGCTTGCCGCACAAGCCTTGCAGCCCGTTTTATGCCAAATCCCTGGGCAGCAACTGCAACAGCTGCGCCGCCACCGCCACGGCGATCACCTCGGGCTCCTTGCCCGTGATGCCGGGCACGCCGATCGGGCAGGTGATATGCGCGAGCTCCTCGTTCGAGAAGCCGCGCGCCGCCAGGCGGTGGCGGAAGGTGGCCCACTTGGTGCGGCTGCCGATCAGGCCGATGAAGGGCAGGTCGCCCCGCTCGCGCTGGCGCAGCAGGCAGGCGGCGACGATGTCCAGGTCCTCGGCGTGGCTGAAGCTCATGATGAGCACGCAGGACTGCGGCGCCAGGTCCGGCACGGCGGCCTGCACCGGGTCGGAATGTTCGCAGACCGTATCGGCATCCACCTGCGGGGGGAATACGCCCTCGCGGCTGTCGATCCAGTGCAGCGCGAACGGCAGCGGCGCCAGCACGCGCGCCAGCGCGTGCCCCACGTGGCCGCCGCCGAACAGCGCCACCGGCTGCAATCGCGGCGCTAGGCGCCGGCGCAGGGCCGGCGCGTCGGCCGCGGCCACGCATTCGAAGCGCAGGTGCACCACGCCGCCGCAGCACTGGCCTAGGCTGGGGCCCAGCGCCCGGCGCACCACGGCCGCTCGCGCCGGGCGGCCGGCCAGGTGATCTGCCAGGCGCTCGTGCGCCTCATGCATGGCCTGCAGTTCCAGATGGCCGCCGCCGATGGTGCCCAGCGGCTGCGGATCTCCCGCAAACAGGGCCATCCAGGCGCCGGGCTCGCGCGGCACCGAGCCTTGGGTAGACTCCACCGTCACCAGGCACGCGGGTGCGGCCTCGATGCGCCGCAACAGACAATCCAATACCGTCACTCGCCATCACCTCCAGTTCACGAGCAGCGCGCCACCGCCGGCTCAGCATAGCGACACCCTCCATGCCCCAGCAATCCTCCGACGCCCCGCCGCCCAGAGAGCCGGCCAGACGCCCCTTCTGGCTGCCCGCCAGTCTGATGGCGATGGTGGCCGCCATCGTCGCCGCCTGCAAATCGGGCCCGCAAGCGCCGCCGCCGCAGGACAGCGGCGTCCCTGGCGCCGCCGGCGCCGCTCCGGCCGCGGTGCGCGCCTCGGCGGCCGCCACGCCGCGCGCCTACCGCCAGGACGCGGCGCGCCACCTCTACGGCCTGAACGCGCAGCGCATCTACCAGGGCAAGCTGCCGCCGCTGCTGTACGCCATCGGCGTGCTGGAGGTCGACATCGACCGCAACGGCCGCGTGACAGCCCTGCGCTGGATGCGCGCGCCGCGCCACGCGCCCGAAGTGGTGGCCGAGATCGAGCGCACGGTGCGCGCCGCCGCGCCCTTCCCCATGCCCGCGCGCATGCAGCGCGTGACTTACACCGACACCTGGCTGTGGGACAAGTCCGGAAACTTCCAGCTCGACACGCTGACCGAGGGGCAACTTTGAGACATCCCCCTGGGGCGCTTCGCGCCCTCCCCCTTCTCTCGCGCTGCGCGCGGGAAGGGGGACGCCGCCCGCGCGGCGGGGCGGCCCTTGCACGGCAGCCCTGACCTGGGTCGCGCCAGTTGCATGCGTCATCCGCAATGGCGTCGCAGTGGGCAGATTCAGGATCCGCGGTAGGTGGAATAGCTCCACGGACTGACCAGCAGCGGCACGTGGTAATGCTCGTCGGCATGGGCGATGCCGAAGTCCAGGCTCACGCTGCCGAGGAAGTTGGGCTCGGGCAGCACCACACCCTTGGCCTTGAAGTACGCGGCCACGTCGAAGGTCAGCCGGTAGGTGCCGGTGCGCAGGCTGGCGTTGTCGAACAGGGGCGCGTCCGTGCGCCCGTCGTGGTTGAGCACCAGGCGCTTGATCAGCGTGGCCTGCTCGCCCTGGGTCGAATACAGCGCAACCGCCATGCCCGCAGCGGGGCAGCCGTGCATGGTGTCTAGAACGTGGGTGCTGAGGCCCATGGATGTCTCCTGAAATTCGTTGGCCGCGCCGGACTGGATGGGATGTGGCGCAAGGCAAAGTGTATACATTTTTTGTACGCGCTTGTCAGCATCCGATCAGGCGTTTACCCTGCTGCCCATCCACCAACATCAGGAGACGCAAATGAACTTTCGTTCGACCCTGCTCGCCGGCAGCCTTGCGCTGACCCTTGCCAGCATGGTGGCGTGCAGCAGCCCGCAGCCACCGTCGGCCGCCACGGCGCAGCCACCGGCAGCGACACAGACCGGCGCCGCGCAGGCCGCCGCAGCGGCCTACGACTTCGACATGGACGTGTTCCACCCCGTGGCGGCCAAGAACGGCATGGTGGCCAGCGAGCAGGAGATGGCCTCGCGCATCGGCCTGAACATCCTCAAGGCCGGGGGCAACGCCGTGGATGCCGCCGTGGCCATGGGCTTCGCGCTGGCCGTGGCGCTGCCCAACGCGGGCAACATCGGCGGCGGCGGCTTCATGATGGTGCACGACGCCAGGACGGGCAGGAGCGTGGCACTGGACTTCCGCGAGGTGGCCCCATCCAGGGCCACGCGCGACATGTACCTGGACGCGCAGGGCAAGGTGATCGACGGCAAGTCGCTCTACACCCACTACGCCGTGGGCGTGCCGGGCACGGTGGCGGGCATGGAGCATGCCCTGAAGAAATGGGGCACGCTGCCGCTGTCCAAGGTGGTCGCGCCGGCCGTGGCGCTGGCGGACAAGGGTTTCCCGGTCAGCGAGACCCTGGCCAAAATCCTGCAGCAGGAGCAGAAGAACATGGGCCGCTGGCCCGCCACCCAGGCCATCTTCTGGAAGAACGGCCAGCCGCTCAGGCAAGGCGACGCCCTGGTGCAGAAAGACTTGGCGCAGTCGCTGCGGCTGATCGGCGAGCAGGGCGCCAAGGCCTTCTATGAAGGCGCGATCGCCACGAAGATCGCGGCCGAGATGGCGCCGCACGCGGGCGCGATCACGCTGGCCGACCTGAAGAACTACAAGGTGGTGGAGCGCGAGCCCGTGCGCGGCAGCTACCGCGGCTACCAGATCGTGACCATGCCGCCGCCGTCATCGGGCGGCGCGCACCTGATCCAGATCCTGAACATGATGGAGCGCTGGCCCATGAACCAGTGGGGCGCCAACAGCGCCAACAGCGTGCACCACATGGCAGAGAGCATGAAGCTGGCCTACGCCGACCGCTCCGAGTACCTGGGCGACCCCGACTTCGTGAAGGTGCCGCTCAAGGGCCTGACCTCCAAGCGCTACGCCGACCAGCTCGCCGCCGACATCAACCCCACCCAGGCGCGCACGGCCAAGGACATCAAGCCCGGCAAGCCCCAGCCCTACGAGAGCGACCAGACCACGCACTTCTCGGTGGTGGACAAGGCCGGCAACGCCGTGGCCGTAACTTACACGCTGAACACCAACTTCGGCAGCGGCATCGTCGCCAAGGGCACGGGCATCCTGCTCAACAACGAAATGGACGACTTCTCGGCCAAGCCCGGCGTGGCCAATGCCTACGGCCTGGTGGGCGGCGACGCCAACGCCGTGGCCGCGGGCAAGCGCCCGCTGTCGTCGATGACGCCGACCATCGTGCTCAAGGACGGCAAGCCCTGGCTGGTGACCGGCAGCCCCGGCGGCGCGCGCATCATCACCACGGTGCTGCAGCAGGTGGTCAACGCCATCGACTTCGGCATGAACCCGGCCGAGGCCGCGGCCACGCCGCGCTTCCACCACCAGTGGACACCGGACGAGCTGCGCATAGAGAAGGGCTTCTCGAACGACACCCTGGCCCTGCTGCGCCAGTGGGGGCACAACGTGGCGCTCAAGCCCTCGATGGGCCGCACGCAGACCATCCAGATCCGCGACGGCATGCTCTACGGCGCGTCAGACCCGCGCAACCCCGACGGGCAGACGCTGGGGTATTAGCGGTATGCAGCCGCCTCGCGCTCGCGCCTGGCGGCCAGCACGCGCCGGCGCCACAGGAACAGCGCCACGGCATAGCCCGTGGCGTGCCCGGCCATGAGGCCGAACACCGCCATCGTCAGCGGGCTGGCGATGAAGGAGTGCAGGCCCGCCCCCTGCGACGGCGGCAGCAGCCAGACCACCTCCACGATGCGGTAGGCGATGCGCGCGGCGAACAGCAGCAGCAGGGCCACGCCCAGGTGCGTGTGCGGCGTGTAGTAGAGCCCCTCGCGGGTGGCTTCGAGCACGGTGCGCCGCCATGCCCAGCGCGAGAGCAGCCAGCCCGCCGCCAGTCCGCCCGCCAGGGCCTGCAGCGCCGGCCACTGGCCCCACACCGCCCAGGCCAGGGCACCCAGGATGGCGGCGTAGATGCCCAGGGTGATCCACGGCCGGTACTTGTTCGTGCGCTGGCGGCCGACCAGGCGCCGGTAGCGCGCGCGCAGCCGCCAGAACAACAGCGGCAGCAGGACGATGAGCGTGGCGGTGGTCGAAGCGTGGGCGGCCATGGGGACGTGCATGCAGGGCGCAGGAGTCCGCCAGTGTGAAGGCTGGCCCTGCCCAGCGCAAGGGGCGCGGGCCGGCGCGGCCTGTTCTACGGCCGGTCCGCCAGGCTCGCGCAGTCGATCACGAAGCGGTACTTCACGTCGCGCTTGAGAAGCGCGAAGAAGGCATCCAGGTCGTGCGGCGCCGCCACGGTGTTCAGGATGAAGTCCAGGCTTTTGGCGCGCGCCTTCCTCTCGCCCTGGTTGCGCGGACGACGGCTTCATGCGCGCCCAACGCCTGGGCCTCCTCGCGCTTGGATTCGGACGTGGTGAACGCCGCGCGCCCACGGCCGTGACGCGGCCCACGATCTCGTGCCCCGGCACGCAGTGGTAGAGCGTGCCCGCCCATTCGTAGCGCACCTGGTGAGAGCCAAGGAGTGGCAAGCGCCAGCAGCTACGAAATCAGGAGCGCGCGAAGGCCGTTTCCGGTAGCGGCCGGAAAGCCCGGCCACCGGATCAGGCCCCTGCCTTCTGCCCCACCTCGAAGTTCGCCATCGTCTCCAGCGCGCGCACCATGCCCGAATGGTCCCAGCCCGCGCCGCCGTGCGCCACGCAGGCGCTGAAGAGCTGCTGCGCGGTGGCCGTGTTGGGCAGGGCCACGCCCAGCTCCCTGGCGGCGGACAGGGCGAGATTCAGGTCCTTCTGGTGCAGCGCGATGCGAAAGCCCGGCTCGAAGGTGCGGCGGATCATGCGCTCGGCATGCACCTCCAGGATCTTGGACGAGGCGAAGCCGCCCAGCAGCGCCTCGCGCACGCGGGCCGGGTCGGCGCCGGCGCGCGAGGCGAACAGCAGCGCCTCGGCCACGGCCTCGATATTCAGCGCCACGATGATCTGGTTGGCCACCTTGGCGGTCTGGCCGTCGCCGTTGCCGCCCACCAGGGTGATGTTCTTGCCCATCTTTTCGAACAGGGGCCTGACGCGCTCGAACACGTCCTCATGGCCGCCCGCCATGATGGACAGCGTGGCGTTCTTGGCGCCCACTTCGCCGCCGGAGACCGGCGCGTCCAGATACCGCGCGCCCACGGCCTCGATGCGTCTGGCGAAGTCCTTGGTCGCCACGGGCGAGATGGAGCTCATGTCCACCACCACCTTGCCGCTGCTGCCCTTGAGGCCCGCGGCCACGCCGTCCTCACCGAACAGCACCTTCTCCACGTCGGGCGTGTCGGGCAGCATCAGGAAGACGATGTCGGCGCGCTCTGCCACGCCGCGCGCCGTGGTGCACTGGGTGGCGCTGCTCTCGGCGATCGCGCCCGGCACCTTGCCGCGCGTGTGCACGAACAGCTGGTGGCCGGCCGCGATCAGATGGCCGCACATGGGTGCGCCCATGATGCCCAGGCCGATGAAGCCAAGCTTGAGGGACGATGCGTTCATGGTTTTCTCTCCTGTCTTTCTTCAAAACGAATAGCGCCCGGCGCCCGTCAGGCGGGCACTGCGGCCTTTTTTCCCGCAATCTTCTCCAGCCAGCCCAGGCCCGCCTCGGTGCCGTTGGCCGGCTTGTATTCGCAGCCCACCCAGCCGCCATAGCCGATGTGGTCCAGGTGCGCGAACAGGAAGGGGTAGTTGAGCTCGCCGGTGCCGGGCTCGTTGCGGCCGGGGTTGTCGGCCAGCTGCACGTGGGCGATGCGCGCCAAGTGCTTTTGCAGCGTGCTGGCGATCTCGCCCTCGGTGCGCTGCGCGTGGTAGATGTCGTACTGCACGAAGGCGTTGTCGGCGCCGACTTCGTCCAGGATGGACAGCGCCTGGTCCGTGCGATTCAGGTAGAAGCCTGGGATGTCGAACGGGTTGATGGGCTCGATCAGCAAGCGCAGGTTCGCCGCCTTGAGGGCGGCCGCGGCGAAGCGCAGGTTGCCGACGAAGGTACTGCGCAGCAGGGCCGCATCGACGCCGGCCGGCGCCTTGCCCGCCAGGCAGTTGAGCTGCGGCACGCCCAGGGCCTTGGCGTAGGCGATGGCCGTGGATACGCCGGTGCGGAATTCATCCACGCGGGCCGGGTCGCAGGCGATGCCGCGCTCGCCGGCGTCCCAGTCGCCGGCGGGCAGGTTGTGCAGCACGATTTCGAGGCCCGTGGCGTCCAGGCGCTCCTTGATCTCGTCCACCGTGTGGGCGTAGGGGAACAGGAATTCCACGGCTTCGAAGCCGGCCTGGGCGGCGCGCTCGAAGCGTTCGAGGAACGGCACCTCGGTGAACAGCATGCTGAGGTTGGCGGCAAAACGGGGCATGAAAAATCTCCGGTGAATGAGCGAAGGAATCAATCGAGCAGGGCCAGCGCGCTGGGCACGTCGGCCTTGCTGTGCGCCAGTTCCTCGAACTCGATCACGTTGTCGATCTCGGTGCCCATGGATATGTTGGTCACGCGCTCCAGAATGCACTCGATGACGACGGGCGTGCGGTGCTCGGCCATCCAGGCCTCGGCCTGGCGCATGGCGGGCGCGAAGTCCTCGGGGCGGTGCACGCGGATGGCCTTGCAGCCCAGGCCCTCGACGACCTTGACGTGGTCCACGCCGTAGCCGCGCGATGCCTCGCCCTCGTCCATGTTGATGTTGTCGAAAGCGAGTTGCACGCAGTAGTCGATGCTGAAGGCGCGCTGCGCCTGGCGGATCAGGCCCAGGTAGCTGTTGTTGACCAGCACGTGCACGTAGGGCAGCTTGAACTGCGCGCCCACGGCCAGTTCCTCGATCATGAACTGGAAGTCGTAGTCGCCCGACAGCGCGACGATCCTGCGCTCGGGGTCGGCCACGCGCACGCCCAGAGCGGCCGGCACCGTCCAGCCCAGCGGGCCGGCCTGGCCGCAGTTGATCCAGTGGCGCGGCTTGTACACGTGCAGGAACTGGGCGCCGGCGATCTGCGACAGGCCGATGGTGGAGACGTAGCAGGTGTCCTTGTCCAGGTTGCGGTTCATGCACTGGTAGACGCGCTGGGGCTTCATGGGCACGTCGTCGAACTGCGTCTTGCGCAGGTACTCCACGCTGTTCTTGCGGCCCTGGCATTCGGCGACCCAGCCGCTCCTGTCCTTGAGCCTGCCGGCGGCCTTCCATTCGCGCGCCACCTCGACGAACAGCTTCAAGGCCGCGCCGGCGTCGGAGACGATACCGTAGTCGGGCGCGAACACGCGGCCGATCTGCGTGGGCTCGATGTCCACGTGCACGAACTTGCGGCCCTTGGTGTAGACGTCGACCGAGCCCGTGTGGCGGTTGGCCCAGCGGTTGCCGATGCCAAGCACGAAGTCCGACGCCAGCATGGTGGCGTTGCCGTAGCGGTGGCTGGTCTGCAGGCCGCACATGCCGGCCATGAGCGGGTGGTCGTCGGGGATGCTGCCCCAGCCCATGAGCGTGGGGATCACGGGCACGTGCAGCAGCTCGGCCAGCTCGACGAGCAGCGCGGACGCATCGGCATTGATCACGCCGCCTCCCGAGACGATCAGCGGGCGCTCGGCTTCGTTGAGCATGCTGATCGCCTTCTCGGCCTGGTTGCGCGTGGCCGCGGGCTTGTACGCCGGCAGGGGCTCGTAGGTCTCGATGTCGAACTCGATCTCGGCCAGTTGCACGTCGATCGGCAGGTCGATCAGCACGGGGCCGGGGCGGCCCGAGCGCATCAGGTGGAAGGCCTGCTGGAAGGCGCGCGGCACCTGGGCCGGCTCCAGCACGGTGGTCGCCCACTTGGTGACGGGCTTGGCTATTGCGGCGATGTCCACCGCCTGGAAGTCCTCCTTGTGCAGGCGCGCGCGCGGCGCCTGGCCGGTGATGCACAGGATGGGGATCGAGTCGGCGCTGGCCGAGTACAGGCCGGTGATCATGTCGGTGCCGGCGGGGCCGCTGGTGCCTATGCACACACCGATGTTGCCGGCCACGGCGCGGGTGTAGCCCTCGGCCATGTGGCTCGCGCCCTCGACGTGGCGCGCCAGGATGTGGCCTATGCCGCCGTGCGCCTTCATCGCCGCGTACAGCGGGTTGATGGCGGCGCCGGGCACTCCGAATGCCACGCTCACGCCTTCCTTCTCCAGCACGCAGACCGCGGCCTCGATCGCTTTCATTCTTGCCATGAGTTCATCTCCTTGAAGCTGGGTCAACTCTAGGCAAGCAGGGGCGGCAGCGGAAGGCGGTCATGGGCCATAAAATTTATTCCATACAGGAATGAACGAGGAGTCAGGCCATGGACAGGCTCGATGCCATGCAGATGTTCGTGCGCGTGGTGGAGACCGGCAGCTTCACCCGCGTGGCGCACGAATTCACCACCACCCAGCCCACGGTGACCAAGCAGATCGCGGCCATGGAAGCGCGCCTGAAGGTACGCCTCCTGAACCGCAACACGCGCGGCGTGAGCCTGACCGAGCCGGGCACGCTGTACTACGAGAAATGCAAGGCCATCGTGAACGACGTGGCCGACGCCGAGAGCGTGGTCAAGGTGCGCCAGAGCCAGGTACACGGCCAGCTGCGCGTGGGCAGCTCGGTCGCCTTCGGGCGGCGCGTGGTGGTCCCGCTGGCGCTGGAGTTCATGCAGCAGAACCCTCAGGTGCAGATCGACCTGAGCTTCGAGGACCGCTACACCGACCTGGTGGCCAGCGGCATCGACGTGGCGCTGCGCCTGGGCAAGCTGGCCGACTCCAGCCTGGGTGCGCGCACGCTGGGCGTGAACCCGTGGGTGCTCGTGGCCTCGCCCACCTATCTGAAGAAGCACGGCACGCCGCGTCGCCCGTCCGACCTGAAGGAGCACGCCACGCTGATCTACAGCAGCGTGCAGGGCAACGACCTCTGGCGGCTGCGCAACGCCAGCGGCGAGGCGGTGTCCGTGCCCGTCACCGGGCGGCTGCGCTCCAACAACCTATCGGCCCTGCTGGCCGCGGCGCGCTCGCACATGGGCATCGCCGCCCTGCCCTGGTACGTGGCCCACGAATCGCTGAAGGCCGCCCGCGTGGTCGAGGTGCTCAAGACCTGCCGCCTGCCAGAGCAGGAGATCCACGCCGTCTACCCCTCGCCGCGCCTGGTGCCGCAGAAGGTGCAGGCCTTCATCGCCTTCCTGCAGGGGCGCTTCGGCAAGGAATGGTGGGAGCAGCTGCCGCGCGAGGGCTCATCCAAAAAGTGAGCCGCCAGCGCTTACTGAGAAAGCGCTGGAAGCCAAAAACCAATTTGCAAATCTATCCGTTGCGCCTGCCAAGCCGCCCTACGGCATGGCGTAGGCCTCGGCCGGATCGGAGTTCGGCTGTGAGAAGGCCGTCTCGAGCGATGGGGGGAACGGCAGGTTCAGGCTGACGTTGGCCGGTGGAATGGGCGACATGAACCATTTGTCGTACATGGCGCGCAGTTCGCCCGATCGGATGAGCTTGGAGATCTCTGCGTCCACCGCCTGCTTGAAGGCCGCATCATTGCGCCTGAGCATGAGCGCGATGGGCTCGCGCCCGAGCGGCGTGCCGACGATGCGGAAATCCTGCGGATTCTGGAGCATGGCGATGTTGCCGGCCAGCGTGTTGTCGTCCATCGCAAAGGCATCGGCGCGGCCCTGGGCCACCATGAGCATGCTCTCGGCATGGTCCTTGGCCATGACGAGGTTGAACTTCAGGCCCTCGCGCTCGAGCTTGCGCAGGCGCGGCACCAGCGTAGTGCCGGTGGTGGTGACGATGGTCTTGCCCGCGAGCTGCCCGGTGCTCTCGATGCCCGAGCTTTTCTTCACTGCGTAGCGCGCCTCGGTGATGTAGGTGGTGTTGGCGAAATCCACCTGCTCCTTGCGGGAAGCCGTGTTGCTGGTCGAGCCGCATTCCAGGTCGACCGTGCCGTTCTGAACCAGCGGCATGCGGTTCTGCGAGGTCACGGCTTGGTAGCGGACCTGCGCCTGCGGGAACAGGTTTTTGGCGATGCGCTCGCACAGTTCCACGTGATAGCCCACATACTGGCTGCTGCCCAGCAGGTACGACAGCGGCGCCGAGGCTTCGCGCACGCCGAGCACGATGGCTCCGCTGGCCTTCACTTTCTCCAGCGTGCCCTGTGGCTGGGCGATGGCGGGCAGGTGCAGCAGGGTGGCCAGAACGGCGCCCCATGCGATGGGATTGGGTTGCATGCTTGTCTCCTTGGTCTATGTCTTTTGTCTCTTCCGGGCCGCAGGCGCCGCTCAGGCCGGGACCAGCCGGTTGCGGGCGATCTCGTCGATGCTGCGGCGCAGCGCCTCATCCAGCATGTCCACGCCGCGGTCGATCTCGCCCTGCGTGGCGGTGAGGGGCGGTGCGATGCGCCACACCGAACCGCGCTCCGGGCGGCGCCGAATGTTCATGCTCAGGCCCAGCTCGTAGCAGCGCTGCGTGGTGATGGCGCCCAGCGCGTGGTAGGGCTCGCGCGTCTCGCGGCTCTTGACCAGTTCCACGCCCAGCAGCATGCCTTCGCCGCGCACATCGCCAATGGCTTCGTAGCGCGACTGCAGTTCCTCCAGGCGCCGGCGCAGATAGGCGCCCATGCTCTGGGCACGCTCGATCAGGCGCTCCTGCTGGATGGTGCGCAGCACGGCCAGGCCCACGGTGGCGGGCAGCGGGTCGGATACGTGGCTGGTGTAGAAGGTGAAGCCCTTGGCGTGGATGTCTTCCTCGATCTCCGGCGTGGTGGACACGGCCGCCAGCGGAAGGCCGCCGCCCATGGTCTTGGAGACCGCCATGATGTCCGGCGTAACGCCGAAGAAGTCCGCCGCGTGGCGGTGACCGATGCGCCCGAACGCGGTCTGCGCCTCGTCGAAGATCAGCAGCATGCCGCGCTCGTCGGCCGCCTTGCGCAGGGCCTGCATGTAGGACTTGGGCGGCACCAGCACGCCGCCCGCGCTGATGATGGGCTCGATGATGATGGCCGAGCGCCGCCCGGTGCTGGCCATGTCGTACATCTTCAGGCCGATTTCCAGGCAGGCGAGGGCCGAGGCCTCGCCGTCCATCCCCTGGATGTAGGGGCGGTACATGTTGGGCTCGGGCATGACGAAGACGCCAGGCACGTGCACGCCGTAGCCTTTGCGGTCGCTGGCGAAGGACGCGGCCGACGCCGCGCCGGTCACGCCATGCCAGGAGCCGCCCACTGCCAGAATCTCGAAGCCCTGCGTATACATCTTGGCCATGCGCAGCGCCACCTCGTTGCTCTCGGAGCCGGTATTGATGAAGATGGATTTGCTCAGGCCCTGGGGCATCCAGTCCCGGGCCATGGTCTGTGCGAGCCGGGCCACGACTTCCGGGATCATGCCGCTGAACATGTGGTAGGCCTTTTCGCCGGCCTCCTGCACGGCCTGGACGATGGCCGGATGGTTATGGCCGATGGTGGCGCACATCTGGCCGGAGGTGAAGTCCAGGATCTCGCGGCCGGTGTCGTCCGTGACGACGCAACCCTTGGCGCTGCGAAACAGGCTGGGAAAGGTGTCTCCGCCGTAGCGGACCATGAATTCCTTGGCGGCTTCTCTGAGCTGGGTGTCCATTGCGCTGTCCTTGGTGGTGTGTGGATGGGCCCAGTATTTCGGGCGAGCGCGGGGGCGTCCAATGCCATTCGCGCAAATCGCGCCATGGACTGCACGCATGGGCCATGCGCAAAACCGATTGCGCGGCGCACGCCGGTTTGGTGTGATGACGGCCGTGACAATATGTGCGAAGTTCGCAAACACCGGAAGGAGGACGAATGGAGACCCGCTGGATTCAGGACTTCGTGACCTTGGCGGATGTGCGCAACTTCACGCGCGCAGCGGAGTTGCGCAATGTCTCGCAGGCGGCGTTCAGCCGGCGCATCCAGGCGCTCGAGCAGTGGCTGGGCACGGCGCTGGTCGACCGCACCTGCTTTCCGTTGCGCTTTACCGAGGCGGGCGAGCGCTTCCGGGCATCGGCCGTGGCTCTGCTCGCGCAGATCGATGACGTGCGCGCCGAGGCGGCAGGCGAAAACGCCAACAACAACGTGAAGCTGGCCATGCCCTATGCGCTGGCCGCCACCCGGCTTTCGCCGTGGTGGGACGACTGGAGCCAGGGGCTGGATGCGCGCCTATCCGTGAGCACGGGAAACGTGCTCGACACCATGCAGGCGCTGTCCGAGGGATCGGTGGATCTGGTGATCGGCTACCTCCACGCGGCCAGCCCCATCGCGCCGGATCTGAGCCGCCACGAGCACCTCCTGCTGGACACGGAAAAGGTGCGCCCCTACAGCGTGGCGGCCAGCGCAACCGACAGGTCGCCGCGCTTCGCGCTGCCGGACACTCCTGGCCACCCCGCGCCGCTGCTGATGTATTCGCCGACCGTTTATTTCTCGCGCGTGGTGCGCTCGATACTAGACGCCGAGGGCCCATCGCTGCATGGCCCTACCGTGGTCGAGTCGGCGATGACGGATGTGCTCGCATCCATGGCGGAAAAGGGCATGGGCCTGGCCTGGCTTCCGGACAGTTGCGTGGCGCAGGGCCGTTTTCCGTCGCTGGTGCCCGCGGCGGATGCACGCTGGTGCACTCATGTGGACGTCGTCGCCTTCCGGCTGCGCCACAACACGCGTCCGGTGGTGGAACGCGTGTGGAGCCGCATGGCCGCCGCTTGATGACGAGCGGCGGCGCAAGCCCTCCGCCTACAGTACCAGGATGGCCCGAAAGTCGTTCACATTCGTATTCGTGGGGCCCGTGACGACCAGATCGCCCAGCGCCTCGAAGTAGCCATAGGCATCGTTGCGGTCCAGGTACCCGCCGATGCGCAGGCCCTGCGCGGCGGCGCGCGCGAACGTGTCGGGCGCCACACGGGCACCGGCGTTGTCCTCCACGCCGTCGATGCCGTCGGTGTCGGCCGCCAGCGCCCATACCCCTTCCTGCCCCTGCAGCGCCTGGGCCAGGCCCAGGCAGAACTCGCCGGCGCGCCCGCCGCGGCCCCTTGGGATGCCGGGTTGCTGCGGGCGGATGGTGACCGTGGTCTCGCCGCCCGACAGGATCACGCAGGGGCGCGCGAACGGCTGGCCGCGCTGGGCCACGGCGCGCGCCAGCGCGGCATGCACCTTGCCCACTTCGCGCGACTCGCCCTCGATCTCGTCGGACAGGATGTGGGCCTCTATGCCGGCCGCGCGCGCCGCCGCCGCCGCGGCCTCCAGCGACTGCCGGGGCGTAGCGATCAGATGCACCTCGTGACCGGCAAAGCAGGCGTCGCCCGGCTTGGGCGTCTCCAGCGCGCCCGTCTGCAGCGCGGCGCGCACGGCGGCGGGCACCTCGATCCGGTAGCGGTCCAGGATCGCCAGCGCGTCGGCGCAGGTCGAGGCGTCGGGCACCGTGGGGCCGCTGGCGATGATGGACGGGTCGTCGCCGGGCACGTCGCTGATGGTGAGCGTGACCACCTTCGCCGGCGCGCAGGCCGCGGCCAGGCGCCCGCCCTTGATGCGCGACAGATGCTTGCGCACGCAGTTCATCTCGGAGATGGCCGCGCCGCTCTCCAGCAGCGCCTTGTTGATGCGCTGCTTGCCGGGCAGGTCCAGGCCCTCGGCCGGCAGCGTGAGCAGGGCCGAGCCGCCGCCCGAGATCAGGCACAGCACCAGGTCGTCCTCGGTCAGGCCCTGCGTGAGCGCCAGGATGCGCTCGGCAGCCTGCAGGCCAGCAGCGTCGGGCACGGGGTGGGCCGCCTCGACGACCTCGATGCGCTGCGCCAGCCCCTCGGGGCGCGGCGGGACATGGTGGTAGCGCGTGACCACCAGCCCCGACAGCGGCGCGTCCTGCGGCCACAGCGCCTCCAGCGCCTGGGCCATGGAGCCGCCCGCCTTGCCTGCGCCCAGCACCACCGTGCGGCCCTTGGGCGGCGGCGGCAGGTGGGCTGCCATGCTGTGCAGCGGCTGCGCCCGCTGCACCGCCACGCGGAACAGGTCGAGCAGGAAGGCCTGGGGGTTTGCGCTGGGCGCCTGGGGTGTCTCGGTCATGGTGTGCGGTGTCTCCTGCCGGACATTATGGAAGAGCGCCCGCCGCCCAAAGCCCGCAGGCGGGTCAAAACTGCTTTCTCAATCCAGCGATACCTTGGCATCCTTGACCAGCCTGGCGAAGCGCGCGGTGTCGTCGTGGATCCTGCGCGCCATCTGCTCGGGCGCATCGCCGATCGGCACGGCGCCGATGTCGTCCATCTTCCTGCGGAAATCGGGCGAGTGGATGATCTTCACCATGTCGGCGTTCAGCCGCGCCACCACGTCCCTGGGCGTGCCCGCGGGCGCGAGCATGCCGAACCAGGTGCCCATGTCGAAGCCCTTGAGGCCCGCCTCATCCAGCGTGGGCACGTCGGGCAGCGCCACCGAGCGCCTGGCCGTGGTGACGGCCAGCGCGCGCAGCTTGCCGGCCTTGATGTGCGGCAGCACGGGGGTGACGGTGTCGAACGACATGTCGATCTGCCCGCCCAGCAGGTCGGTGGTCAGCGGCCCGCTCCCCTTGTAGGGCACGTGCAGCAGCTGCGCGCCGCTCATGCCCTCGAACTGCGCGCCGATCAGGTGCTGGCCCGTGCCCGCGCCGTTGGAGCCGTAGGTCAGCTTGCCGGGCTGGGCCCTGGCCAGCGCCAGCAGTTCCTGCACGGTCCTGGCGGGGACCTGCGGGTTCACGACGAGCACGTTGGGCACCAGGGCCACGGTGGTGATGGGGGCCAGGTCCTTCTCGAAGTCGTAGCCGAGCTTCTTGTAGACGCTGGTGGCGATGGTGTGGTGCACTGCGCCCATGAGCAGGGTGTAGCCGTCAGCCTTTGCCTTGGCCACGTAGTCCGCGCCCAGCGTGGCGCCGGCGCCGGGCTTGTTCTCCACCACCACGGGCTGGCCCAGGGTCTTGGACAGCTCCTGCCCCAGCGCACGCGCCAGCACGTCGGTCGTGCCCCCTGCCGGGAAGGGCACGATGATGCTCACCGGCCGGGCCGGCCAGGCCTGCGCCGCGGCGCCGGATGCCCAGCCCGCCGCGGCCAGCGCCAGGGCGCCGAGGAAGGCGCGCTTGTGGATGCGATGCGTCGTCATGGTGTTGTCTCCTTCGCTTGGTTTTCGGGGAATGTCAGGCGAGCCGCGCGCAGACCGCGTCGGTCACCTGCCGGGTGGTGGCCTTGCCGCCCAGATCGCCCGTGTGGAGCTGCAGGTCGGCGGTCACCTGCTCCACGGCGCGCATCAGGCGCCCGGCGGCGGCCTGCTCGCCCAGGTGCTCCAGCAGCAGCACGCAGCTCCAGAACGTGCCCACGGGATTGGCCAGGCCCTTGCCCATGATGTCGAAGGCCGAGCCGTGGATGGGCTCGAACATGCTGGGGTAGCGGCGCTCGGGATCGATGTTGCCGGTGGGCGCTATCCCCAGGCTGCCCGCGAGCGCGGCGGCCAGGTCGCTCAGGATGTCGGCGTGCAGGTTGGTGGCGACTATGGTGTCCAGCGTGGCCGGGCGGTTGACCATGCGCGCGGTGGCGGCGTCCACCAGCTCCTTGTCCCACTTCACGCCGGGGAACTCCTGGGCGATCTGCACGGCGATCTCGTCCCACATCACCATGGCGTGGCGCTGGGCGTTGCTCTTGGTGATGACGGTGAGCTGCTTGCGCGGGCGGCTCTGCGCCAGCCTGAACGCGAAGCGCATGATGCGCTCCACGCCGGCGCGGGTCATCATGCTCACGTCGGTGGCGGCCTCCAGCGGATGGCCCTGGTGCACGCGCCCGCCCACGCCGGCGTATTCACCCTCGGAGTTCTCGCGCACGATCACCCAGTCCAGGTCTCCGGGGGCGCAGCGCTTGAGCGGCGCGTCGATGCCCGGCAGGATGCGCGTGGGCCGCACGTTGGCGTACTGGTCGAAGCCCTGGCAGATCTTCAGGCGCAGGCCCCAGAGCGTGACGTGGTCGGGAATGTGCGGGTCGCCCGCCGAGCCGAACAGTATGGCGTCCTTGTCCCTGAGCGCCTGCAGGCCGTCGGCCGGCATCATCTCGCCGTGCTCGCGGTACCAGTCGCCGCCCCAGCCGTAGCTGGTGAACTCGAAGGCCAGGCCGGGCTGCGAGGCGGCCAGCGCCTGCAGCACCTCCTGGCCCGCGGGGATGACTTCCTTGCCGATGCCGTCGCCGGGAATGCAGGCGATGCGATAGGTCTTGGTCATGGGAATGCACGCTCCTTGGGGTTGGGTCCGGGCCACGCGAAACGCATGGCGTGGCCCGGAATCTACCGATGGCGCGCCGCCGCCGCATGCCGCTAAAGTGATGCCATCGTTAACTTTCATTCAACAATGAGCCCCCCCTCCAACGCCCCTTCGGAGATGGCTTTCTTCAGCCTGCTGGCGCGCCTGGGCAGCCTGTCGGGCGCCGCGCGCGAGCAGGGCGTCAGCACGGCCGCGGCCAGCAAGCGCCTGGCGCAGATGGAGTCGCGCCTGGGCGTGCGGCTGGTGAGCCGCACCACGCGGCGCCTGCACCTGACGGCCGAGGGCGAGACCTACCTGCGGCACGCGCGCCGCATCCTGGCGGAGATCGACGCCATGGAGCAGCTCGTGGCCGACATGCAGTCAACCCCGCAGGGGCTGCTGCGCGTGAACGCCACGCTGGGCTTCGGGCGCAGCCACATCGCGCCGCTGGTGCCGGCCTTCGTGCGCCGGTACCCGCAGATCCAGCTGCAGCTGCAGCTGTCGGTGCAGCCCCCGCCGCTGGCGGACGACGGGTTCGACGTGTGCATACGCTTCGGCGAGCCGCCCGACGCGCGCGTGATCGCGCGGCGCCTCGCGCCCAACCGGCGGCTGCTGTGCGCAGCGCCCGCCTACCTGGCCAGGCGCGGCACGCCGGCCAGGCCCGCCGACCTGCAGCAGCACGACTGCATCGACATCCGCCAGGGGGACGACGCCCACGGCGTGTGGCGCTTCGCCGGCGCGCGCAAGCACGAGTCGGTCCGGCTGCGCAACCACCTGGCCACCAACGACGGCGAGATCGCCGTGAACTGGGCCCTGGCCGGCTTGGGGCTGGTCATGCGCGCCGAATGGGACGTGGCGCGCTACCTGCGCAGCGGCCGGCTGGTGCAGGTGCTGCAGGACTGGCAGACGCCCCCGGCCGACATCCACGCCGTGTACCCGCAGCGGCACGCGGCCACCACGCGGGTGCGGGCCTTCGTGGACTTCGTGGCCGAGCACTTCAGCGCTTTCACGCCGAATTTTTAGGGTAGTTCACAGAAACTGTATACAAAAGTTGTGCTCTGGGTCTATGATGGCCGGATGGAAACATCTACCACTGGTTTCATCGTCGAGAGCCTGACCCGCGCCATCGTCGAGCACCGGCTGCTGCCCGGCACCAAGCTGGCCGAGCAGAAGCTGGCAGACCATTTCGGCGTGTCGCGCACCCTGGTGCGCCAGGCACTGTTCCAACTGTCGCAGAACCGGCTGATCCGCCTGGAGCCGGCACGCGGCGCCTTCGTCGCCACGCCCTCGGTCGAGGAGGCACGCCAGGTGTTCGCCGTGCGCCGCATGCTCGAGGCCGAGATGGTGCGCGCCTTCATGGCGCAGAAGACGCCGGCCAAGATCCGCGCGCTCAAGGCGCATATAGCCGCCGAACAGAAGGCCATGGAGCGCGAGGACGTGGGCCAGCGCACCGAGCTGCTGGCCGACTTCCACGTGCGCATCGCCGAGCTCATGGGCAACGAGGTGCTGGCCCAGCTGCTGGGCGAGCTGCTCTCGCGCTGCGCGCTGATCACGCTGATGTACCAGTCCACCACGGCGGCCGCGCACTCGCACGAGGAGCACGAGGCCATCGTGGCCGCGCTGGCCGGCAGCGATACGGCCGCCGCCGTGCTGCTCATGCAGCAGCACCTGGACAACGTGGAAGCGGGCCTGACCTTCGACCGCGACCTGCCGACCAACGACCTCTCCATGGCCCTCTCCGCCATAGCCCCATGACCTACGACGCCTGCAGCCCCTACCCCCGCGACCTCATCGGCTACGGCCGCACGCCCCCGCACCCCGCCTGGCCCGGCCAGGCGCGCGTGGCCGTGCAGTTCGTGCTGAACTACGAGGAAGGCGGCGAGAACTGCGTGCTGCACGGCGATGCGGCCAGCGAGCAGTTCCTGTCCGAGATGTTCAACCCGGCCGCCTACCCCGCGCGCCACATGAGCATGGAGGGCATCTACGAATACGGCTCGCGCGCGGGCGTGTGGCGCCTGCTGCGCGAGTTCGAGCGCCGCGGCCTGCCGCTGACCGTGTTCGGCGTGGCCACGGCCCTGCAACGGCACCGCGAGGTGGCCCAGGCCTTCCACGAGCTGGGCCACGAGGTGGCCTGCCACGGCCTGAAGTGGATCCACTACCAGGACGTGCCCGAGGAGGTCGAGCGCGCCCACATGGCCCAGTGCATGGAGATCTTCGGCGAGCTGTACGGCCACGGCGGCGACCACGGCCTGGGCTGGTACACGGGCCGCGACAGCCCCAACACCCACCGCCTGGTGGCCGACGACGGGCGCTTCGCCTACGACAGCGACTACTACGGCGACGACCTGCCGTTCTGGATGAAGGTGCAAAAGACCGGCGGCGGCACGCACCACCAGCTCGTCGTGCCCTACACGCTGGACGTGAACGACATGCGCTTCGCCCTGCCCCAGGGCTACTCGCACGCCGACCCGTTCTTCCAGTACATGAAGGACACCTTCGACGTGCTCTACGCCGAGGGCGACCCCGCCGGCGACGACGCACCCAAGATGATGAGCATAGGCATGCACTGCCGCCTGCTCGGCCGCCCCGGGCGCATCACGGCGCTGCAGCGCTTCCTGGACCACGTCCAGCGCCACGACCGCGTGTGGGTGGCGCGGCGCATCGACATCGCGCGCCACTGGGCGCAGCGCTTCCCCCAGCCCGCCGTATAAGACAAAACGGCCTCCAGCACTTGCCCAGCAAGCGCTGGCAGCTCACTTTTTGATAGGAGACGCCATGACCTTGACCCTGGAACAACTGAACGCCGCCCCCGCCGCCGAGGCCGCGGCCTTGCTGGACGGCCTGTACGAGCACTCGCCCTGGATCACCGAGGCAGCGCTCGCCCAGCGCCCCTTCCGGTCGATGGCGCACATCAAGCACGCCCTGGTGCAGGTGCTGGCCCAGGCGGCGCCGGAGCAGCAGCTCGGCCTGATCCGCGCCCACCCGGAGCTGGCGGGCAAGGCCATGGTCAGCAAGACGCTGACCGCCGAGTCCACCAACGAGCAGAACAAGGCGGGCCTGACGGACTGCACGCCCGAGGAGTTCGCGCGCATCCAGCAGCTCAACGCGGACTACAACGCGCGCTTCGGCTTCCCGTTCATCCTGGCCGTGCGCGGCCCGCGCGGCACGGGGCTGACGAAGAAGGAAATCATCGACACCTTCGCGCGGCGCCTCTCGAACCACCCCGACTTCGAGCGCGCCGAGGCACTGCGCAACATCCACCGCATCGCCGAGATCCGCCTGAACGACAAGTTCGGCTACGAGCCGGTGCTGGGCAACGACGTGTGGGACTGGCAGGAAAAGCTCAGCGTGCACACCGACCCGGGCTATGCCGAGCTGGGCCAGCTCACCGTCACCTACCTCACCGACGCGCACCGCGCCTGCGCCCAGCGCATCAGCCACTGGATGCGCGACTGCGGCTTCGACGAGGTGGAGATCGACGCCGTGGGCAATGTGGTGGGCCGCTATCGTCCGGCCGCGGAGAGCGGCAAGTACCTGATGACCGGCAGCCACTACGACACCGTGCGCAACGGCGGCAAGTACGACGGGCGCCTGGGCATCTTCGTGCCCATGGCCTGCGTGCGCGAGCTGCACCGCCAGCACAGGCGCCTGCCCTTCGGCATCGAGGTCGTCGCGTTCGCGGAAGAGGAAGGCCAGCGCTACAAGGCCACGTTCCTCGGCTCCGGCGCGCTGATCGGGGACTTCAAACAGGAATGGCTGGACCAGAAGGATGCCGACGGCATCACCATGCGCGAGGCCATGGAGCACGCGGGCCTGTGCATCGCCGACATCCCCAGGCTGCGGCGCGACGCGGCGCAGTACCTGGGCTTCGTCGAGGTGCACATCGAGCAGGGGCCGGTGCTCAACGAGCTGGACATCCCGCTGGGCGTCGTCACCTCCATCAACGGCGGCGTGCGCTACGTGTGCGAGATGACCGGCATGGCCAGCCATGCCGGCACCACGCCCATGGACCGCCGCCGCGATGCCGCCTTGGGCGTGGCCGAGCTGGCCCTGTACATGGAGCAGCGCGCGGCCCAGGATGGCGACAGCGTGGCCACCATCGGCATGCTGCAGGTGCCCAATGGCTCCATCAACGTGGTGCCGGGCCGCTGCCAGTTCAGCATGGACATGCGCGCGCCCACCGACCCGCAGCGCGACGCTATGGTGGCCGACGTGCTCGCCAGGCTCGAAGAGATCGCCCAGCGCCGCGGCCTGCAGTACAAGGCCGAGCTGTCCATGAAGGCCGCCGCCGCGCCCAGCGCGCCCGAATGGCAGCAGCGCTGGGAGGCCGCTGTGCAGGCCCTGGGCGTGCCGCTGTACCGCATGCCCAGCGGCGCAGGCCACGACGCCATGAAGCTGCACGAGGTCATGCCCCAGGCCATGCTGTTCGTGCGCGGCCTGAACGGCGGCATCAGCCACAACCCGCTCGAATCCTCCACCGCCGACGACATGCAGCTGGCCGTGGACGCATTCGCACATGTATTGAACCAACTCGCGCAGGAGACAGCATGAGCATTTACCAACGCCTGGACGCCTGGATCGACCAGCACTTCGACGAGCAGGTGCAATTCCTGCAGGCGCTGGTGCGCGTGCCCACCGACACGCCGCCCGGCAACAACGCCCCGCACGCCGAACGCACGGCCGAGCTGATCCAGGGCTACGGCTTCGACGCCGAGAAGCACGCCGTGCCCGAGGCCGACGTGAAGGCCTACGGCATGCAGAGCATCACCAACCTCATCGTGCGCCGCCCCTACGGCCAGGGCGGGCGCACCGTGGCCCTCAATGCCCATGGCGACGTGGTGCCCCCCGGCGAAGGCTGGACGCACGACCCCTACGGCGGCGAGATCGCCGATGGCGCCATGTACGGCCGCGCCACCGCGGTCAGCAAGAGCGACTTCTCCACCTTCACCTTCGCGGTGCGCGCGCTGGAGGCCGTGGCAAGGCCCGCCAAGGGGAGCATCGAGCTGCACTTCACCTACGACGAGGAGTTCGGCGGCCTCCTGGGCCCCGGCTGGCTGCTGGAGCAGGGGCTGACGAAGCCCGACCTGATGATCGCCGCCGGCTTCTCCTACGAAGTGGTCACGGCGCACAACGGCTGCCTGCAAATGGAAGTCACCGTGCACGGCAAGATGGCCCACGCCGCCGTGCCGCACACGGGCGTGGACGCGCTGCAAGGCGCGGTCGCCATCATGAACGCGCTGTATGCCGAGAACACACGGTACTTGCAGGTCACGTCCAGGGTGCCGGGCATCAAGCACCCCTACTTGAACATCGGCCGCATCGAGGGCGGCACCAACACCAACGTCATCCCCGGCAAGGTGGTGCTCAAGCTCGACCGCCGCATGATCCCCGAGGAAAACCCCGCCGAGGTCGAGGCCGGCATCCGCGCCGTAATCGCCCAGGCCGTGGAGCGGTTCAACGCCGAGCGCGGCTACCAGGGCGGCGACGCCGTGCGCGTAGACATCAGGCGCCTGCTGCTGGCCAACGCCATGACGCCGCTGGCGGGCAACAAGCCCCTGGTCGATGCAATCCAGCAGCATGGCGAGGCCGTGTTCGGCGCCAGGCCCCCGGCCGTCGGCACGCCGCTGTACACCGACGTGCGCCTGTACGTGGAACGCGGCATCCCGGGCGTGATCTACGGCGCAGGCCCGCGCACCGTGCTCGAATCGCACGCCAAGCGTGCCGACGAGCGCATCGTGCTCGAAGACCTGCGCCGCGCCACCAAGGTGGTGGCGCGCACGCTGCACGACCTGCTGGCCTAACGCATCCCGCTACTTAAAACAGAGCTGCCAGCGATTTCCACACAAGGCCTAGCGGCCTTTTTCACGCCAAAACCGGCGGGAGCACGTCGTCCGCCGCCGCGGGGCGGCCATACAGCCAGCCCTGCGCCAGCTCGACGCCGCAGGCGCACAGCGCGTCGTGCTGCGCCTGCGTTTCCACGCCCTCGGCCAGCACGCGGCAGCCCAGCTGGTGCAGCTGCGCGACGGAGCCGGCGATGTCCGCGTCGAGCAGGGTCCCCAGGCCCGCATGGCGCACCACGGTGATGCACAGCTTGGCGATGTCGGGCCGCAGCACGCGCGCCGTATCGAGATCGGCGAAGCCGCAGCCCGTGTCGTCCAGGGCCAGGCCAAAGCCCTGCGTGCGCAGGCCGGCCACCGCGGCCGAGAGCTCCATGACCCCGTCCAGCGGCAGGTGCTCGGTCAGTTCGAACAGCACGTCCCGGCGCCCCTGCAGCGGCAGCCGCTGCATGGCACAGGCCAGGGCCTACGGCCCCAGGTTGAGGGCCAGGCAATGCAGCTCCATGTCCACCGTGCGGCCGCAGGCGCCGGCGGCGGCGAAGAGCCGGTCCGACTGCTCCAGCGCGCTGCCTTGCGGGCCCCGGGAAAGCGCTTCGTAGCCGACGACGGCGCGGTCGCGCATGCGCACGACGGACTGCAGCAGCGTGCGCACGTTCTGCGAGGATGGCCGCGACGGCTTCGGCGGCTCCGTCCTCCAGGGCGCCGCCGGGCGGGGCGCGCAAGTCCGGCTGCAGCCAGTCGGGCGAACACTGCCCGCCCTGCGCGGCCCATGCATCCGCGGCCAGCGGACGCGCCAACAGCCCGAGAGGCATGCGCATTCCCGTGCCCGCGCCCAAAACTTGCGCCGGCAGTGGCTGCGGCTGCGCCAGGCCGCGACCCGCGGCCTCGATGACGCCACAGGTTTCCTGCAGGTCGCGCGCCAGCACGCCGCGGCGCAGGCGGAACAGCACCGACCAGCGCCCGACCGCATCCTGCCGGTGGCGCTCCAGGATCTCGTGCTGGGCCAGCAGGCGGCGGATCAGCGCGTCGGCTGCACTGCCCAGTTCCCGCAGCGCCTGCCGCGCCGCCCGCTCGCCGAAGATGGCCTCCAGGCGCGCCGGGCCGGGCATGGCGATGGCCAGCACGCCGGTGGCCGCCTGCCGCCGTCTGGCGTCAGAAGGACTCCCATTCGGCATCGCTGGTCTCCTGCCCGCCGCGGCCCGGTTCGGGCAGCCTGGCCGGTGTGGCGCGCGGCGCCAGGGGGCGGGCCTGCGCCTTGACGGCCGCGGGCAAGGGCCTGGCCACTGCGGGCCGTGGCTGCGCGGCGGGCTGCACCTGCGCTTGCGCCACCGCATCGCTGCCCAGCTTGAAGACGCTCACGGCCTGCTGCTGCAGGGCATCGGCCGCCGCGGCGCTTTGCTCGACTAGGGCCGCGTTCTGCTGCGTGGCGCGGTCCAGATGGGTGACGACGCCGCCCACCTGCGCGATGCCCTCGGTCTGCTCGACCGTGGCGTTGCTGATCTGCGCGATCAACTCGGCGACGTGCTGCGCCTGGGTCACGATGTCGGTCATGGTGGCGCCTGCGTCGCCCACCAAGCGCGAGCCCTCCTCTACCTTGGAGACGCTGCTGCCGATCAACGCCTTGATTTCCCGGGCCGCCTCGGCACTGCGCTGCGCCAGGCTGCGCACCTCGCCGGCTACGACGGCGAAGCCCCGGCCCTGCTCGCCGGCGCGCGCGGCCTCCACGGCCGCGTTGAGCGCCAGGATGTTGGTCTGGAACGCGATGCCGTCGATCACGCCGATGATGTCCACGATCCTGTTCGAGCTGGCGGTGATCTCGTGCATCGTGCTCACCACCTGGCCGACCACGGCGCCGCCCTCGTGCGCGGCCTCGCTGGCGGAAGCGGCCAGCTGCGTGGCCTGGCGCGCTGAGTCGGCGTTGTTCTTGACCGAGGCGGTCATCTGCTCCATCGACGCCGCCGCCTGCTGCAGGTTGGAGGCCTGTTCCTCGGTGCGCTGCAGCAGCCCGGCATTGCCGCCCGCGATTTCCTGCGAGCCCGTGATCACGGCGTTGGACGCCTGGCGCACCTTGCCGACCACCGCGGCCAGGCTGGCCTGCACGGTCAGGAAGCTGCCCGCCTGCTCCAGCGCGGTGCGGTTCTCGGCCTGGATGCGGGCCTCCTCGAAGTCGATGAGCCGGTTGATCGCCGCGAGCCACTGCACGTACTGGGGCTTGGCCTGCTGCCACAGCGTCTCGCGCGCGGCGGCATCGCCTGCCTCGGCCTGGGCGACGATGGCGCGGGTGGTGGCGACGGCCTGGGCCTCGATGTCGCGGATGTCGGCGTACAGCCGGGCCATCTCGGGCTCGGCACCCGGCCGCGCGACGAACTTTTCCAGCGGACCGGCGGATGCCGCGTAGAAGGCGGCCAGGGATTCGATGGTGGCGATCTCCTTTTGCCGCTCGGCGCTCGTGCTGCCGAGCACCACGTCGCGCACGGCAATGGAGCGGTCATGCGCCGAGCCTCGGAAGTTGATGGCGTAGCGCTGCACCTGCACGTGTTCTTCGCTGTTGGCGCGCAACGCGCCGTTGATGCGCTCGACCTTGACCATCGCGATGCCGGTGACAACGACCAGCAGCGCCAGGATCAATCCAAACCCGGCATACAGGCGTGCAACGACTGTGATTCGGGAAACGGCATAAAGGCTTTTTTATTGTAATAAATTGCGAAATTAATTATATAAATGAAAATTTAAATGGCGAAAGTTAATTTTTATTACATCTAAGGAGGCGGACTATGGGGCACGCCTCGTCCCAGGACCAGGACAGCCGCACGGAGTCTTCCGCCCGGCAACCAGGGATCACCCCTATGGTTGTGGCACGGTTTGTTTGTATACACTTTTTGTATGGATTACGGTGTGCAAGCACTTGCTGTGCACTGGTTCGGGCCGCTGCGGTGGCGGCCTGCCGGTCGCGCAGAAACATGACCCGAGGAAGACCCATGTCCACGAACGTCCACCCTGTCGATGAAATGCTGCCCATGGGGCGGCTGACCGCCCTGGGACTGCAGCACGTGCTGGTGATGTACGCCGGCGCCGTGGCGGTGCCGCTGATCGTCGGCCGTGCGCTCAACCTCACGCCCGACCAGGTCACCAAGCTGATCTCGGCCGACCTGTTCTGCTGCGGCCTGGTCACGCTGATCCAGGCGCTGGGCGCCACGCAGTGGTTCGGCATCAGGCTGCCGGTGATGATGGGCGTGACCTTCGCCGCCGTCGCGCCCATGGTGTCGATGGCGCAGGCCACCTCGGGCCAGGCGGGGGCGGGGCTGATCTTCGGCGCGGTGATAGGCGCGGGCGTGATATCGATCCTGATAGCGCCGCTGGTCAGCCGCATGCTGCGCTTCTTCCCGCCGGTGGTCACGGGCACCATCATCGCGGTGATCGGCATCAGCCTGATGCGCGTGGGCATCAACTGGATCTTCGGCAACCCCGTGGGGCCGACGGCGCCGAGCGTCGTCAACCCCGAGTACACCAAGTGGCTCAGCGAGGCACAGGCCATGGCCGGCGCGCCGGGCAGCTCGCTGCCGCCCGTGCCCCACGGCCTGAAGCTCATGCCCACGGTGCCCAACCCCAAGTACGCCGATCTTTCGGGCGTGGGCATCTCGGCCCTGGTGCTGGTGTCCATCCTGCTGATCGCCCGCTTCGCCAAGGGCTTCATCGCCAACATCTCGGTGCTGCTGGGCATCGTCATCGGCGCCGTCGTGGCCGCGGCCATGGGCCTGATGACCTTCGAGAAGGTGGGCAAAGCACCCTGGCTCGACATCGTGCTGCCGATGGAGATCGCCACGCCGATCTTCGACCCCATCCTGATCCTGACGATGACGCTGGTGATGATCGTGGTGATGATCGAATCGACCGGCATGTTCCTGGCGCTCGGCGAGATGACCGACCGCCACATCAGCCCGGAAGACCTCAAGCGCGGCCTGCGCACCGACGGCCTGGGCACGCTCATCGGCGGCATCTTCAACACCTTCCCCTACACCAGCTTCTCGCAGAACGTGGGCCTGGTGGCCGTCACGGGCGTCAAGAGCCGCTTCGTCTGCGTGGCCGGCGGCGTGATCCTGATCGTGCTGGGCGTGCTGCCCAAGATGGGCGCGCTGGTCGAGTCGCTGCCCACCGTGGTGCTGGGCGGCGCGGGCCTGGTGATGTTCGGCATGGTGGCCGCCACGGGCATCCGCATCCTGAGCGCGGTGGACTTCAAGACCAACCGCTCCAACGCGATGATCGTCGCCGTCTCCATCGGCGTCGGCATGATCCCGCTGGTGGCGCCGCAGTTCCGCCAGTGGATGCCGCATGCCATCCACCCGCTGATCGAATCGGGCATCCTGCTGTCCTCGATCGCCGCCGTGCTGCTCAACGTGTTCTTCAACGGCGCCAACGGCGACACCTCAGCCGCCGTGGAGGCGGCTCGCCAGGCGGAAGCGCATTGATGCCCGGCCGCTGAGAAGCCCTCGCCCGAACCCGCGCACGCATGCAGGTTCGGGCTTTTTTGCGTTGCGCCACCACTATGATGCTAGGCGTCAGTTGCCTGTAAGCCCTGTATATCTCTCTCTGTTGGAATCCCGTCATGACCTCGCCCCTGTCTGCCGCCGAACAAGCCCTGCGCGAAGCCGCACTCGAATACCACCGCAGCCCCACCAAGGGCAAGGTCTCGGTCGCCCCGACCAAGCCGCTCTCCAACCAGCGCGACCTGTCCCTCGCCTACTCGCCCGGCGTGGCCTATCCCTGCCTGGACATCCAGGCCGACCCCACCAAGGCATTCGACTACACCTCGCGCGGCAACCTGGTGGGCGTGATCACCAACGGCACGGCGGTGCTGGGCCTGGGCGACATCGGGCCGCTCGCGGGCAAGCCGGTGATGGAGGGCAAGGGGTGCCTGTTCAAGAAGTTCGCGGGCGTGGACGTGTTCGACATCGAGCTGGACGCGCGCGACCCCGACAAGATCATCGAGATCGTCGCGTCGCTCGAACCCACGCTGGGCGGCATCAACCTTGAGGACATCAAGGCGCCCGAGTGCTTCTACATCGAGCGCGAATTGTCCAAGCGCATGAACATCCCGGTGTTCCACGACGATCAGCACGGCACGGCCATCATTTCGAGCGCCGCGCTGCTCAACGGCCTGGAGCTCGTGGGCAAGCAGATCGACAAGGTGAAGGTGGCCGTCTCCGGCGCCGGCGCCGCGGCCATCGCCTGTGTGGACGTGATGGTCGGCCTGGGCGTGAAGCGCGAGCACATCTTCATGGTGGACTCCAAGGGCGTGATCTACGAGGGCCGCCCCGGCGGCATGGACGAATCCAAGGCCCGCTACGCGCAGAAGACCGATGCGCGCACGCTGGCCGACGTGGTCCATGGGGCCGACGTATTCCTGGGCTGCTCGGCCCCCGGCGTGCTCACGGCCGAGATGGTCAAGACCATGGCGGACAAGCCCATCATCCTGGCGCTGGCCAACCCCGAGCCCGAGATCCGCCCCGAGCTCGCCAAGGCCGTGCGCCCGGACTGCATCATCGCCACGGGCCGCTCGGACTATCCCAACCAGGTGAACAACGTCCTGTGCTTCCCCTACATCTTCCGCGGCGCGCTGGACTGCGGGGCCACCAAGATCACCGAGGCCATGAAGCTCGCCTGCGTGCGCCAGATCGCCGCGCTCGCCAAGGAGAACATCAGCGAGGAAGTGGCCGCCGCCTACGCCGGCAAGGAACTCGCCTTCGGCCCCGACTACCTGATCCCCACTCCGTTCGACTCCCGCCTGATCCTCAAGATCGCACCGGCGGTGGCGCAGGCGGCGGCGGAATCGGGCGTCGCCACGCGCCCGGTCGCCGACCTGGAGGTCTACAGGAACAGCCTGACGCGCTTCGTGTACCAGACCGGCATGCTGATGCGCCCCGTCATCAACGCGGCCAAGGCCCAGCCCGATGCGCACAAGCGCGTGGCCTACGCCGACGGCGAGGACGAGCGCGCGCTGCGCGCGGCGCAGATCGCCATCGACGACCGCATCGCGCGCCCCATCCTCATCGGCCGCCCCGCCGTGATCGCAGCGCGCATCGCCAAGGCCGGCCTGCGCATGCAGCCGGGCAAGGACGTGGAGATCTGCGACCCCTCGGACGATCCGCGCTTCCGCCAGTACTGGGAGGCCTACCACCAGCTCATGAAACGCAACGGCGCCACGCCCGAGATGGCCAAGGCCGCCGTGCGCCGGTCCAACACCATCATCGCCGCGCTCATGGTCCGGCTCGGCGACGCGGACGCGATGATCTGCGGCCTGGTGGGAACGTACGAGACGCACCTGGAGCGCATCCACAACATCCTGGGCCACGCCGCGGATGCGAAACAGTACGCCGCCCTGAACGCCGTGATGACCCCCCACAACGGCACGTTGTTCATCGCCGACACCTACGTCAACGAAGACCCGACGGCCGAAGAGCTTGCCGACATCGCCTGGGCCGCCGTGCAGGAGGTGCAGCGCTTCGGCCTGCCGCCCAAGGTGGCGTTCCTGTCGCACTCGAGCTTCGGCTCGTCCAAGCGCAGCTCGGCCCGCAAGATGCGCGCCGCGCGCGACCTGTTCGTGGCGCGCCACCCCGACATCGAATGCGACGGCGAGCTGCACGGCGACGCGGCCCTGGAGCCCCGGATCCGCGCCAACTATCTGCAGGACTCCACGCTCACCGGCGCGGCCAACCTGCTGATCTGCCCGAACCTCGACTCGGCCAACATCCTCTACAACGTGCTCAAGACCACGACCAGCGGCGGCGTGACCGTGGGCCCCATCCTCATGGGCACCGCCGCCACGGCCTACATCCTCACGCCCGCATCCACCGTGCGCCGCGTGCTGAACATGACGGCCCTGGCCGTGGTGAGCAGCGCCACGCGCCGGCAGTAACCGCAAAAGCACGAAGGGCCGGCGCCACATCAGGCGCCGGCCCTTCCGTGCGTCCAGGCCGCGCGGAAATTACTGCTTGATGGCCTCGATCTGCGCCACTATGCGCACGTTCTTCGGGAAGCCGTACTGCACGCCATAGTCCACGCCGAAGGCGGTGCGGTCGATGGTCGCCTCGAAGTCGCCGCCGCACACCTCGCGCTTGAGCATAGGGCTGTCGTAGCAGGCGAACTGGTTGGCCTTGAAAGTCACGGGCTGGGTCTTGCCCTTGATGGTCAGGTTGCCGGACACGGCCGTCACCTTGTCGCCCTCGAACGTGAACTTGTCACCAACGAAACGCGCGGTGGGGAACTGCGCAACGTCGAAGATCTCCGCGCTCTTCAGGTGCTTATCGAACGGCAGCGTACCCGTGGTGAGGGAGTCGATCTGCAGCGTGAGCTCCACCTTGCCGGCCTTGCCCGCCTTGTCGAACTGCACCACGCCTTCCTTCTTGTCGAAACGGCCGCGGTTCACGCTGGCGCCAAAGTGGCTGATTTCAAACGTGGCGAAGGTGTGCGTGGGATCCACTGCATAGGTTGCAGGCTCGGCGTGCACGGCGCCTGCGGACAGGGCTGCGGCTGCGGCAAGGGCCAGAAGGGTCGAACGCATGGGCTTGTACTCCGTGAGGGCTGATGAAAAGGGTGATGGGTAAAGGGGGCGTGGTCAGAGCTTGGGCACGCCGGCAAAGGCCAACTTGAACTTGACCTGCACGTCGTCGGCCACCATGGACGTGTCAGCCCATTCGTTCTCGCCGATCTTGAAGGCCAGCCGCTTGATGACGAAGCTGCCGGCGGCGGTCGTCGTGGCTCCGCTTTGCGTGAGCGTGACGGGCACCACCACGTCCTGCGACGCACCCTTGATGCTGAGCTTGCCCGCCACCTCGTACTTGCCCGCGCCCACGGCCTTGATGGCGCTGGACTGGAAGGTGGCCTGCGGGAACTTGGGCACGTTGAACCACACGGCCTTGGGCAGTTCGGCGTCGGTCTCGCGCACGCCCAGCGTGGCGCTGCCGGTATCCACCGTGAACGCCACCTTGCTCGTGGCCAGCTTGGCCGGGTCGAACGCCACCTGGGCGTCGAACTTCTTGAACTTCCCCTCCACGGGCACGCCCATCTGCTTGCTCACGAAGGCGATCTCGCTCTGCTCGGACACGAGCCGCTGCTGCGCAAGGGCGGGGCCGCCCGCAAGGGCGGCGGCAGTGGCCAGCACCAGGCCGGCGCGTCGGGTCAAGGTCGATACTGTCACGGTGGAATGCTCCGTTCTGTAATGGCGAAAACAGGTCATGCGCGCTCCGCTGCGCACCGGCCCCAGCCGGGCAGCATGCGGGCCATCAGGCCGTCGCGGTCGATGAATTGATGCTTGACCACCGCCGCCACGTGCAGCGCCACCAGGGCGGCCAGCGCATAGGCCGTCAGCGCATGCCAGGGCTTGAGGGCATCGGCCAGCGCGGGGCTGGGGGACACGAAGTCGGGCAGCGGAACCAGGCCCAGGAACACGATGGGGAACCCCGCCGCCGAGCTGTAGGCCCAGCCCACCAGCGGCACGATGAAGAACAGCGCGTACAGCAGATGGTGCACGCCATGGTGCGCTAGCCGTTGCCAGCGCGGCATGGAGGACTGGACGTCGGCAGGCAGCGGCGGCGGCCGCCGGATGAGGCGCGCCACAAGGCGCAGCACGGACAGGGCCAGGATGGCCACGCCGGCCCATTTGTGCCAGTTGTAGAGCTTCAGCCGCTGCGGCGAGAACGGCAGGCCCGCCATGTACCAGCCCATGCAGAGCATGGCAACAATGGCCAGCCCCAGCACCCAGTGCAGCGCAATGGCGGTGGCGCCGTAGCGTGCGGCAGGTCGCGTGATGACAGAACTCATGAAGTGCAGGTGTTAAAAAAGCCACTCCCAGCGCACAGAGCCGCCGGGATGACAAGAGGGGTATCCGTGATTCCTGCAGTCTAGAGTCGGCAGCATGCGTGAAGTTTCAACCGGTTTGACGTTTTTATTCAAAGTTTATGAACGCACGAATATGAATATTTCACGTCGCCGGGCCTCGCCCCTTCGCCCTCGCCCGGCTGTCGTGCCATGATCGGCCTTTCGCGGCACCGTCCGTCCGCTCCTTTTTCAGCAGCTCCATGACCCCTTCGAACACCCCTGTCGTCTACGGTACCGAAGACGTGCTGATCTCCCTGTGCAACTCCGTGACGCGCGTACTGTCGATCGCCACGCAGGGGCCGGTGCATTACTCCGGCATGGTCCAGCGCATCACGAAGACCTGCCTCAAGCCCGACATCGGCTGCTTCGTGCTGTTCGACGGCGGCTTCTCGGGCCTGGTCATCATCAATTTCTCGGCCGCCGCAGCCATGGAAATCTATGAGCGCTACATGCTGAGCATGGGCATGTCCGAGAGCGATCTGGCGGGCTCCTTCACGGCCGACGAGGTCGGCAACGTCATGGGCGAGCTCATGAACCAGGTGGTAGGCGACTTCACCGGCAAGGTGCGGCGCGAGCTGCAGACCCACATCACGCAGAACCAGCCCAAGATGCTCGTGATCAACCAGCAGGTGGTGCTGAGCGTGGACGCCAACCTGGACCAGCCCGAGGCGCGCCGGGTTTCCTTCTACACCGCCAGCAACAACATCTTCTACCTCGAACTGGCGATCGACCGCACGCAGTTCGTCAAACTCTGCGACTTCGAACCCCAGGACGCGCCCGACCCCGATGCCCTGATGGCCGAGGCAGCGGCAGCACCAGCCGCAGCGGCACCCGCCCCTTCCGCGACGGACGACGACACTCAGGCGCTGCTCAAGTCCCTCGGCATGTAGTCCCGCCCGCCCCGCAGGGCCGCCGCGCGCCGCAAGCCCGCGGTGGGAATGGCCATGCGGTGCGAGTACAGATGATTCAAGGTAAAATAGCCTGTTGCGGTCGGGGGCACCTGCCAAGAGTCCACCTACCTACTCCCCCGGCTTTTCATCGACTAATTCCTGAGAGATAGAAGTGCCATGGCGATCGTTGTCAACAAGCCCCTTCCCGAATTTGAAGCCAACGCGACCGGAGGAATCAAGGTCTCCAACGTTTCGCACCAGGGCCAAATTCTGATCCTGTACTTCTACCCGAAGGACAACACTCCGGGCTGCACCACCGAGGCCATGCAGTTCCGTGACAAGTTCAAGGACTTCGAGAAGGCCGGCGCCGTGGTTTTCGGCGTGTCGCGCGACAACATGAAGTCTCACGACGACTTCAAGGAAAAGCTGGAGCTGCCCTTCGAGCTCATCGCCGACACCGAAGAGAAGATGTGCCACATGTTCGGCGTGGTCAAGAACAAGATCATGTACGGCAAGAAGGTCAAGGGCATCGAGCGCAGCACCTTCCTCGTCAACCCCGAAGGCATTCTGGTGCAGGAGTGGCGCGGACTGAAGGTGCCGGGCCACGTGGACGAGGTGCTTAAGGCCGTCAAGACCATCAAGGCCCCCGTCAAGAAGGCTGCCTGAACGCCACTGCCCCGCTCCGTGCCGCCGCATGGAGCATGCATAATGGGCCGATGCTGCTGAAAAACGCAACGCACTCCTCTCCAACCAAAGCCGCCTCGGTCTCCAGGCGGCTTTGTGCTTTTTGAACCTCCCTCCTCCAGCGAGACCTTTCGCACCATGCCCCTGCCCCCCGCCCCGACCAAGCGCGCCGCCCTACTCAAGCCCGAGGCGTACCTCCTGACGGCCCCCCAGGAGGAAGCGCAAGAATCCGCCGCAGCCGAGACGGCGCCCCCGCCGCGCAAGCGCGCCAAGGCCAGGGCCGGCGGCGTGACGACCGCCGCGCCCGCTGCCGCCAAGGCGGCCGAGGTGCCCGGCCTGCCCGCCAAGGCCGCAGCAGCCACGCAGGCCCGCGGCCAGCCGGCGCAGGACAGGCCCGCGCATGACGCGGCCCCTGCCGGGGCGAGCAACGTCACTCCCATCCGCACCGCGGCGGCCGTCGCCCCGCGCAAGCGCCGCGCCACGGGCCCGAAGAAGATGTTCGTGCTCGACACGAACGTGCTGCTGCACGACCCGACGAGCCTGTTCCGCTTCGAGGAGCACGACATCTTCCTGCCGATGATCGTGCTGGAGGAGCTCGACGCCCACAAGAAGGGCATGACCGAAGTCGCCCGCAACGGCCGCCAGGCCAGCCGCACGCTGGATGCGCTGGCCGCGGCCCATGGCGCCGACGACATGGCGCACGGCCTCAGGCTCGATGCCACGGGCCAGCGCGCCGCCACGGGCAGCCTGTTCTTCCAGACGGCGCCGCTGTCCTACCAGTTGCCCTCCAGCCTGCCCCAGGGCAAGGCGGACAACCAGATCCTGGGCGTAGTGGAGGCCCTGCGCAAGCTGCACGCGCCGCGCGAGGTGGTGCTGGTGTCCAAGGACATCAACATGCGCGTGAAGGCCCGCGCCCTGGGCCTGGTCGCCGAGGACTACCAGAACGACAAGGCCCTGGAGGACGGCGACCTGCTGTACACCGGCAGCCTAGCCCTGCCCCCGGACTTCTGGACCAAGGCCGGCCGGAACGTAGAGAGCTGGCAGAGCGGCGCGCACATGTACTACCGCATCGGCGGCCCGGTGGTGTCGCAGCTCATGATCAACCAGTTCGTGTACTTCGAGGCGCCGGGCGAGCCCAGCCTGTACGCGCGCGTGACCGAGATCCGCGACAAGACGGCTGTGCTGGAGACGCTCAAGGACTACGGCTCGGCCAAGAACGCCGTCTGGGGCGTGAACACGCGCAACCGCGAGCAGAACTTCGCCATGAACCTGCTCATGGACCCCGACGTGGACTTCGTCACGCTGACCGGCACGGCGGGCACGGGCAAAACGCTGATGGCGCTGGCCTCGGGCCTGACCCAGGTGCTGGACGAGCGCCGCTACACCGAGATCATCATGACCCGCGCCACGGTGAGCGTGGGCGAGGACATCGGTTTCCTGCCAGGCACCGAAGAGGAGAAGATGGGCCCCTGGATGGGCGCGCTCGACGACAACCTCGAATTCCTGGCCAAGGGCGACGGCGGCAACGCCGGCGAATGGGGGCGAGCCGCCACCAACGAGCTGATCCGCAGCCGCATCAAGATCAAGAGCATGAACTTCATGCGCGGGCGCACCTTCCTGAACAAGTATGTGATCATCGACGAGGCGCAGAACCTGACCCCGAAGCAGATGAAGACGCTGATCACGCGCGCCGGCCCGGGCACCAAGATCATCTGCATGGGCAACCTAGCCCAGATCGACACGCCCTACCTGACCGAGGGCAGCTCCGGCCTGACCTACGCCGTGGACCGCTTCAAGGGCTGGCCCCACAGCGGCCACATCCTGCTCGCGCGCGGCGAACGCTCGCGCCTGGCGGACTTCGCCAGCGAGGTGCTCTGATAACGATAGCTTGCAGCGCTTGATCTGCGGGCGATAGAACAGGGTTCTGGCACTAGAACCCGGTTTCAGCCTCAAACGTCGAAACGCACGCCCTGCGCAAGCGGCAGCGCGCCGCTGTAGTTGATGGTGTTGGTGGCGCGGCGCATGTAGCCCTTCCAGGCATCCGAGCCGGATTCGCGCCCGCCGCCGGTCTCCTTCTCGCCGCCGAAGGCGCCCCCGATCTCGGCGCCCGAGGTGCCGATGTTCACGTTGGCGATGCCGCAGTCGCTGCCCGCGGCCGACATGAAGCGCTCGGCGTCGCCAAGGCTGGCGGTGAAGATGGCCGACGACAGGCCCTGCGGCACCGCGTTCTGCAGCGCGATCGCCTCATCGGTACCGCCGCCGTAGCGCACCACGTAGAGGATGGGCGCGAAGGTCTCCCGCTCCATCACCGCGGACTGCCGCGGCATGTGCACCAGCGCCGGGCGCACGTACCATGCGTGCGCGCCGAGGTCCTCGCGCACGCGCTCGCCGCCCAGCACCTGCCCGCCCTCGGCGCGGGCCTGCTCCAGCGCCCGCTGCATGGCGTCGAACGCCGCGCGGTCGATCAGCGGCCCGACCAGCGTGCCCGCCTGCAGCGGGTCGCCGACCGCGATGCTCCGGTAGATCCGCTCCAGCCGCGCGAGCAGCGCATCGGCCACCGATGCGTGCACGATCAGGCGCCGCAGCGTGGTGCAGCGCTGGCCCGCCGTGCCCACCGCCGCGAAGGTGATGGCGCGCGCGGCCAGCTCCAGGTCGGCCGTGGGCGTGACGATCATGGCATTGTTGCCGCCCAGCTCCAGGATGGCGCGGCCCAGGCGCTCGGCCACCTTCACGGCCACCTGCCGGCCCATGCGCACCGAGCCGGTGGCGCTGAGCACCGCCACCCGCGTGCTGGCCGCGAGCACCGCGCCCACGTCGCGCCCACCGATCAGCAGCTGGCTCAGGCCCTCGGGCACGGTGCCCGGCCTTTCCTGCTCGAACTCCGCGATGGCCCGCTGCAGCAGGTGCTGGCAGGCGATCGCCGCGAGCGGCGTCTTCTCCGACGGCTTCCAGACGATGGCGTTGCCACAGACCAGGGCCAGCGCGGCGTTCCACGACCACACCGCCACCGGGAAGTTGAAGGCCGAGATGATGCCGACCACGCCCATGGGGTGCCAAGTTTCCATCATGCGATGGCCGGGCCGTTCGCTGGCGATCGTCAGGCCATGGAGCTGGCGCGACAGGCCGACGGCAAAGTCGCAGATGTCGATCATCTCCTGCACCTCGCCCTGCCCTTCGGAGGCGATCTTGCCCGCCTCCAGCGACACCAGCTCGCCCAAGGCCGCCTTGTGCCGGCGCAGCAGCCCGCCCAGGCGGCGCACCAGTTCACCGCGCACCGGTGCGGGCACGCTTCGCCAATCCAGATAGGCGCGGTGGGCGCATTCAACCACGGCTTGCGCCTGCTCCGGGGTGTGCGACGCCAAGCTGGCCAGCACCACGCCGTCGCGCGGCGCGCGGATGGTCAGGTCTGTGCCCTCATGGGCCCGCAGATCCAGGTCCAGTGCCTGCAGGACCTGCTGCAGGCATGTGTGGGAGTCCGTCATTGCACACCTCCATCAAAAATAGCCTCTAACGCTTATGCAGCAAGCGCTGGGAGCTATCAAATCCGAAGAATCAGTAATCGTCGCCCGCGCCCATGGCCAGGTTCTCGAAGCGCGTCTGGTTCTTCTGGAAGAACAGCTTCACCGTGCCCGTGGGGCCGTTGCGCTGCTTGCCGATGATGACCTCGGCGATGTTGGGCTCCTTGCTGTCCTTGTTGTAGTAGTCGTCGCGGTAGATGAACATGATGATGTCCGCGTCCTGCTCGATGGCGCCCGATTCGCGCAGGTCGCTCATCATGGGGCGCTTGTCGGTGCGCTGCTCCACCGAGCGGTTGAGCTGCGAGAGCGCGATCACCGGGCATTGCAGTTCCTTGGCCAGCATCTTCAGGCCCCGCGAGATCTCGCCGAGCTCGGTCGCGCGGTTGTCGGAGCTGCTGGAGCCCGAGCCGCTCATGAGCTGCAGGTAGTCCACCACGATCAGCCCCAGCTTGCCGCACTGGCGCGCCAGGCGCCGCGCGTTGGCGCGCAGCTCGGACGGCGTGAGGCCGGGCGTCTCGTCGATGTGCAGGCTCACGGTGCGCAGGCGCTCGATGGCCTCGGTCAGGCGCGGCCACTCCTCGTCGGAGAGCTTGCCGGTGCGCAGGTTGCCCTGGTTCACGCGGCCGATCGAGCCCACGATACGCACCGCGAGCTGCGCCGCGCCCATTTCCATCGAGAAGATGGCCACGGGCAGGCCCTCGTTGAGCGCAACATGCTCGGCGATGTTCACCGCGAACGAGGTCTTGCCCATCGACGGGCGCGCGGCCAGCACCACGAGGTCGCCCGCCTGCAGGCCGCTGGTCATGCGGTCCAGGTCCATGAAGCCCGTGGGCACGCCGGTCACGTCCATGGGGTTGTCGGCCATCTCCTGCACGCGGTCGAGCAGGTCGATCACCAGCGAGTCGAGCGACTGGAAGCCCTGCTTCATGCGCGAGCCCTCTTCGCCGATGGCGAAGATCTTCTGCTCGGCCTCGTCGAGGATGCGCTCGACCGGCCTGCCCTGGGGGTTGAATGCGTTGGTGGCGATCTCGTCGCTGGCCGTGACGAGCTTTCGCAGGATGGCGCGCTCGCGCACGATCTCGGCGTAGCGGCGGATGTTGCTGGCGCTGGGCACGTACTGCGCCAGGCTGTTGAGGTAGGCCAGGCCGCCGGTTTCCTCGGCCTTGCCCAGGCCCTGCAGGTGCTCGTACACCGTGATCACGTCGGCGGGCTTGCTGGCGTTGATCAGCGCGCCAATGGCCGAATAGATCTGCTGGTGCTCGTGGCGGTAGAAGTCGCCGTCCACCAGCAGGTCGCCCACGCGGTCCCAGGCCATGTTGTCCAACAGCAAGCCGCCAAGCACGCTAGACTCGGCCTCGATGGAATGCGGCGGCACGCGCAGCTGGGCGACCTCGCGGTCCGGCGGCGCGGCGGCATAGCCGTCGATCAGATCGGGCAGAACGGCAGACATGGGGGAATGGCTTTCGAGAGAGGGCAAGCGTGGAATGCTAGCGGCCGCGGGGATGCCCGTCATTGCACAACTCTGTGGATAACGGGTGCACAGGCGGTGGGATCCCCGTGCAAAAGGAGGCGGACAAAAAACAAGAGCCGCCCCTGGGGGCGGCTCTCGTCGGCAACGCCTGGGCGCGTGCGCGTCAGGCGGTTTCGCCGTAGACCGACACGGTCACTTCGACGACCACGTCCGTGTGCAGCGCCACCGTGATGGTGTTGTCGCCCACGGTCTTGATCGGGCCGTTGGGCAGGCGGATCTGCGACTTCACCAGGTCGTAGCCTTGCTTGTTCAGCTCTTCGGCGATGTCACCGTTGGTCACGGAGCCGAACAGGCGGCCGTCCACGCCGGCCTTCTGCGTCAGCTTGACGGCGGAGCCGGCCAGCTTCTCGCCTTGCGCCTGGGCAGCGGCCAGCTTCTCGGCGGCGGCCTTCTCCAGTTCGGCGCGGCGGGCTTCGAACTCGGCCTTGGCGGCCTCGGTGGCGCGGCGGGCACGGCCCGAGGGAATCAGGAAGTTGCGGGCGTAACCGTCCTTGACCTTGACGATTTCGCCGAGGCTGCCGAGGTTGACGACCTTGTCGAGCAGGATGACTTGCATGGGAATCGTGCTCCTTAGATCTTGTGCTGGTCGCTGTAGGGCACCAGGGCCAGGAAGCGGGCGCGCTTGATGGCGGTGTTGAGCTGGCGCTGGTAGATGGCGCGCGTGCCGGTCAGGCGCGCGGGGATGATCTTGCCGTTCTCGGCGATGAAGTCACGCAGCGTGTCCACATCCTTGTAGTCGATTTCCTCGACGCCAGCGACGGTGAAGCGGCAGAAGCGCTTGCGCTTGAACAGCAGCGACTGGGTGTTGCGCTTCGGGCGCTTGTCCTTGTTGAATTTCTTGAACGTGGCCATTTTCGAGCCTCTTGAAAGTTAATCTTGTTGAATATCCTGGATGTGAAACACCAGACCCTTGCCGCCCCGCCCCGTGGCCAGAAACCCCCGGAACGTCCAGAGACTTCCCAGCGCCTGCCGGGCCAGCCGCTCGGCCAAACTGCCGAAGGCGACCGCCTTGACGCTGGCCTTGACCTGGCGCTCGGCGCCTGCCTCGTGCTGCAGCGACTCGTGCTCGAGCCGCAAATCCAGCGCCGGCAGGCCGGCAGGCGTGTAGCGCAGGGGCTGAGCCTCAGCGATACAGGCCGTCAGGGCACAGTGGTTGTTCACACCTCCTGGAACGGCCGGTCTATCAGCGCTCGGTGGCGGCGAACTCGGCCTGGCTGGCCTTGCGGGCTTCTTCGCGCTCGACAGTCTTCATCATCGAAGACGGGCCGGTCTCGGCCTTCTTCTTCTGCACGGTCAGGTGGCGCAGCACGGCGTCGTTGAACTTGAAGGCGTGCTCCAGCTCGGCCATCACGGCCTGGTCGGCCTCGATGTTCAGGCACAGGTAGTGGGCCTTGGCGAGCTTGTTGATCAGGTAGGCCAGCTGGCGGCGGCCCCAGTCCTCCACGCGGTGCACCTGGCCACCGCCGGCGGTGATCATGCCCTTGTAGCGCTCCAGCATGGCCGGAACCTGCTCGCTTTGATCCGGATGGATCAACAAAATGATTTCGTAGTGACGCATGCAAACTCCTTTTGGATGACACCACCCGCCGCGTCGTGTAGCAGTGTGGCAAGGCAAAGCCGGGCATTATAACGCTCACGAGCGGAGCTTGTACACTGCGGCCCGGCGCGCCACCGACCCAGATCATGCCGATGGCGGCAAACGGCGGCGCGGGCCGCGTCCTTGCTTGAAATTTCCCGGCCCGTACCCATGTGCCGCGGATAAGCACTCCAGTTCCAATCCAACCGTAGCCGACATGTCCGACACCCAGAACCAGAATCCCGCACCCACCCCCGAAGAGATCGAAGCCGCGCTGGCGGCGAATGCGGCCGACGAGCTGGCCCGCCTGCAGGCCGAGCTCGCCGAGCTCAAGGCCAAGAGCGCCGAGCTGGCCGACCAGTTCCTGCGCGCCAAGGCCGAGGCCGAGAACGCCCGCCGCCGCGCCGAGGAAGAGGTCTCCAAGGCGCGCAAGTTCGGCATCGAGAGCTTTGCCGAGAGCCTGCTGCCCGTGTGCGACAGCCTGGACGCCGCCCTGTCCATCGAGAGCGCAACGGCCGAGCAGCTGCGCGAGGGCTCGGACGCCACGCTGCGCCAGCTGGTCGGTGCGCTGGAGCGCAACAAAGTGGTGGTCATCAACCCGGCCAGCGGCGCCAAGTTCGACCCCCACCAGCACCAAGCAATCAGCATGGTGCCGGCCGATCAGGAGGCCAACACCATCGTCAGCGTGCTGCAGAAGGGCTACCTGATCGCCGACCGGGTGCTGCGCCCGGCCCTGGTGACCGTGGCGGCATCCAAATAAGAAGAGAGAAAAAGCATCGCGCCGCTTGAATACCGGCGGCCCATCCACAAGTTACTGGCTATCCAGACATTTCAGACATCACGGAGAAAAACATGGGAAAAATCATCGGCATCGACCTGGGCACGACCAACAGCTGCGTGGCCATCATGGAAGGCAACACCACGCGCGTGATCGAGAACAGCGAGGGCGCGCGCACCACGCCGTCCATCATTGCCTACCAGGAAGACGGTGAGATCCTCGTCGGCGCCTCCGCCAAGCGCCAGGCCGTCACCAACCCCAAGAACACGATCTACGCCGCCAAGCGCCTGATCGGCCGCAAGTTCGAGGAAAAGGAAGTGCAGAAGGACATCGACCTGATGCCCTTCGAGATCGTCAAGGCCGACAACGGCGACGCCTGGGTGCAGGTGCGCGGCCAGAAGCTCGCGCCCCCGCAGATCAGCGCCGAAGTGCTGCGCAAGATGAAGAAGACCGCCGAGGACTACCTGGGCGAGCCCGTGACCGAGGCCGTGATCACCGTGCCGGCCTACTTCAACGACAGCCAGCGCCAGGCCACCAAGGACGCCGGCCGCATCGCGGGCCTGGACGTCAAGCGCATCATCAACGAGCCCACCGCCGCGGCCCTGGCCTTCGGCCTGGACAAACAGGACAAGGGCGACCGCAAGATCGCCGTCTATGACCTGGGCGGCGGCACGTTCGACGTGTCCATCATCGAGATCGCCGACGTGGACGGCGAGAAGCAGTTCGAGGTGCTGGCGACCAACGGCGACACGTTCCTGGGCGGCGAGGACTTCGACCAGCGCATCATCGACTACATCATCGGCGAGTTCAAGAAGGAACAGGGCGTGGACCTGTCCAAGGACGTTCTGGCCCTGCAGCGCCTGAAGGAAGCCGCCGAGAAGGCCAAGATCGAGCTGTCGAACTCGGCCCAGACCGACATCAACCTGCCCTACATCACGGCCGACGCCTCGGGCCCCAAGCACCTGAACATCAAGCTCACGCGCGCCAAGCTCGAAAGCCTGGTCGATGAACTGATCGAGCGCACCATCGCGCCCTGCCGCACGGCCATCAAGGACGCCGGCATCAGCGTGTCGGACATCAACGACGTGATCCTGGTCGGCGGCATGACGCGCATGCCCAAGGTGCAGGAGAAGGTCAAGGAGTTCTTCGGCAAGGAGCCGCGCAAGGACGTGAACCCCGACGAGGCCGTAGCCGTGGGCGCGGCCATCCAGGGCCAGGTGCTCAGCGGCGACCGCAAGGACGTGCTGCTGCTGGACGTCACCCCCCTGTCCCTGGGCATCGAGACCCTGGGCGGCGTGATGACCAAGATGATCACCAAGAACACCACGATCCCGACGAAGTTCGCGCAGACCTTCTCCACGGCCGAGGACAACCAGCCCGCCGTGACGATCAAGGTGTTCCAGGGCGAGCGCGAGATCGCCAGCGCCAACAAGCTGCTGGGCGAGTTCAACCTGGAGGGCATCCCGCCCGCCTCGCGCGGCACGCCGCAGATCGAGGTGAGCTTCGACATCGACGCCAACGGCATCCTGCACGTGGGCGCCAAGGACAAGGGCACGGGCAAGGAGAACAAGATCACCATCAAGGCCAACTCGGGCCTGTCCGAGGAAGAGATCCAGAAGATGGTGAAGGACGCCGAGCTCAACGCCGCCGACGACAAGAAGAAGCTCGAACTGGTGCAGGCCCGCAACCAGGGCGAGGCCGCCGTGCACACGGTGAGCAAGAGCCTGGCCGAACACGGCGACAAGCTCGACGCCGGCGAGAAGGAGAAGATCGAGGCTGCGGTGAAGGATCTGGAAGCCGCTCTCAAGGGCGAGGACAAGGCCGCCATCGAGGAAAAAACCACGGCCCTGATGGCAGCCAGCCAAAAGCTCGGAGAGAAGATGTACGCCGACGCCCAGGCGGCCCAGCAGGGTGCGGGCGCCGACGCCGCGCAGGCCTCCTCGGCAGGCACCTCCGCTGGCGCCGCGCAGGACGACAACGTGGTGGACGCCGAGGTCAAGGAAGTCAAGAAGGGCTGACCCGCGCCAACGCAGCGCCGCCCGCCCAGCCGCCGCGCCGTGCCCCTGCCGGGGCTCGCGCGGCGTTCCTGCTCCAACCGGTCTGAAGAATCCCCATGTCCAAGAGAGATTTTTACGAGGTCCTCGGCGTTCCCAAGAACGCCTCGGACGACGAGCTCAAGAAAGCCTATCGCAAGCTCGCGATGAAGCACCACCCTGACCGCAACCAGGGTGACGCCGCCAAGCCTGCAGAGGAAAAGTTCAAGGAGGCCAAGGAGGCCTACGAGATCCTGTCCGACCCGCAGAAGCGCGCCGCCTACGACCAGTACGGCCACGCCGGCGTGGACCCCAACATGCGCGGCGGCATGGGCGGTGCCGAGGGCTTCGGCGGCTTCGCCGAGGCCTTCGGGGACATCTTCGGCGACATGTTCGGCGGCGGACGCGGGGGGCGCGGGGGGCGCCAGGTCTATCGCGGCAACGACCTGTCCTACGCCATGGAGATCACGCTGGAGGAGGCTGCAAAGGGCAAGGATGCGCAGATCCGCATCCCGAGCTGGGAATCCTGCGACACCTGCCATGGCAGCGGCGCCAAGCCTGGCACCAGCGCCAAGACCTGCGGCACCTGCAATGGGGCGGGCGCGGTGCAGATGCGCCAGGGCTTCTTCAGCGTGCAGCAGACCTGCCCGCACTGCCGCGGTACGGGCAAGATCATTCCCGAGCCCTGCACCGCCTGCCACGGCCAGGGCAGGATCAAGCGCCAGAAGACGCTGGAGGTGAAGATCCCCGCCGGCATCGACGACGGCATGCGCATCCGCTCCTCCGGCAACGGCGAGCCGGGCACCAACGGCGGCCCGCCGGGCGACCTGTACATAGAGATCCGCGTGCGAAAGCACGACATCTTCGAGCGCGACGGCGACGACCTGCACTGCCAGGTGCCCGTGAGCTTCATCACCGCGGCGCTGGGCGGCGAGATCGAAGTGCCCACGCTCTCGGGCAAGGCGGCCATCGACATCCCCGAGGGCACGCAGGCGGGCAAGCAGTTCCGCCTGCGCGGCAAGGGCATCAAGGGGGTGCGCGCGAGCTACCCCGGCGACCTGTACTGCCACATCGTGGTGGAGACGCCGGTCAAGCTCACCGAGCATCAGCGCAAGCTCCTGCGCGAACTCGACGAGTCGCTGAAGAAAGGCGGGGGCAAGCACTCGCCCTCGACCGAGAGCTGGACCGACAGGCTCAAGAGCTTCTTCAGCTGACGGCCACCCTGCAAGCGCAGAAACGGCACGCATGGCGTGCCGTTTTTCTTGAGGAGTGACCGGCGCCCCTCCCCCAAACTCCGAGGGTAATTTGTCGAGAATTTTTACATCACGTATCAATCGATTGGCACGGCCCATTGATTTTCAAAGCCTTTTTTATTTGGCATGAAAAATGCTTTTTGATACACGCCTGTAATTTCGACCCGATACAACCATGAAAACCATTGCCGCCCTCGTACTCGCCCTGGCCTCGGTTGGCGCCCAGGCCGATGTGGTGATCACCAATACCTTCAACGGCACCGGCATTCAGCCCCTGGGCGAGCCGGACACCACCACCTATGGCGAGGTTTTCACCACGCCCGATGCCATCAACACGGTGCTCGACAGTTTCAGCCTGATCTTGCAGTCCCTGAATGCGAGCACAAGCCAGCTGTACGCCGGCGTGGCCACCTGGGTCAATGGCGGTGCGGGCACGTCGCTGTTCACCTCTTCCGTTTTCAGTGGCAATTTCACGGACTGGACCGAGGTCGTCATCGGCACCGGCGGCCTCTCGCTCACGCCCGGCCAGCAATACGTGGCCTTCTTCAGCGCCTCGGGCCTGTTCGATGGCTCCAACGCCCTGGTGCAAGTGGGCCTGAGCGACGATGCCAACACCCTTGGCATGTCCTGGGACAACGCCAACGGCGGCAGCCCGCTGCATCCCAACTGGAATGGTTGCCAGGCATGCTCCTACCAACTGGCCGGAACCATGGAATTCAGCAACCCGGGCAATCAGGTGCCCGAGCCAGGCAGCATGGCACTGCTGGGTCTGGGGCTGCTCGGCGCCGCCGCAGCCCGGCGCCGCAGTCCGGCGAAGGCGCGCGTGCCCGAGCAGGTCTGACCCCCAGGCAGCGGCGGGGGCCTTCCCGCATCCGCTGCCGATATAGCGAGACAACGCAAGGCGCAAAGAGCCCTCACACCCACGCGCACTCGCAGGTGAAGTGGCGCAGAAACCGGGGCTGCCTGGTGATCCTCACGCCGCGGATGCCCGCGGCCTTGGCCTTGACCTCGGCGATCACCTCGGCCGCGTAGTCGAAGTGGCTTTGTGTGTACATGCGGCGCGGGAAGGCCAGGCGCACCAGCTCCATGCTGTGGTAGGTCTCGGTTCCGTCCTCCAGGCGCTTGCCGAACATCACCGAGCCGATCTCCACGCCGCGGATGCCGCCCTCCAGGTAGAGCGCGTTGCACAGCGCCCAGGCCGGGTAGTGCTGCACGGGCATGTCGGGCAGCACGGTGCGCGCGTCGATGTAGACGGCATGGCCCCCGGTGGGCTTGACAAAGCCGACCCCGGCCGCCTCCAGGCGCTCGCCCAAATATTCGGCGGTACGCAGGCGGTAGCGCAGGTAGTCCTCCTGCAGCCCTTCCTCCAGCCCCACGGCCAGCGCCTCCAGGTCGCGTCCGGCCATGCCGCCGTAGGTGGGAAAGCCTTCCATCATGATCAGGTCGTTCCTCACCTCGTCCAGCCATTCGTCGCTGCGCAGGACGATGAAGCCGCCGATGTTGACCATGCCGTCCTTCTTGGCGCTCATGGTCGCGCCGTCGGCGTAGGAGAACATCTCGCGGGCGATCTCGCGCACGGGGGTGTTCTCGTAGCCGCGCTCGCGCATCTTGATGAACATGGCGTTCTCGGCGAAGCGGCACACGTCCATGATGAAGGGCTTGCCGTATTGCTTCAGCAAGGCGCTGTAGGCACGGATGTTGGCCATGGACACGGGCTGGCCGCCGCCCGTGTTGTTGGTCATCGTGAGCATGCCGAAGGGAATGCGGCCGCCTTCCTTCTTCAGCAGTGCCTCGGCGCGGTCCAGGTCGATGTTGCCCTTGAACGGGTGGATCGTCGCGGGCTGCAACCCCTCGGCGATGACCACGTCCACGGCCTCCACGCCCATGTATTCGAGGTTGCCGCGCGTGGTGTCGAAGTGGCAGTTGTTGGGCACCAGGTCGCCCTTCCTGCACACCGCCGTGAACAGCACCTTCTCGGCCGCGCGGCCCTGGTGCGTGGGCACGAAGTGCGCCATGCCGGTGATGTCCTGGATCACCTTTTCGAGACGGAAGAAGCTGCGCGCGCCGGCGTAGCTCTCGTCGCCCTCCATGATGGCGCCCCACTGGCGCGCGGACATGGCGCCCGTGCCCGAGTCGGTGAGCCAGTCGATGAGCACGTCCTCGGCGCGCAGTTTGAAGATGTTGAGATGGGCCTCTTCGAGCAGGCGTTCGCGCTCAGCGCGCGTGGTCATGCGTATGGGTTCGACGCTCTTGATGCGAAACGGCTCGATGAGGGTCTTGGGCATGGTCTGTCGCTCCTGGGATGTATGGTGGATGCGCGAAGGTAGTCCCGCCCCAAAAACCATGGTGTCGGTCTTTTCCAACACCGGTGGAAAAAACCGCCGCGACCGCGGCATGCACCCATGCCCATTTCCAATGGGATACATCGGAAATACACCGCCTGCCCTTGACAAAAATCAGCTTGTGGTCTTTTGCATCGTCCTATGGTGTGCGGCCTGCGGGGAAACGCCCGCACCAGAACAGCACCGGAACCCGCCGTGAACGCCCTTGCCAGCCCCTCCTCAGCCAGCACCATCGATACGGCCGCCAGCGCCGCCCCTGCCGCCCCCGAACTGGTCTGCCCCGCCGGCAGCCTGCCCGCGCTCAAGGCGGCCATCGACGGCGGCGCCGACTGCGTCTACCTGGGCCTGCGCGACGCGACCAACGCGCGCAATTTCGCCGGCCTGAACTTCGACGAGGCCGCCATTCAGAACGGCATCGCCTATGCCCACGACCGCGGCCGCAAGGTGCTGATGGCGCTCAACACCTACCCGCAGGCGACCAACCCCGCGCCCTGGCGCTCCGCGCTCGACCGGGCCAGCGCCTGGGGCGTGGACGCCATCATCCTGGCCGACCCGGGCCTGATGCGCTACGCCAGCGAGCGGCACCCCAACCTGCGCCTGCACCTGTCGGTGCAGGGCTCGGCCACCAACCACGACGCCATCAACCTGTACCACGCGCAGTTCAACATCCAGCGCGCCGTGCTGCCGCGCGTGCTGTCGCTGGAGCAGGTGCGCCAGCTGGTCAACCGCACCAGCGTGGAGATCGAGGTCTTCGGCTTCGGTAGCCTGTGCGTGATGGTGGAGGGGCGCTGCGCGCTCTCGTCCTACGCCACGGGCGAATCGCCCAACACGCACGGCGTGTGCTCGCCGGCCAAGTTCGTGCGCTGGCAGGAAACACCCCAGGGGTTGGAGTCGCGCCTGAACGGCGTGCTCATCGACCGCTACGGCCAGGGCGAAAACGCCGGCTACCCGACACTGTGCAAGGGGCGCTTCGACGTGGGCGACGAGAGCAACTACTACGCGCTGGAGGAGCCCACCAGCCTGAACACGCTGGAGCTGCTGCCCCAGCTGGTCAAGATGGGCGTGCGCGCCTTCAAGATCGAGGGCCGCCAGAGGAGCCCCGCCTACGTGGCCCAGGTCACCAAGGTCTGGCGCGAGGCCATAGACCACTGCATGGCGCAGGGCCACCTGTATGCGCCCAAAACCGCCTGGATGGCCAGCCTGGACCAAGTGGCCGAAGGCCAGCAGCACACGCTGGGCGCCTACCACCGCCCCTGGAAGTGATGGACATGATGGATAAGCCGATGATGAAGCTGGCCCTGGGCCCCCTGCAGTACTACTGGCCGCGCGAGACGGTTTTCGAGTTCTACCAGGCTATTGGCCAGACCCCGGTGGACATCGTCTACCTGGGCGAGGCCGTGTGCTCGCGCCGCCACGAACTGCGCCAGAGCGACTGGATGGACATCGCGCGCATGCTGCAGGGTGCCGGCAAGGAGGCCGTCATGTCCACCATGGTGCTGCTGGAATCGACCAGCGACGTGGCCGACATGCACAAGATCGCGCGCGACGAGGAGTTCCCCGTCGAGGCCAACGACATGGGCGCCGTGCACAACCTGGCGGGCAAGCGGCCCTTCGTCGCCGGCCCGCAGCTCAACATCTTCAACGCCGACACCCTGGCCTGGATGGCCAGCCTGGGCGCGCGCCGCTGGGTCATGCCGCTGGAGATGCGCCAGAGCGACCTGGCCGTGCTGCTCAAGGACAAGCCCGCCGGCCTGGAAACGGAAGTGTTCGCCTATGGCCGCATGCCGCTGGCGTTCTCGGCGCGCTGCTTCACGGCGCGCCACTACAACCTGCCCAAGGACGACTGCGGCTTCCGCTGCATCGAGCACCCGGACGGCCAGCTGCTGCAGACGCGCGAGAAGGAGCCCTTCCTGGTCATCAACGGCATCCAGACCCAGTCGGCGCGCGTGCACAATCTGGTGCTGGACATACCCGCGCTGCGCGCGGCCGGGGCAGACATACTGCGCCTGTCCCCGCAGTCGCAGCACATGGACAAGATCATCGCCGCCTTCGACGCCGCGCGCCGCGCCGAGCGGCCGGACCCCGCCACGCTCGCCAACATGCGCCCCTTCATGCCCGAGGCGTCCTGCAACGGCTACTGGCACGGCAAGCCGGGCCTGGACCTGATCACGCCGGCGCCGGCCATCGCCTGAACCACGAGGAACACACGCCATGAACGCGACCCCACCCGCCCCCTTCACCCTGCCGCGCCCCGTGGGCGCCGTGCTCGCGCGCCTGCCGGCCTACCCGGGCTCCATGCTCCTGGTGGCGGCCATCAACTTCGCGCTGGCCAGGCAGCTCCCGCAGGACGTCAAGGACATCCTGCAGGGCAAACGCCTGGCCATCCGCGTGCGCGACGCGCGCCTGGGTTTCGACTTCAGTTGGAACGGCCAGCGCTTCGCACCCAGCGCGCCGCAGGCCAACCCCGACCTGGCCATCAGCGCCAACGCGCAGGACTTCCTGCTGCTGGCGCAGCGCCGCCAGGACCCGGACACGCTGTTCTTCAACCGCCGCCTGGTCATGGAGGGCGACACCGAGCTGGGCCTGGTGGTGAAGAATGCACTCGACGCGCTGGAGCTGCCCGTGCTCGCCCCCAGCCACTGGAGCCCGCGCGCAGTCCTGGAGCGCAAGGCGCCGCACCTGCTGCGCCAGCTGCCGCCCCTGCCCGCCTTCCTGAAGCCCCGGCCATGAGCGCATCTGCCACCGACCCAGCCCCTGAAGAAGACCAGCCCCTGGTCTACTCCTGCTCCGGCTGCTCCAGCGCCGCGCAGCTGGCCAACCACATCGCCGTGCAGATGGACCGGCGCGGCATGGCCGAGATGTCGTGCATCGCCGGGGTCGGCGGCGACGTGCCCAAGCTGGTCAGGCTCGCCAGGAGCGGCCGCCCCATCATCGCGCTCGACGGCTGTCCCCTGGTGTGCGTCAGGAGCAGCCTGGCGCGCCACCGCATCGCCCCCGCGCGCCATTACCAGCTGCATGAATACGGCGTGAAGAAACGCAACCACCAGGATTTCGACGCCGCCCAGGCGGCCGAGGTGCTGGGCCGCATCGAGGCCGACCTGCGCGACCACCCCTTGCGCGGGGGCCGCGCATGAGCACCCCGAAACGCATCATCGTCGGCATCTCCGGCGCCAGCGGCGCCGTCTATGGCGCGCGCCTGCTGCAGGCGCTGCAGGGCATGGAGGGCGTGGAGTCGCACCTGGTCGTGTCGCACGCGGGCTGGCTCAACCTGCGCCACGAGCTGGACATGGAGCGCGCCGAGGTCGAGGCCCTCGCCGACCACGTGCACGATCTGGCCGACGTGGGCGCCAGCATCGCCAGCGGCTCCTTCGCCGCGCACGGCATGGTGGTGGCGCCCTGCTCCATGCGCACGCTGGCGGCCATCGCCCATGGCCTGGCCGACAACCTGCTGACCCGCGCCGCCGACGTGGTGCTCAAGGAGCGCCGCCGCCTGGTGCTGCTCACGCGCGAATCGCCCCTGCACCTGGTGCACCTGCGCAACATGGCCACCGTGACCGAGCTGGGTGCGATCTGCTGCCCGCCCATGCCCGCCTTCTACCAGCGCCCCACCACCATCGGCGAGATCGTGGACCACAGCGTGGCCCGCGCGCTGGACCTGCTGGGCCTGGACAACGACCTGGCGCCGCGCTGGCAGGGTTTGCCCAAGAACTCCTGATTTAATAGCTGCAATCGCTTTATGGACGAGCGCTGGAGCAAGATTTGGCTTGAAAATGCACTACCGTGACCTGCGCGACTTCCTGGCCCAGCTGGAGGCCGCAGGCGAGCTGCGCCGCATCGCCGCCCCGGTCTCGCCGCACCTGGAGATGACGGCGCTCAGCGACCGCGTGCTGCGCGCCGGTGGCCCGGCGCTGCTGTTCGAGAACCCCACGGGCCACCGCATGCCGGTGCTCGCCAACCTGTTCGGCACGCCCGCTCGCGTGGCGCGCGCGCTGGGCGTGGCGGGCCTGGCCGAGATACGCGCCTTCGGCGAGGTGCTGGCCCAGCTCAAGGAGCCCGAGCCGCCGCGCGGCATGAAGGACCTGTGGGGCCGGCGCGACCTCGTCAAGACGCTGTGGAGCATGGCGCCGTCCACCGTGCGCCGCCCGCCCTGCCAGCAGATCGTCTGGGAGGGCGGCGACGTGGATCTGGGCAGGCTGCCCATCCAGCACTGCTGGCCCGGCGACGTGGCGCCGCTCGTCACCTGGGGCCTGACCATCACGCGCGGCCCGCACAAGGCGCGGCAGAACCTGGGCATCTACCGCCAGCAGCTGCTGTCGAAGAACGAACTCATCATGCGCTGGCTGGCGCACCGCGGCGGCGCGCTGGACTTCGCCGAGCATTGCCGCCAGAACCCCGGCAAGCCCTACCCCGTGGCGGTGGCCCTAGGGGCCGACCCGGCGACCCTCCTGGGCGCCGTCACACCCGTGCCCGACACCCTGTCGGAATACCAGTTCGCGGGCCTGCTGCGCGGCGCGCGCACCGAGGTGGCGCCGGCCATCGGCGTGCCCCTGCAGGTGCCGGCCCAGGCCGAGATCGTGCTCGAAGGCCACATCCACCCCGACGCCGGCCACCCGAGTGGCTGGCGCCACGCGCTGGAGGGCCCCTACGGCGACCACACCGGCTACTACAACGAGTGCGCCGAATTCCCGGTCTTCACCGTGGAGCGCATCACGCTGCGCGAGGACGCGATCTACCACAGCACCTACACGGGCAAGCCGCCGGACGAGCCCGCCATGCTGGGCCTGGCGCTCAACGAGCTGTTCGTGCCGCTGCTGCAGCGCGCCTTCCCCGAGATCGTGGACTTCTACCTGCCGCCCGAAGCCTGCAGCTACCGGCTGGCCGTGGTGCGCATCAAGAAGGCCTACGCCGGCCACGCCCGGCGCGTGATGATGGGCGTGTGGAGCCACCTGCGCCAGTTCCTCTACACCAAGTTCATCGTGGTCGTCGACGACGACATCGACGCGCGCGACTGGAAGGAGGTCATCTGGGCCATGACCACGCGCATGGACCCGGTGCGCGACACGATGCTCATCGAGAACACCCCCATTGACTACCTGGACTTCGCCTCGCCCGTGGCCGGCCTGGGCGGCAAGATGGGCCTGGACGCCACGAACAAATGGCCTGGCGAGACCCAGCGCGAATGGGGCCGCCCCATGGCCATGGATGCGGACGTGCGCCACCGCATGGACGCGCTGGCCGACGACCTGGGCCTTTGACGGCATGGAGAAACTGTAATGACCACGACCCCACCGCAATGGGACCCGCAGGCCCCCGAGGTCCAGCGCGACCAGCGCGCCGCCTACGACCAGCTGCGCGAACGATGCCCCCTGGCCCATAGCGAATCGCAGCACTGGTCCGTGCTGCGCCACGCCGAGGTCATGCGGGTGCTGGATGACCACGCCACCTTCAGCAGCGCCGTGTCGGCGCACCCGGCCGTGCCCAACGGCTACGACCAGCCCGAGCACACGGCCTACCGCCGCGCGCTCGACCCCTTCTTCGCGCCCGAGCGCATGGCGCGCTTCGAGCCCGTGTGCCGCGCCCTCTCCGGCGCCACCGTGCAGGAGGCCCTGGCCCTGGGCGGCGACCTGGAGATCACCCAGGAATTCGCCCTGCCCTTCGCCGTGCGCGTGCAGTCTGCCTTCCTGGGCTGGCCCACGCTGCTGCAGGACGAGCTGCTCGGCTGGCTGCGCCGCAGCCACGCCGCCACGCGCTCGGGCGACCGCGTCCAGACATCGGCCGTGGCCCGGGAGTTCGAGGACCTGGTCGAGCGCGTGCGCCAGGCGCGGCGCGACGCGCCCCCCACGCAGGACGTCAGCAGCGAACTGATGCACACCCGCGTCGATGGCCGCCTGCTGGACCTGCGCGAGCTCGCCAGCGTGCTGCGCAACTGGACGGTGGGCGAGGTCGGCACCATCGCCGCCTCCATCGGCATCCTCATGCACTGGCTGGCCAGCCACCCCGACTGGCAGCAGCGCCTGCGCGAACAGCCCGCGTTGCTGCCCACGGCCATCGACGAGGTGCTGCGCATCGACGGCCCGCTGGTGTCCAACCGCCGCATCACCACCCGTGCCACCGCGCTGGGCGGCTGCCCGCTGCCGGCCGGCAGCCGCCTGTCGGTCAACTGGATCGCCGCCAACCGCGACCCGCGCGTGTTCGGCGACCCCGACGCGTTCCGCATGGACCGCGACCCAGGGCTCAACCTGCTGTACGGCGCGGGCATCCACGTCTGCCCGGGCGCCCCTCTGGCGCGGCTGGAGCTGCGCGTGCTGATAGAGGAGCTGCTCGCGCGCACCACCCGCATCGTCCTGGCCGCGGGCCATGCGCCGGCGCGGGCCGTCTACCCCGACGCCGGCTACGCCACGCTGCGGATGCGGCTGGGTTAACTGCTACGCTGGCGGCCATCGAACCCGGGAGAGCACCCCCATGACCGTCAGCCTCACTTTCCTCGGCGGCGCCGGCACCGTCACCGGCTCCAAGTACCTCGTGCGCCATGGCGGCAAGGCACTGCTGGTGGACTGCGGGCTGTTCCAGGGCTACAAGCTGCTGCGCCAGCGCAACTGGCGGCCGCTGCCGGTGGAGCCGCACGAGATCGACGCCGTGCTGCTCACCCATGCCCACCTGGACCATTCGGGCTATCTGCCGCTGCTGGCGAAGGGCGGCTTCGGCGGCCCGGTGTTCTGCACCTCCGGCACGCGCGACCTATGCGCCATCCTGCTGCCCGACAGCGGCCACCTGCAGGAGGAGGAAGCGGCCTACCTCAACCGCCACCACCTGAGCAAGCACGAGCCCGCGCTGCCGCTGTACACGCGCCTGGACGCGCAGCACAGCCTGTCGCTCCTGCGCGCGCAGCCCGCGCGCACGCCCTTCGAGCCCCTGCCCGGCTGGCGCGCCACGTTCACGCGCGCCGGCCACATCCTGGGCGCGGCCAGCATCCTGCTGGAAGTGGGCGGGCGGCGCATCCTGTTCTCGGGCGACCTGGGCCGACCGGACGACCTGCTGATGTGCGCCCCCGACGCGCCGCCCGCGGCCGACACGGTGCTCGTCGAATCCACCTACGGCGACCGCAGCCACCCGCCGGGCTCGGTGCTGGACGAGCTGGGCCCGGCCCTGGCACGCCTGGCCGCGCGCGGCGGCGTGGCCGTGGTGCCGGTGTTCGCGGTGGGGCGGGCGCAGACGGTGCTGCACGCCATCGCCCGGCTGAAAGCGCGCGGCGACCTGCCGGCGCGCCTGCCCGTGTACCTGGACAGCCCCATGGCCGTGAGCACCACCGAACTGTTCGAGGACCACGTGGGCGAGCACTGCCTAAGCCACGCCGACCTGCACGCCATGGCGCGCGGCACCACGCTGGTGCACAGCGTGGAGGAGTCCAAGGCCCTGGCGCGCCTGCACGGGCCGCGCATCATCCTGTCGGCCAGCGGCATGGCCACGGGCGGGCGCGTGCTGCACCACCTGGCGCTGCACGCGGGCGACCACCGCAACATGATCGTGCTCACCGGCCACCAGGCCGGCGGCACGCGCGGCGCGCGCATCGCCAATGGCGAAAAGAGCATACGCATCCTCGGGCGCGACGTGGAGATCCGCGCCGAGGTGGTGCAGCTGGCCACGGCGTCGGCCCATGCCGACGGCAACCAGGTGCTCGACTGGCTGCGCGCCATGCCCGCCGCGCCGCGCCGCGTGTACGTGGTGCATGGGGAGCTGCCCGCTGCCGACATGCTGCGCCAGCGCATCGAGTACGAGCTGCACTGGCCCGCCGAGGTGCCGGAGCATGGCGACACCGTGGTGCTGTAAAAATCCATAAAAACCTGCTCCATTCCTTTCTAGCAAAGCGCTAGCAGCTCTTTTTTGAGGAGCAGACCCGCCGCAGCAGCGCGCATGACGGCATGCAGGCCATCGTGGTTAACGATGGCAAAGGCAACGTATCAAGGGGAAAATCCGGGCATAGCCTCTCCAAACGAGAAGCCACAACGACTCCCCCGATGAAAAGCTCCGAGCGCAGTTTCGCGCGCCGTATCGACCTGACCTCGCTGCAACTGTTCGTGGCCGTCTGCGAACTGGGCAGCATCGGCCGCGCGGCCGAGCGCGAGTTCATCGCCGCCTCGGCCGTGAGCAAGCGCCTGTCCGACCTGGAGGCCGCGGTGGACACGGCCCTGCTGTACCGCCACAGCCGCGGCGTGACGCTCACGCCCGCGGGCGAGAGCCTGCTGCACCACGCGCGCGCGGTGCTCTTCGGGCTGGAGCGCATGCAGGGCGAGCTCAGCGAATACGCCGAGGGCGTGCGCGGCCATGTGCGCATGCACGCCAACATCTCGGCCATCGTGCAGTTCCTGCCCGAGGACCTGGGGCAGTTCGCCCGCGCGCACAGCCAGATCAAGATCGACCTGCAGGAGCACCTGTCCCCCGACGTGCTGCACGCCGTGCACGAGGGCGCGGCCGACCTGGGCATCTGCAACCTGGGCGGCGGCAACGGCGCGGGCGGCGCAGACCTGCAAAGCCGCCCCTACCGCAGCGACCACCTGGTGCTCGTCGTGCCGCAGACCCACGCGCTGTCCGCGCGGGAATCCATCCAATTCGACGAAGTGCTCGACTGGGACATCGTCGGCCTGCACGCCGGCAGCAGCATCAGCCTGGCCATGCGCCAGGCCGCCGCCCAGGCCGGGCGGCCGCTGCGCCAGCGCATCCAGGTCACCAGCCTGGACGCCATGTGCCGCATGATCGACAACGGCCTGGGCGTGGGCCTGCTGCCCGATCGCGCCTTCGCGCTGATGCGCGGCGTGGGGCAGCTCGCGGCCGTGCGCTTGGACGAGCCCTGGGCCCGGCGCGAGCTGCGCCTGGTGGCGCGCGACTTCGACGCGCTGCCCGTCACCGCGCGGCTGCTGGTCGAGCATCTGGCTCCTACAATTTCCCCATCCCCCTGAACCCACGAAACGAGACCGCCATGGGACGCACCCTGTACGACAAGATCTTCGACGAACACGTCGTCCACACCGAAGAAGACGGCACGGCCGTGCTCTACATCGACCGCCACCTGGTCCACGAAGTGACCAGCCCGCAGGCCTTCGAGGGTCTGCGCGAAGCCGGCCGCAAGGTCTGGCGCGTGAGCTCCATCGTCGCCACGGCCGACCACAACACGCCCACCACGGGCTGGGAGCGCGGCTACGACGGCATCGCCGACCCCATCAGCAAGGAGCAGATCGTCACGCTGGACAAGAACATCGCCGAATCAGGCGCGGCCGCGTTCTTCCCCTTCCTCTCCAGGCGCCAGGGCATCGTGCACGTGATCGGCCCCGAGAACGGCGCCACCCTGCCCGGCATGACCGTGGTCTGCGGCGACAGCCACACCAGCACGCACGGCGCCTTCGGCGCACTGGCCCACGGCATCGGCACCAGCGAGGTCGAGCACGTGATGGCCACGCAGACCCTGCTGGCCAAGAAGGCCAGGAACATGCTTATCAAGGTCAACGGCAAGGTGGCCCCCGGCATCACGGCCAAGGACATCGTGCTGGCCATCATCGGCAGGATCGGCACCGCCGGCGGCACGGGCTACACCATCGAGTTCGCGGGCGAAGCCATCCGCGACCTGTCGATGGAAGGCCGCATGACCGTGTGCAACATGGCTATCGAAGCCGGCGCGCGCGCGGGCCTGGTGGCCGTAGACGACAAGACCATCAACTACGTCAAGGGCCGCCCGCTGGCCCCCACGGGCGTGGAGTGGGACCAGGCCGTGCAGTACTGGAAGACGCTGCACTCCGACGCCGACGCGCAGTGGGACGCCGTGGTGGAGCTCAACGCTGCCGAGATCGTGCCGCAGGTGACCTGGGGCACCAGCCCCGAGATGGTGCTGGGCGTGGACGCCACGGTGCCCGACCCCGACAAGGAAAAGGACCCCTCCAAGCGCGGCGCGACCGAGCGCGCCCTGACCTACATGGGCCTTGAGCCCGGCAAGCCGATCGCCGACATCTTCGTGGACAAGGTGTTCATCGGCAGTTGCACCAACAGCCGCATCGAGGACATGCGCGAGGCCGCCACCGTGGTCAAGAAGCTCGGCCAGAAGGTCGCCAAGAACGTCAAGCTGGCCATGGTCGTGCCCGGCTCGGGCCTGGTCAAGGAACAGGCCGAGCGCGAAGGCCTGGACCAGATCTTCAAGGCCGCCGGCTTCGAATGGCGCGAGCCCGGCTGCTCCATGTGCCTGGCCATGAACGCCGACCGGCTGGAGCCCGGTGAGCGCTGCGCCAGCACCAGCAACCGCAACTTCGAAGGCCGCCAGGGCGCGGGCGGGCGCACCCACCTGGTCAGCCCGGCCATGGCCGCGGCCGCCGCCATCCACGGCCATTTCGTCGACATCCGCAAGTTCGCCTAACCCCCTCTTCAGCGAGCACCACCATGAAGCCCTCCTTCTCCGTCCTTCTGATCGGCCTGGCCCTGACCCTGGCGGCCTGCAACACCATCAAGGGCATAGGCCAGGACGTGCAAAGTGCCGGCGGCGCCATAGAGCGCGCGGCCCGCTGACAACCCCATCCTCTTCAACCGCCATGCAGAAATTCACCATCCACCAGGGCCTGGTCGCTCCCATGGACCGCGAGAACGTCGATACCGACGCCATCATCCCCAAGCAGTTCCTCAAGTCGATCAAGAAGACGGGCTTCGGCCCCAACCTGTTCGACGAATGGCGCTACCTGGACAAGGGCGAGCCCGGCGTGCCCGAGAGCCAGCGCAAGCCCAACCCCGACTTCGTGCTGAACCAGCCGCGGTACAAGGGCGCCTCCATCCTGCTCGCGCGCAAGAACTTCGGCTGCGGCTCCAGCCGCGAGCACGCGCCCTGGGCGCTGGACCAGTACGGCTTTCGCGCCATCATCGCGCCGAGCTTCGCCGACATCTTCTTCAACAACTGCTTCAAGAACGGTCTGCTGCCCATCGTGCTGCCCGAGGCCACGGTGGACCTGCTGTTCAACGAGGTCGCGGCCTTCCCCGGCTACCAGCTGACCATCGACCTGGAGCGCCAGGTCGTGATCCGCCCCCAGGGCGAGGAAATTGCCTTCGACGTGGTCCCGTTCCGCAAGTACTGCCTGCTCAACGGCTTCGACGACATCGGCCTGACCCTGCGCCATGCCGACAAGATCCGCGCCTTCGAGGCAGAGCGCCTGGCCACCAAGCCCTGGCTGGCCCACACCATGGCATCCTGAAAATTCAAGACAAATCAACATCCAGAGCTTTCCAGCCAAGCGCCAGTAGCTATCAAAACAGAAGTAAACACACCATGAAAATCGCAGTCCTGCCGGGCGACGGCATTGGCCCCGAAATCGTCGCCGAAGCCGTCAAGGTGCTCGAGGCGCTCGACCTGAAGCTGGAGATGGAAACCGCCCCCGTGGGCGGCGCCGCCTACGAAGTCGCGGGCCACCCGCTGCCTGAATCCACGCTCGGGCTCGCGCGCGAGGCCGACGCCATCCTGTTCGGCGCCGTGGGCGACTGGAAGTACGACAAGCTCGACCGCCCGCTGCGCCCCGAGCAAGCCATCCTGGGCCTGCGCAAGCACCTGGGCCTGTTCGCCAACTTCCGCCCCGCCATCTGCTACGAGCAGCTCACACACGCATCGAGCCTCAAACCCGAGCTGGTCGCGGGCCTGGACATCCTCATCATCCGCGAGCTCACGGGCGACATCTACTTCGGCCAGCCGCGCGGCCGCCGCACGGCGCCCGACGGCCACTTCCCCGGCGCCGAGGAAGCCTTCGACACCATGCGCTACAGCCGTCCCGAGATCGAGCGCATCGCCCGCGTGGCCTTCGAGGCCGCGCGCAAGCGCAGCAAGCGCGTCACCAGCGTGGACAAGGCCAACGTGCTGGAGACCTTCCAGCTCTGGAAGGACGTGGTCACCGAGGTGCACAAGGACTACCCCGACGTGCAGCTCGACCACATGTACGTGGACAACGCCGCCATGCAGCTCGTCAAGGCGCCCAAGGCCTTCGACGTGATCGTGACCGGCAACATGTTCGGCGACATCCTCTCGGACGAAGCCTCCATGCTCACCGGCTCCATCGGCATGCTGCCCAGCGCCAGCCTGAACGACAAAAAGCAGGGCCTGTACGAGCCCAGCCACGGCAGCGCGCCCGACATTGCCGGCAAGGGCGTGGCCAACCCGCTCGCCACCATCCTCTCGGCGGCGATGATGCTGCGCTTCTCGCTGGGCCAGGAGGAAGCCGCCCGCCGCATCGAGGCCGCCGTCCAGAAGGTGCTGGCCCAGGGCCTGCGCACGCCCGACATCCACAGCGAGGGCACGACCCGCGTGGGCACGGTGCAAATGGGCGATGCGGTCGTCAACGCCTTGCGCTGATGCCGCGTTGACCACGAGGATGCAGTGCCCGGCACTGCATCCTCTACAATGTTTCCCCATGTTTGCCGCCTGCCCGTTCCCGCCGAAGAACAAGCCTGCCGCCCCGGCAGCGCCGGCAGCGCGCGCAATCACCACCAAAACCACGACCATTAAGAGCTGATCCAGCTCCGGCATCGTCGTGCGCCCTTCCTGGCCAGACGAGCCGGGGCCCCCAAAAGCTGCCACCGGTCGGGTGCGCACCGTTTTTTAACTTGAAAGGGCGATTTGAAATGAGCAAGCAATTGGTAGGCCTGGTCGGCTGGCGCGGTATGGTCGGCTCGGTACTGATGGACCGCATGCAGGCCGAGGGCGACTTCGACCTCATCGAGCCAGTCTTCTTCTCCACCTCCAACGCCGGCGGCAAGGCGCCCGCCATGGCCAGGACGCACACCCAGCTCAAGGACGCGAACGACGTCGCGGAACTGGCCAAGTGCGACATCGTCATCACCTGCCAGGGCGGCGACTACACCAAGGAAGTCTTCCCCAGGATCCGCGCCGCCGGCTGGAAGGGCCACTGGATCGACGCCGCCTCCGCGCTGCGTATGGAAGACGACGCCGTCATCGTGCTCGACCCGGTCAACGACGGCCTGATCAAGTCCAGGCTGGCCGCCGGCGGCAGGAACTGGATCGGCGGCAACTGCACCAACTCCATCCTGCTCATGGGCCTGGCCGGGCTGTTCAAGGCCGACCTGGTCGAATGGGTGTCCTCCATGACCTACCAGGCGGCCTCGGGCGGCGGCGCCAACCACATGCGCGAACTGCTCAAGGGCATGGGCGTGATCTACGGCAGCGTGGCCGGCGAGCTGGCCACGCCGGCATCCGCCATCCTGGAGATCGACCGCAAGGTGGCGGCCACCATCCGCCAGGACGTGCCCACCGAATTCTTCGGCGCCCCGCTGGCCGGCGGCCTGATCCCGTGGATCGACTCGCAACTGCCCAACGGCCAGTCCAAGGAGGAATGGAAGGGCCAGGCCGAAGTCAACAAGATCCTGGGCACCCCGGCCACCATCCCCGTCGACGGCCTGTGCGTGCGCATCGGCGCCATGCGCTGCCACTCGCTGGCGCTCACCCTGAAGCTCAAGCGCGACCTGCCGCTTGCCGAGATCGAGTCCCTCATCAAGGGCGGCAACCCCTGGGTGAAGTTCGTCGCCAACGACAAGGCCCTCACCCTCCAGGAACTGACCCCCGCCGCCATCACCGGCGGCCTGCAGGTCGGCGTGGGCCGCGTGCGCAAGCTCAACATGGGGCCCGAGTACGTGTCGGCCTTCGTGATCGGCGACCAGCTGCTGTGGGGCGCGGCCGAACCCCTGCGGCGCATGCTGCGCATCCTGCTGGGCGCCTGACGCGCAGCAACGGCGCCACCCCGCGTGGCGCCGTTTTTGTTTCAGGCAGTGCCCGGGCAGGCGCGCCCGGCCGAGCGCCGTTGTCCATTACCAACAGGCACCGGGCCTTTTCGCTCCCTTGGACAGGGTAGGAAAAGCGGTGCAGTGGCTCGGCTTGTCAGTGCAAAACATTGATGCTATGGTGCTTTTTACATATTTTCACGTACTGGAGCGGCTCCAGCCATGAGCATGAACACCCTGCTCCCCACGGCAAGGCCCACTCAATCATTCGTCGCACACATGCATCGTTGGAAATTCTCTGCCCTGGCCACGGCGGCCATCCTGTCGGCTGGCCTCTATGGCACCGATGCCAGTGCCCTGGCCCTGGGACGCGTGAACGTGCAATCGGCACTGGGTGAGCCGCTACGAGCCGAAATCGAACTGCCGCAGATCACCGCCGCCGAAGCCGAGTCGCTGCGCGTGGCCCCTGCCAGGCCCGAGGTCTTCCGCAGCCAGGGCCTGGAGTATTCGCCTGCGGCCGGCAACGTGCAGATTCAGCTGCACCGCCGCGCCGACGGCTCCATGGTGCTGCGCCTGAGCAGCACCCGCCCCATCAACGAGCCCTTCGTGGACATGGTGATCGACGCCACGTGGAGCTCGGGCCATGTCGTGCGCAGCTACACCATGCTGTTCGACCCTCCGGCAACGGAGCGCGCGCCGGCCACCGCGACGACAGCGCCGCAGCTGACGGCACCGCGCGCCGAAACCGCGCCAGCCGCGCCCCGCGCAACGGCGCCCGCCCCGGCCCCGCGCGCGGCGGCACCGGCCCCCGCGGCTCCGGCGGCCCGCCCTGCGCCAACGGTCACGCCCGCTCCCAGCCGCCCCGCGGTCGCCGCCGCCTCCGGCAGTGGCGACGAGGTCAGGGTGCGCCCCGGCGACACCGCCGGGCGCATCGCCAATGCGCACCGGCCCGCCAGCGTCTCGCTGGACCAGATGCTAGTCGCCATGGCGCAGGCCAACCCCGACGCCTTCGTCCAGGGCAATGTGAACCGCTTGCGCGCCGGCACGGTGCTGCGCATGCCCAGCGAGGCCGACGCGCAGGCCACCCCGGCCGTACAGGCGCGCCAGATCGTCGCCGCGCAAAGCCGCGACTTCAACGAGTACCGCCGCCGCCTGGCCTCGGTCGCGCCGCGCACGCAAGTGGCCGCCGCCGAGCGCTCGGCCAGCGGCACGGTCCAGGCCCAGGTGGACGAGAGCAAGCCCGCGGCCGCCAGCCCCGACAAGCTGACCCTCTCCAAGGGCGGCGTGCAGGCCCGCAAGGCCGAAGATCAGATGGCCCGCGACAAGCAGGCCGATCAGGACACGGCCCGCATGGCGGAGCTGTCGAAGAACATCGCCGAGCTCAACCAGATCGGCGGCGGCGCCACCCAGGCCGCAGCGGCAGCCCCCGGCAACGCGGCATCTGCCCCCGGCATCGCCGTGCCGGCGCCTGCGGCGCTGCCCACGCCCGTGCAGACCACGGCCAGCGCCGAAGCGCCCGCCGGAGCCACCGATGCGGCCGGCGCCGCGGCATCGGAGCCCGCCGCCGCGCCCCCCCCCAAGCCGGCGCCGCAGCCGGCACCACAGCCGGCCGTCCCCGAGGAGCCGAGCATCCTCGACTCGCTCATGGAGGACCCGCTGCGGGCCGGCGGCGCCCTCGCCCTCATACTGGCCCTGCTCGGCTACGGCGGCTACCGCGCGGCCCAGAACCGACGCAACCGTGCCGCCACCGTGGACAGCTCGTTCGAGGAAAGCCGCGTCGCGCCGGACTCCTTCTTCGGCTCCAGTGGCGGCCAGCGCGTGGACACGGCCAGCAGCGACCTGTCGACGGGCTCCTCGTCGATGACCTATTCGCCCAGCCAGTTGGACGCCGGCGGCGACGTGGACCCCGTGGCCGAGGCCGACGTCTACCTGGCCTATGGCCGTGATCTGCAGGCAGAGGAAATCCTCAAGGAAGCCATGCGCCACCAGCCGGAACGCGTGGCCATTCCCGCCAAGCTGGCCGAGATCTACGCCAAGCGCCAGGACCGCAAGGCCCTGGAGTCGGCCGCGAACGACGTGTTCAGGCTCACGAACGGCACGGGCCCCGACTGGGCCCGGGTATCGGACCTGGGCCGCACGCTGGACCCCGAGAATGCGCTGTACCGGCCCGGCGGCCGTCCGGCCACCGCGGCGGGCGAGCAGCCGGGGGCGGACTCATTGCCCCCCCCCTTCCCGAGCACCCTGAACGTCGCGCCTCCCTCCGCCTCGGGCCCGGATTCCGTGCTCCCGGCCCTTGATCTGGATCTTGATCTGGACCTGGACCTGCACGAAGCCCCGGCGGCGCCCGCTCCCACGCCCAGCGCCTTCGCCATGGCGGCCGCGGCCAACGAGCAGGCGGCCCACGAGAGCGCCGAGGCGCAGCCGCCAGAAACCGAGGCGCCCGCGCCGGTGCTCGACCCCGAGCTGCCCGGCGCCGCGCAAGCGCCCGAGACCGCCGCGGACGCGGCGGAGCCTGCCCCCGAGGAGGAAGCCTCCGCAACCGGACCCTTGCCGCTCGACTTCCCGGAGGACGCCCTGTCGCTGATGGACTCCTCCATCGCACCGTTGACCAGCCGCGATGCCAAGGCGCCGGCCGTGGAGCCCCTGGACTTCGACCTGGGCGACCTGTCGCTGGACCTCACCGGCCCGGGCGGGCTCACCGCGTCGCAGCCGGCCAACACGCCTGCCGACGAGCCGCTGCCGGACGATCCGCTGGCCACCAAGCTGGCGCTGGCCGAGGAATTCAACACCATCGGCGACAGCGAGGGCGCGCGCACCCTGGTGGAGGAAGTGATCGCCGAATCCTCCGGCGAGCTCAAGGCCCGTGCCCAGCGCCTGCTGGCCACACTCAGCTGATGCGCCGCCACCCCATGCGCCCGCGCCGCGCCGGCGCGGTGCCTGAACGGCCGGGAGCCGCGCGATGAGGGTGGCCCTGGGCGTCAGCTACAACGGCCAGGCCTACAGCGGCTGGCAAAGCCAGCCCAGCGGCAACACCGTGCAAGACCATCTCGAAGCGGCCCTGGGCCGCTTCGCCACTCAGAAGGTGGCAACGATCTGCGCCGGCCGCACGGACGCGGGCGTGCACGGCCTGATGCAGGTCGTGCACTTCGACACCGGGCTGCAGCGCGCGCCGTTCTCCTGGGTGCGCGGCACCAACACATTCCTGCCGCCCGACATCGCCGTGCAATGGGCGCAGCCCGTACCCGACGCCTTCCACGCGCGCGCCTGCGCCGTGGCGCGCCGCTATGCCTACGTGCTGCTGCAGTCGCCCGTGCGCCCCAGCGTGGAGGCCGGGCGCGTGGGCTGGGTGTTCCATGAACTCGACGGGCAGGCCATGCAGGACGCCGTGCAGCACCTGCTGGGCGAGCACGACTTCAGCTCGTTCCGCGCCAGCGCCTGCCAGGCCAAGTCGCCCGTCAAGACGCTGCACCGCATCGCCATCACGCGCCGCGGCCCGGCCAATGGCCCCTCCCTGCACGGCTGCGCGCCCTGCTACTGGCGCTTCGAGTTCGAGGGCAACGCCTTCCTGCACCACATGATCCGCAACATCATGGGCTGCATCGTCGCCATCGGCCAGGGGCTGTACCCGCCGCAGTGGATGCGCCAGGTGCTCGACGCCCGCTCGCGCGACGCCGCGGCGCCCACGTTCTCGCCCGATGGCCTGTACTTCCTGGGGCCGGTGTACGCACCCGAGTGGGGCCTTCCCACGCGCACGGCTGCGTATGATTGGCTGCCATGAGCAGCCCCTCCCCCATACGCACCCGCATCAAGATCTGCGGCCTGACGCGCGAGCAGGACGTGGACGCGGCCGTTGCCGCAGGCGCGGACGCCGTCGGCTTCGTGCTCTACGCGAAGAGCCCGCGCGCCGTCAGCCCCGAGCGCGCCGCGGCCCTGGCCCGGCGCCTGCCGCCCTTCACAACGCCCGTCCTGCTGTTCGTGAACGCGCAAGCTACTGAAGTGATAGCTGCAAGCGCTTGCGTACCGGGCGCTACGGTGCAATTTCATGGTGACGAGACACCCGAGGACTGCTGGGCCGCCAGCGACCAGGGGCGCATCCCCTTCCTGCGCGCCGCGCGCATTCCCCTGGGCGAGGATGCGGCACGGTTCGACCTCGTAGAATACGCACAGGCTCACTCTCACGCCCGTGCCATCCTGCTCGACGCCCATGTCGAGGGCTATGGCGGCGGCGGCAAGGCATTCAATTGGTCACTCCTTCCACCAAGCGTCGACTGTCACCTCGTTTTGTCTGGTGGACTCACGCCTGCAAACGTGGCCGATGGCATCCTGCAGGTCCGACCGCGTTGCCGAACGCTGGCGGTTGACGTCAGCTCCGGCGTAGAGGCCGACGGCCCCGACGGCTCCCCCCTGAAGGGCGTCAAGGACGCCGGCAAGATCCAACGCTTCATCGCCGCCGTGCGCGCGGCGGATGCGGCACCAGCTTCCATCTCCTGAATGTTCGAATACCACCAACCCGATGCATCGGGCCACTTCGGCCCCTATGGCGGCAGCTTCGCCAGCGAGACCCTGACCCATGCGCTGACCGAGCTGCGAGAGGCCTATGCGCGCTACCAGCACGATCCGGCGTTCCTCGCCGAATTCCAGTACGAGCTGGCCCATTTCGTGGGCCGGCCCTCACCCGTCTACCACGCCGCGCGCATGTCGCGCGAGATGGGCGGCGCGCAGATCTACCTCAAGCGCGAGGACCTCAACCACACCGGCGCGCACAAGATCAACAACGTGATCGGCCAGGCCATGCTCGCGCGCCGCATGGGCAAGCCGCGCATCATCGCCGAGACCGGCGCGGGCCAGCATGGCGTGGCCACGGCCACGATCTGCGCGCGCTACGGCCTGCAGTGCGTGGTCTACATGGGCGCCGAGGACGTCAAGCGCCAGAGCCCCAACGTCTACCGCATGAAGCTGCTGGGCGCCACCGTGGTGCCCGTCGAATCCGGCAGCCGCACGCTCAAGGACGCGCTCAACGAGGCCATGCGCGACTGGGTGGCCAACGTGGACGACACCTTCTACATCATCGGCACCGTGGCCGGCCCGCACCCCTACCCGGTGATGGTGCGCGACTTCCAGAGCGTGATCGGCAAGGAATGCCTCGAACAGATGCCCGCCATGCTGGCCGAGCAGAAAATAGCCGCAGAGCAGCCCGACGCCGTGGTCGCCTGCGTGGGCGGCGGCAGCAACGCCATGGGCATCTTCCACCCCTACATCCCGTTCGAGAACACGCGCCTGATCGGCGTGGAGGCCGCGGGCGAGGGCCTGGACAGCGGCAAGCACTCCGCCAGCCTGCAGCGCGGCAGCAGCGGCGTGCTGCACGGCAACCGCACCTACATCCTGCAGGACGAGAACGGCCAGATCACCGAGACGCACAGCATCAGCGCCGGCCTGGACTACCCCGGCGTGGGCCCCGAGCATGCCTGGCTGCAGGAGATCGGCCGCGCCGAATACGTGGGCATCACCGACAAGGAGGCGCTCGACGCCTTCCACTACCTGTGCCGCACCGAAGGCATCATCCCGGCGCTCGAATCCAGCCACGCCGTGGCCCATGCGATGAAGCTCGCCAAGACCATGACGCCCCAGCAATCCATCCTCGTGAACCTCTCCGGCCGCGGCGACAAGGACATCGGCACCGTGGCCGACCTGTCGGGCGCGGACTTCTACGACCGCCCCAGCATGCGCGGCCACACCGTCAAGGGAGGGCCCGCCGCATGAGCCGCATCGCTGACACCTTCGCCGCCCTGCAGGAAAAGGGTCGCAAGGCGCTCATCCCCTACGTGACGGCGGGCTTCCCGTTCGCCGACATCACGCCCGCGCTCATGCACGGCATGGTGGAGGCCGGCGCCGACGTGATCGAGCTCGGCGTGCCCTTCTCCGACCCCATGGCCGACGGCCCGGTGATCCAGAAGGCGGGCGAGAAGGCCCTGTCCCTGGGCATCGGCATGCCGCAGGTGCTGGAGATGGTGCGCAGTTTCCGCCAGCGCAACCAGACCACGCCCGTGGTGCTCATGGGCTACGCCAACCCGGTGGAGCGCTACGACCAGCGCCACGGCAAGGGCGCGTTCGCCCGCGATGCCGGCGCGGCCGGCGTGGACGGCGTGCTCGTCGTGGACTACCCGCCCGAGGAATGCGAGCAGTTCGCCGCCGACCTGCGCGCACACGGCATCGATCTGATCTTCCTGCTCGCCCCCACCTCCACGCCCGAGCGCATGCAGCAGGTGGCGCGCGTGGCCAGCGGCTACGTGTACTACGTCTCGCTCAAGGGCGTGACGGGCTCGGGCGCGCTCGACACCGCCGCCGTCGAGTCCATGCTGCCGCGCATCCGCGAGCACGTGAAGATCCCCGTCGGCGTGGGCTTCGGCATCCGCGACGCGGCCACGGCCCAGGCCATCGGCCGCGTGGCCGACGCCGTGGTCATCGGCAGCCGCATCATCCAGCTCATCGAGGACCAGCCGCACGAGAAGGTGGTCGGCATCACCGTGGACTTCCTGCGCGGCATCCGCAAGGCGCTCGACGCATAATCACCGCCCTCAAGCAAGAGGAAACCCTATGTCCTGGCTCGAAAAACTCCTGCCCGCCAAAATCCAGCAGACCAACCCCACCGAGCGCCGCCAGATGCCCGAGGGCCTGTGGGTCAAGTGTCCCAGCTGCGACAACGTGCTCTACAAGACCGACCTGGAGCACAACCAGAACGTCTGCCCGCAATGCGGCCACCACCACCGCATCGGCGCGCGCGCGCGGCTCAACGCCTTCCTGGACGGCGAGGGCCGCTACGAGATCGGCCAGGAGGTTCTGCCCGTGGACGCCCTCAAGTTCAAGGACAGCCGCAAGTACCCCGAGCGCCTGAAGGAGGCGCTGGAAAACACCGGCGAGACCGACGCGCTCATCGTCATGGGCGGCGCCGTCAAGAGCATCAACGTGGTGGCCGCCTGCTTCGAGTTCGACTTCATGGGCGGCTCCATGGGCTCCGTGGTAGGCGAGCGCTTCGTGCGCGGCGTGGAGACCGCCATCGAGCAAAAGGTGCCCTTCATCTGCTTCACCGCCACCGGCGGCGCGCGCATGCAGGAAGGCCTGCTGTCCCTGATGCAGATGGCCAAGACCAACGCCGCGCTCACGCGCCTGGCCAAGAAGGGCCTGCCCTACATCAGCGTGCTCACCGACCCGACCATGGGCGGCGTCTCGGCCGGCTTCGCCTTCGTGGGCGACATCGTGATCGCCGAGCCCAAGGCCCTGATCGGCTTCGCCGGCCCGCGCGTGATCGAATCCACCGTGCGCGTGACCCTGCCCGAGGGCTTCCAGCGCGCCGAGTTCCTGCAAACCAAGGGCGCCGTGGACTTCATCTGCGACCGGCGCGAGCTGCGCCAGACGGTGGCGCAATGCCTGTCCATGCTGCAGCGCCTGCCGGCGGACGCGGTGGCCTGACGGCGGAAAAGCTATTCAAACGATAGCTGCCAGCGCCCTATAGAAGGGCGCTGGAGGCGTTTTCCGTATAAATCCATCACATCATCACGCTGGCCTGCAGATGGCCCAGCACGATGGACAGAACCTGCAGCAACACCAGCAGCACCAGCGGCGACAGGTCGATGCCGCCCACCAGCGGCAGCACGCGCCGCACGGGGCGCAGGAGCGGCTCGCACAGGCGCGCGATCACGTCGCCTAGAGCTGAGCGCGTCTGCACCCACGAGAGCACGGCATAGACGATCAGCAGCCCCATCAGGCCCGACACGGCCACGTGCGCCAGGCTGAAGACGGCCACCCACGGCAGCCAGGCCAGCCCCACGCCGGCGCCCAGCAGCAGCCACAGCAGCAGGTATTGCACCAGCTGCAGCAGGAACGCCGCCACCAGGCTCGACAGATCCCAGCGTCCCGCGGCCGGCACCAGCTTGCGCAGCGGCAGCACCAGCCAGTCGCTGAGCGCGAACACCAGCCGCCCCACGGGGTTGGCGAACGAGACACGCTGCCACTGCATGTACAGGCGCAGCAGGCAGGCGCCGGTCAGCAGGCCGCTGGCGACTTCGAGAAGGAAAGAAAGGATCTGGAACAGCATGGAAGGCAGCAAAAGGACGCCCGCCACGGGCGCGGCACGGCGCCGGGGACGGCGCAGCATGGGATGATAGCGGTGCCGCCACCGCGCCCCGCCATGCCCCAGCCGCTGACACTGACTTCACTGCCGCTGTTTCCGCTCGACACCGTGCTGTTTCCCGGTGGCGTGCTGGCGCTGCGCGTGTTCGAGGTGCGCTACCTGGACATGGTGCGCAAATGCCGGCACGCGGGCGCCCCGTTCGGCGTGGTCGCGCTCACCGCCGGGCACGAGGTGCGCCGCGCCGGCGCGCCCGCGGAACAATTCCACGACATGGGCACTCTGGCCGCCATCGAGCAAATGCAGGCGCCGCAGCCCGGGCTGATCACCCTGCAGTGCCGAGGCGCCGCGCGCTTTCGCATCACCCACCGCAGCCACCTTCCGCACGGGCTGTGGGTGGCGGACGTGGAGCAGCTGCCCGGCGACCCGCATGTACCGGTGCCCGACGACCTGCAGCGCACGGCCCGCGTGCTGGCGCAGGTGCTGGCCTCGCTGCACGCGCGCGAGGCGGGGGCCGGACCGCACGCCGTCCCCACGCCGGAGCAACTGCAGGACTGCGGCTGGGTAGCCAACCGCTGGTGCGAGCTGCTGCCCCTGCCCGCAGACCGCAAGCAGCGCCTGATGACGCTGGACAACCCGCTCGTGCGCCTGGAGCTGGTGGGCGACATGCTCGAGCGCATGGGAATCTTCCTGTAGACAGAGACATCGCCGGACCAAAGGAATACCGCACGCATGCTGATGCAAGCACTGACCTGGCCGCGCTCCATCAAGCGGCTGGTCGTCGTCACACTGGACCTGGGCCTGGGGCTGCTGGCGATGTGGCTGGCCTTCTCGCTGCGGCTGGACACCCTGCACTGGCCCGAGGGGCTGCAATGGCTGGTCTACCTGCTCGGGCCGGCCATGGCCTTCCCCGTCTTCGTCCACATGGGCCTGTACCGCGCCATCTTCCGCTACAACGGCATCGCCGCGCTGCTGACCACCGGCCGCGCCGTTACCACCTATGGCGCGCTGCTGCTGGCGCTGCTGCTCCTGGCCAAGTGGGAGGGCGTGCCGCGCAGCGTGGGCATTCTGCAGCCCCTGATCCTGCTGCTGCTCATAGGCACGAGCCGCGCGCTGGGCTGGTTCTGGCTCTCGGGCCAGACACGCAATGCGCGCCACCGCCTGCTGATCTATGGCGCGGGCGTCGCGGGCGCGCAAACGGCCGCGGGCCTGGCGAGCGCACGCCAGTACACGCTGCGCGGCTTCGTGGACGACGACCCGAGAAAGGTCGGCAGCAGCATCAACGGCGCCCGCGTCCATGGCGCCAGCGCCCTGCCGGCACTGGTGGAGCGCGAGGGCATCACCGACGTGCTGCTGGCGCTGCCCAGCATCTCGCACGAGCGGCGGCGCGACATCATCGGGCACCTGAGCGAGCTGCCCGTGCGCATCCGCACGCTGCCCAGCCTCACGGACCTCGCGAGCGGCCGCGTGAGCGTGACCGACTTCCAGGACCTGGACATCGTCGACCTGCTGGGCCGCGCGCCCGTGGCCCCGGACCAGGAACTGCTCGAACGCAACCTGCGCGGCGCCGTGGTGCTCGTCACGGGCGCGGGCGGCAGCATAGGCAGCGAACTGTGCCGGCAGATCCTGCGCGCGCACCCGTCCAGGCTGCTGCTGGTGGACCACAGCGAATACGCGCTCTACGGCATCCACCAGGAACTACAGGCCGCCGTCGCCGCGCAGCAGGACGGCGCCGCCGCATGCTGCACGCTCGTGCCCCTGCTCGCCAACGTGACCGACGAAGCGCACATGGCCCGCATCTGCCGGGAGCATCAACCAAGCTCCATCTACCATGCCGCCGCCTACAAGCACGTGCCCATGGTCGAGGCCAACGCGGCGGAGGGCATATTCAACAACGTGTTCGGCACGCTTTCCGTGGTCCGCGCGGCGGTAGAACATGGCGCGCGCCACTTCGTCCTGATCTCCACCGACAAGGCCGTGCGCCCCACCAACGTCATGGGCGCGAGCAAGCGCATCGCGGAACTGGTGCTGCAGGCCATCTCCGCCTGCGGCCGACAGCCGTTCGGCAGCGCGCGCACGCCGACGCGCTTTTCCATGGTGCGCTTCGGCAACGTGCTGGGCTCCAGCGGCAGCGTGATCCCGCTGTTTCGGCGCCAGATCGCCGCGGGCGGCCCCATCACGGTCACGCACCCGGAGGTCACGCGCTACTTCATGACCATCCCCGAGGCGGCCCAGCTCGTGCTGCAGGCCGGCGCCATGGCCGAGGGCGGCGACCTGTTCCTGCTCGACATGGGCGAGCCCATACGCATCGTGGATCTGGCCCGGCGTATGGTGGCGCTGTCGGGCCTCACGGTGCGCAGCGACGCGCACCCGACCGGAGACATCGAAATCCGGTTCATCGGCCTGCGCCCCGGCGAGAAGCTGTACGAGGAGCTGCTGATAGGCGACAACCCCCTGCCCACGGCGCACCCGCGCATACTGCGCGCGCACGAGGAGCACGCGCCGTGGTCAGACATGCAGCCCAGGCTGGAGGCCCTGCGCCGCGCGGCACTGGCCGGCGACACGCCTGCCATCATGGCCCTGCTGCGGCAGATGGTGCCCGGCTACCAGCCCGCCGGCCCGGCCAGCCCATGACGCTCGGCCTGCTGCGCGCCACGCTCACGCTGCTGGCCGGCAGCGTACTGGCCCACGCCCTGCCCCTGCTGCTGGGGCCGGCGCTGACGCGGCTGTATGCGCCCGCGGATTTCGGCCAGTACGCCCTGCTCTGGGCCCTGGCCACCAACCTGGCAGTGGTGGCCTGCGCGCGCTACGAATTCGCCCTGCCGCTCGAAAAATCCCCCCGGCGCGCCGCCCTGCTCATGGCCCTGTGCGCGCGTCTGCTGCTGGCCGTCACGGCCGCATCCACGCTCCTGGCCCTGGCGCTCCTCTGGGGCCAGGGCCAGGCCCTTGCCTGGCTGCTGCCTGTGGGCGTGCTGGCCATCGGTGCCACCCAGTGGCTGACCCTGTGGGCCACGCGCGCGCAGCGCTTCGGCCTGCTGTCGGCCGCGCGCCTTGTGCAGCAGGGCGGCGGCGCGTTGCTGCAGGTGCTGCTGGGCCTTCTCAAGACGGGGCCCGCGGGCCTGCTGCTCGGCCCCATCGCCGCGGGCCTTGGCGCCGCCTGGCTGCTGGCCCGGCCGGCGCCACGGGGCGGCTGGCGGCGCATGTGGCGCCAGCCACTGCCGCGCCTGAAGGCCATGGCCGCGCGCCACCGCGACTTCCCGCTCTACAACACGCCGCACGCCTTCATCGGCGCGCTTCAGGACACGCTCACGCTGCTGCTCATCGCCGCCTGGGCGGGCGACGCAGCGGCCGGCCTCTGGGCGCTGGCGCTGCGCTACCTCAAGGCCCCCGCCACGCTGCTGGGCGGCGCGCTCTCTCAGGCGCTGTACCCGCAGCTGGTGCATGCGCGCAGCGCCGATCACGCCCGCGCCCTGGTGCGCCGCTCCATGCTGGCGCTGGCGCTGCTGGCCGCGCCGTTGGCCGCCGTGCTGCTGCTATGGGGGCCGGGGCTGTTCGCCCGGGCCTTCGGCGCGCAGTGGGAAGGCGCCGGTGCGCTCGCGCGCGGCCTGGCCCTGTACATCGGGCTGCATTTCGTCGCCTCGCCGCTTTCCGTGGTCACGCTGGCCTGGCGCGCCCAGCCCTGGGCGCTGCGGCTGTCGCTGGCGGGGCAGGCAGCCTTCTTCGCGGGCCTGTGCGCGGGCCTGGCCTGGGATGGGCTCCAGGGCGCGGCCTGGGGCGTGTCGGCGGCCATGGCGGCGTACTTCCTCTACTATTTCAGGGCCCTCGCGTTCTGGAGCGACATTCCCCATGAGAGCCCTGCTTAACCGCTGGCGCCGCTGGCTCTGGCGGCTGCTGTTCTTCCGCATGGTGTTCGGCGAGCAAGGCCGCGCGGGCCGGCGCCTGCCGCACACCCGCATCGCGCCCAGCACCTGCATCGAGGGCGCGCAAGGCCTCGACCTGGCGGACCACGTGTTCATCGGCCAGTTCAACTTCCTCGATGCCACGGCCGGTCTGCGCATCGCCGAGGGCGTGCAGGTCACCAACTTCGTGAGCATCGTCACGCACAGCTCGCACCGCAGCATCAGGCTGCTTGGCCGCACCTACGCCGGCCACGCGGGCGACATGCCTGGCTACGTGCGCGCACCCGTGGAGATCGGTGCCTACAGCTTCATCGGCCCGCACAGCGTGGTCGAGGCGGGCAGCCGCATCGGCAAGGGCGTGGTGGTCTGCGCCCATTCCCGCGTGCGCGGCGCGGTGCCGGACTTCGCCATCGTCGCCGGCTCGCCCGCGCGCGCCATCGGTGACGTGCGCACCGGCGATGCCCGCCTGCTGGCGCAGCATCCGGAACTGGCCGCCCACTATGCTGCCTGGGCCGGCGAACTGCCCCGCGCGGAGCAGGAGCATGGCTGACATGCAGCCCCACCTGTGCCTGCTGGGCGATGCCAACAGCCCCCACACCCGGCGCTGGGCGACGGAGATGCGCGCGCGCGGCTGGCGCGTATCGCTCGTCACGGCGCGGCCCGAGCCGCTCGACGGCGTGGAGCAGCGCATCCTGCCGCCCGTGCGGCGCCAGGCCGACTGGCTGCTGCGCGCGGGCGCGGCGCGCCGCCATGTACACGAGCTGGCGCCCGACATCGTGCACGCACACTACCTCACCTCCTATGGCTACCTGGCCGCGCGCTGCGGCCGCCACCCGCTCGCGATGACGGCCTGGGGCAGCGACCTGCTCGTGACTCCGCACCGCAGCCCCTGGATGCGCTGGCTCACGGGCTGGATCCTGCGCCGCGCCGACCTCGTCACCGGCGACTCGGCCAGCCTGGTCGAGGCCGCGCGGCAGTACCGCCCGCGCGCGCCGGTGCACGAGATCCACTGGGGCGTGGACCGCGCCCGCTTCGCCCCCGTGCCCTGGGGGGACAAGGACGGCCTGCAGATCGTGAGCCTGCGCGCCTGGGAGCCCAACTACCACATCGGCACGCTGATCGACGCCTGCGCGCTGCTGCGCCAGCGGCTGCCCGGCGCGCCGCTGACGCTGCACCTGCTGGGCGGCGGCTCGCTCGAACCCGCGCTGCGCGCCCGGGTGCAGGAACAGGGCCTGGCGCAATGCGTGGTGTTCCACGGCCGCCTCGACGATGCGGGCATGGCCGCCGTGCTGGCGCGCTGCAAGATATCGGTCAGCGTGCCCGAGAGCGATGCGACCTCGGTGGCCATGCTCGAGAGCATGGCATGCGGCCTGGCGGTGGTGGCGAGCGACCTGGCGGCCAACCGGCAGTGGATCGCCCCCGACCTGCTGGTGCCCGCGGGCGACGCGCACGCGCTGGCCGGCGTGCTGCAGCAGCTTGCCGAGGACGATGCGCGCATGCGCGGCATCGGAACCCGCAATGCCGAGCGCATCGCGCTGGACGGCGACCGCAAGGCGCAGATGGACCAGGTAGACCGGCTGTACCGGCAGTTGCTGAAATGACCCCCACCTCCGTGCCCCGCCTGCTCAGCGTGATCGCCCCCTGCCGCAACGAGGCGGCCTTCATCGACGCCTTCTGCGGCTCAGTGCTGCGCCAGCAGCTGCCCGAGGGCTGGCGCATGGAGGTGCTGATCGCCGACGGCCAGAGCGACGACGGCACGCGCGAGCGCCTGCTGGAGCGCTGCGCCGCCGACCCACGGCTGCTGCTCGTGGACAACCCGGACCGCATCGTCTCCACCGGGCTCAACGCCTGCATCGCGCACGCGCGCGGCGAGGTGATCGCGCGGCTCGACATCCACACCCGATTCGCCCCGGACTACCTGGCGCGCTGCATCGAGGCCTTGGAGCGCAGCGGCGCCGACAACGTGGGCGGCCCCTGGGTCGCGCAGGGCACGGGCCCCATGGGCGAGGCCATCGCTGCGGCCTTCCAGTGCCGCTGGGTGGTGGGCGGCGCGCGCTCGCGCGACCGCAGCTACGAGGGAGAGGTCGATACCGTGTACCTGGGCTGCTGGCGGCGCGAGGCGTTCGCGCGCTTCGGCCTGTTCGACGAGGCGCTAGTGCGCAACCAGGACGACGAGCACAACCTGCGCCTGCGCATGGCCGGCGGCCGCATCTGGCAAAGCGGCGCCATCCGCTCGGTCTACCACCCGCGCAACTCGCTGCGCCACCTCCTGGCCCAGCAGCGGCAATACGGCTACTGGCGGCCCTTCGTGGTGCGCAAGCACGGCCAGCCGGGCTCGTGGCGCCAGCTCGTGCCGGCGCTGTTCGTCGCCGCGCTCGCGCTCGCCGCGCTGCTGCTGCCCTGGACGCCGTGGCCCGCCGCGGCGCTGCTGGCGCTCTACGGCAGCTATCTCGCGCTGGCCAGCGTGGCCGCGGCGCGCGCGGCCGGCGCCTGGCGCCTGCTGTGGCGGCTGCCGGCCGTGATCGCGGCGTTCCACATCGGCTACGGCTGGGGCACGTGGCGCGGCCTGTGGGACGTGCTGCGCGCGCGCGCGCCGTCGTCGCGCTTCGCAAGGATCACGCGATGAACCAGCCAGAGACCCGCGCCGTACAGGCCCGCTACGCGCGCCGCGACAGCGAGGCCGACGCGCTGCGCTACAGCCTGTACGCCAACGCAGCGGCGCTGCAGGCCCAGCAGGAGCGCCTGCGCGCCATGGCCCGGATCTGGCGCGCGCATGGCTGGAGCGGCCTCGCTGGCCGCCCCCTGCTCGAAGTGGGCTGCGGCAGCGGCGGCAACCTGCTCGACCTGCTGCGCCTGGGCGCCACGCCGCGGCAGCTCACGGGCATCGAGCTGCTGCCGGACCGCGCGGACGCCGCGCGCACCCTGCTGCCCGAGGGCGTGCGCATCCTGCAGGGCGATGCCTGCGCCGCCGCCATACCCGACGCCAGCCAGCAGGCCGTGCTGGCCTTCACCGTGTTCAGCTCGCTGCTCGACGCTGACTACCGCCAGCAGTTCGCACGCCAGCTGTGGCGCTGGGTGATGCCGGGCGGCGGCGTTCTGGTCTATGACTTCGTCATCGACAACCCGCACAATCACGACGTGCGCGGGCTGCCGCTGGCCGAGCTGCGGGCGCTGTTCCCCGGCGCCCGGCTGCATTCGCACAAACTCACGCTGGCGCCGCCGCTCGCGCGGCGGCTGCCGGCGGCACTGATCACCGCGGCAGCGCTGCTGCCCGCGCTGCGCACCCACCGCCTGACCTGGGCGGTCAAACCGACATGACCATGCCTGACGCCACCCCGCCCTTCCTGCCCTTCGCGCGCCCCGACATCGGCGACGCCGAGATCGCCGCCGTCACCGATGCCCTGCGCTCCGGCTGGGTGACCACCGGCCCCAAGGCCCGCGCCTTCGAGGAGGCCTTCACCGCCTACCTCGGCGGCGACGGGCTGCAGTCCATCGCCGTCAACTCGGCCACAGCCGGGCTGCACCTGGCGCTCGAAGCGCTGGGCATAGGCCCTGGCGACGAGGTGATCGCGCCCACGCTGACCTTCACCGCCACCGTGGAGGTGGTGCGCTACCTCGGCGCAGACCCCGTGCTGGTGGACGTGGACCCTGTGACGCTGAACATCGACCCCGAGGCCATCCGCGCCGCCATCACCCCGCGCACAAAGGCCATCATGCCCGTGCACTACGGCGGCCTGGCCTGCCGCATGGATGCCATCCTGTCCATCGCGCGCGAACACGGCCTGAAGGTGGTGGAGGACGCCGCCCATGCCCTGCCCACGACCTGGCAGGGCGCGCTGGTGGGGCGGCTCGCCTCCGACGCGACGGTGTTCAGCTTCTACGCCAACAAGACCATCACCACCGGCGAGGGCGGCATGGCCGTCACGCGCGACCCGCGCCTGGCCGAGCGCATGCGCGTGATGCGCCTGCACGGCATGAGCCGCGACGCCTTCGACCGCTTCACGTCAAAAACCCCCGCCTGGTACTACGAGGTGGTGGCCCCGGGCTTCAAGTACAACCTGACCGACATCGCCGCCGCCCTGGGCCTGGTGCAGCTGCAGCGCCTGCCTCGCTTCCTGGAGCGGCGCCAGCACCTGGCAAGGCGCTACCACGCCGCATTGGCGGGCCTGCCCCTGGTGCTGCCGGCCGACGCCCCGGCGGGCGACGTGCATGCCTGGCACCTGTACGTGGTGCGCCTGGCGGCCGGTGCCCGCCTGTCGCGCGACGAGCTCATCCAGGCGCTGTCGGAGCGCGGCATAGGCACCAGCGTGCACTATGTGCCGTTGCACCGCCACCCCTATTGGCGCGACCGCTACCGCCTTGCGCCCGAACAGTTCCCGCATGCCGACACGGCCTATCGGGCCATGCTCAGCCTGCCGCTGTTCACGGCCATGCACGACGCCGAGCAGGACCGCGTGATCGCCGCACTGCACGCGCTGCTGGGCTGAGCGCACATGGGCAAGCGCCTGTTCGACATCGTCTTCGCGGCGCTGGCCCTGCTGCTGCTGTGCCCGCTGCTGCTGGCCGTGGCGCTGTGGGTGCGGCTCGACTCGCCCGGGCCGGCGCTCTTTCGCCAGCAGCGCGTGGGGCGCGGCGGCCGGCCGTTCCACATCTACAAGTTCCGCACCATGCGCTTGGATGCCGAGGCCGCTGGCCCGCAGATCACGGTGGGGGCCGACGCGCGCATCACCCGCGCGGGCGCCTGGCTGCGCCGCGCCAAGGTGGACGAGCTGCCGCAGCTCCTCAACGTGCTGCGCGGCGACATGAGCGTGGTCGGGCCGCGCCCCGAGGTGCCGCGCTACGTGGCGCTGTATCCGTCCGACGTGCGCGAGACGGTCCTGGGCGTGCGCCCCGGCATCACCGACCTGGCCTCCATCGCCTTCCGGGACGAAAGCAGCCTGCTCGCGCGCAGCGCGGACCCGGAGCGCACCTACGTCGAACAGATCCTGCCCGCCAAGCTGCTGTATGCCCAGCGGTACGTGCGCACCCGCAGCCTGTGGCTGGACCTGCGCATCATCGCCTGGACCATCCTGGCCGTGCTGGGCCGGCCCGGCGCCCCCCGGCATTCGCCAAAACCCTAAAATTACGGGTTTGCCCTTCCGGCCCCACTAGACGGCACCATGTCTGAACACAATCACGCCCCCTCCCTCCCGCAAGACGAAAACCAGCTCATCGCCGAGCGCCGCGAGAAGCTCAAGGCCCTGCGCGAGGGCCAGGCCCAGGGCCAGAGCGTGGCGTTTCCCAATGATTTCAAGCCGCAGAACCATGCGGCCAGCCTGCAGCAGCGCTATGGCGCGCTGGATGCCGAGGCGCTGGAGGCGCAGGACGTAGCCGTCAGCGTGGCCGGCCGCATGATGCTCAAGCGCGTCATGGGCAAGGCCAGCTTCGCCACGCTGCAGGACGGCTCGCTCGGCGAGACGGGCGGGCGCATCCAGCTCTACGTGACGCGCGACGGCGTGGGCGAGGACGTGTACGCCGACTTCAAGCGCTGGGACCTGGGCGACATCGTGGGCGCCGAGGGCACGCTCATGAAGACCAAGACGGGCGAGCTGTCGGTCAAGGTCACGCGCCTGCGCCTGCTCACCAAGAGCCTGCGCCCCATGCCCGACAAGTTCCACGGCGTGGCCGACCAGGAGGTCAAGTACCGCCAGCGCTACGTGGACCTGATGACCGACGAGGCCGCGCGCCGCCGCTTCGTGGCGCGCAGCAAGGCCATCGGCGGCATCCGCGCGTTCATGATCGAGCACGGCTTCCTGGAGGTGGAGACGCCCATGCTCCACCCCATCCCCGGCGGCGCCAACGCGCGGCCCTTCGTCACGCACCACAACGCGCTGGAGCAGGAGATGTTCCTGCGCATCGCGCCCGAGCTGTACCTCAAGCGCCTCATCGTGGGCGGCTTCGAGCGCGTGTTCGAGATCAACCGCAACTTCCGCAACGAAGGCATCTCGGTGCGCCACAACCCCGAGTTCACGATGATGGAGTTCTACGCGGCCTACTGGAACTACCGCGACCTCATGGACTTCACCGAGGAGCTCGTGCGCGACGCGGCGCTCAAGGCCACGGACACGCTGCAGCTGACCTACGGCGGGCGCGCGGTGGACCTGTCCCAACCCTTTGCGCGCCTGACGATCCGCGAGGCCATCTACCAGTACACCGAAGCCGGTGCGCACGTGGACGACGCCGCCTGGCTCGTGAGCGCGCTCAAGAAGCTGGGCATGACCGAGGAGAAGGACCGCCTGTCCACGCGCTCCCTGGCCAGCCTGCAGGTGTTGTACTTCGAGGAGGAGGTGGAGGACAAGCTCTGGCAGCCCACCTTCATCATGGAGCACCCGACCGAGATCAGCCCGCTCGCTCGCGCCAACGACCTGCGCCCCGAAGTCACCGAGCGCTTCGAGCTCTACATCACCGGCCGCGAGTTCGGCAACGGCTTCTCCGAGCTCAACGACGCCGAGGACCAGGCCGCACGCTTCAACGCCCAGGTGGCGGCCAAGGACAGCGGCGATGACGAGGCCATGTTCTTCGATCACGACTTCGTGCGCGCGCTGGAGTACGGCATGCCCCCCACGGGCGGCTGCGGCATCGGCATCGACCGTCTGATGATGCTGCTCACCGACAGCCCCAGCATCCGCGACGTCATCCTGTTCCCGGCCCTGCGCCGCGAACAATGAGCCCCATGCTGGAACGCCTGAAGACCATTCTTCCTCCCTGGGCGCACGACTGGCTCGACGTGATCGTGCCGGGCATGCAGATCGCGCTCATCGTGCTGGCGGCGCTGCTGCTGCACTACATCGTGCGGCGCCTCATCCGGCGGGCCAGCGACCACTACCAGTTCCCGCACGAGCTGCTGACGCCCGTCAATGCCGTGGTGCGCTGGCTCATCCTCGGCGGCGCCGCCCTGCTGGCGCTGGAGCGCCTGGGCGTGTCGGCGGCCGTGCTGTGGACGGCCTTCACCGGCTTCGCCACCGTGGGCGCCGTGGCCTTCTTCGCCGCATGGAGCGTGCTGTCCAACCTGTTCTGCGCCTTCCTGATCCTCACCGTGGGGCCGTTTCGCGTGGGCGACCACATTGAGCTGCTGGACACGGCGGAGAAGCCCGGCGCCCTGGGCCGCGTGCTGGACATCAACCTGCTGTACACCACGCTGGAAGACGCCACGGCGCCCGAGCCCGGCACGCTGCTGCAGATCCCCAATGCGCTGATCTTCCAGCGCGTCGTGCGCCGCTGGCGCGCCGGCATGCCGGTGCCGCCCTCCAAGCTGCATTCCGAAGCCACCCCCGCCGCAGGTGCGGCAGAATCGGCACCGGCCCCGAAGGCGGCCAGCTTTCCTTGAAAGGGCAATCCCAGGAAAATTGATCAATATCAATCACTTGCCTGCCGTAGCAAAAAATTGGCGACAGTGCCAGCCTTGCTTACCCTGTTGCCAATACGATGCGCGCGGTTAACCATGGCGGTCTTGATCGCAGGCCCCCACCGGGGCCTGATGATTTTTCAGACCGCTTCACCAAAAGTTGGAGATCGTTTTATGAGCATTCCGTTCCGCATGCACACCGTCGTCGCTGCACTGGGCCTGGCCAGCGCGGCTTTGTTGTCCACCGCGCATGCGCAGGTCAAGATCGCCATGGTCGTCCCGGCCACCGGGCCCGTCACCCAGTACGGTGACATGGTCAAGGAAGGCGTGAACACGGCCGTGGAGCAGGCCAACGCCGCCGGCGGCATCAACGGCAAGAAGATCGAACTGGTCGTCGTGGACGACGCCTGCGAGCCCAAGCAAGGCCCCGTCGCCGCCAACCGCGTGGTCAACGACAAGATCCACTATGTGGTCGGTCCCGTATGCTCGGGCGCGGCGATTGCCGCCGCCCCCATCTATAACAACGAGGGCGTGGTCGTCGTGACTCCCTCGGCCACCTCGCCCGCGCTGACCGAGGGCAAGAACTACCACTTCATCTTCCGCACCATCGGCCGCGACGACCAGCAGGGCCCCGCTGCCGCCAAGTTCATCATCGAGAAGGTCAAGCCCAAGAAGGTCGCCGTGCTGCACGACAAGCAGTCCTACGGCCAGGGCATTGCCGCCTCGGTGCGCGACGACCTGAAGAAGGCCGGCATCAACGTGGCGCTGTTCGAGGGCATCAACGCCGGAGACAGCGACTACTCCGCCGTCATCACCAAGCTCAAGAGCGCGGGCGTCGATTTCGTCTACTACGGCGGCTACCACCCCGAAATGGGCCTGCTGCTGCGCCAGGCGGGCGAGCAGGGCCTGAAGGTAAAGATGATGGGCCCCGAGGGCGTGGGCAACCCCGAGGTGAACGCCATCGCCGGCCCCGCCGTCGAAGGCATGCTGCTGACCCTGCCGGCCGACTTCTCGACCAACCCCAAGAACGCCGCCATCGTGAAGGCCTTCAAGGACAAGAAGCGCGACGCCGGCGGCGCCTTCCAGATGACCGCCTATGCTGCCGCGCAGGTCATCATCGACAGCATCAAGGCCGTGGGCGACAACCCCACCAAGGTGGCCGACCATATGCACAAGACCACCTTCGAGACGCCCCTGGGCGCCATCGGCTGGAACAAGAACGGCGACCTGAAGTCCTTCGACTTCCAGATCTTCGAGTGGCACAAGGACGGCAGCAAGTCCGTCGCCAAGTAAGCCGCCTGCGCTCTTCACCCCGACGCCCTCTCCGCCAGGAGGCGGGGCCGTCGGGGTTTTGTCGTGCCCCTCGGGCATGGCCGCCCATTTGTTCCCCATCTCTTTATCGAGAGGCCCAGGATGTCTGAATTCCTGCCGCAGCTGCTTCAGCAGCTCTTCAACGGCCTGTCGCTCGGAGCGATCTACGCCCTGATTGCCATCGGCTACACCATGGTGTACGGCATCATCGGCATGATCAACTTCGCGCACGGCGAAATCTACATGATCGGCGCCTACGCGGGCCTGGTCACCCTGGCCGCGATCGGCACGCAGAGCGGCCTGCCGGTTGCCGTCATCATCGCCCTCATGCTGCTGGTCGCCGTCCTCGTCACGGGCGTGTACGGCTTCGTGGTCGAGCAGGTGGCCTACAAGCCGCTGCGCAACGGGCCGCGCCTGGTGGCGCTGATCTCGGCCATCGGCATGTCCATCTTCCTGCAGAACTGGGTGGCCCTGGGCCAGGGCGCGCGCGACATGGCCGTGCCCTCACTGCTGCCGGGCGCGCTGCGCTTCGGTGACGAAAGCGGCTTCGAGGTCTTCGTGCCCTACACCCGCGTGCTCATCATCGTCGTCACCGTAGTGCTGATGATCGCCCTCACGCTCTACATCCGGCATTCCCGCATGGGCCGGGCCTCGCGCGCCTGCTCGCAGGACATGCACATGGCCGGGCTGCTCGGGATCGACGTGAACCGCGTGATCTCGTTCACCTTCATCCTGGGCGCGGTGCTGGCTGCCGTGGGCGGCGTGCTGATCGCGCTCGCCGTGGGCAAGCTCAACCCCTTCATCGGCTTCATCGTGGGCGTCAAGGCGTTCACGGCGGCCGTGCTCGGCGGCATCGGCTCCATCCCCGGCGCCATGCTGGGCGGCGTGCTGCTGGGCGTGGCCGAGACCTTCGCGGCCGCCTACATCTCGTCGGAATACAAGGACATCGTGGCCTTCGGCCTGCTGGTGCTGATCCTGCTGTTCCGCCCCACGGGCCTCCTGGGCAAACCTGAAGTGGAGAAAGTCTGATGAGCGCCGCCATCTCCTCCTCCGCCCGCCCCGGCTGGCGCCAGAACCTGGCCCATGCCCTCACGGCCACGGTGCTCACGGCCGTGGTGGTCACGCCCATCTTCGGCCTGCACCTGGAGCGCGCGGGCGTGCGCACCATCATCGCGCAGCACTGGAGCAACGTGGCCTGGGCCTGCCTGCTCGTCTTCATCGCGCAGATGCTGCGGCCCCTGCTCGCGGGGCGCGGCGTGCGCCTGCCCTGGCCGAAGCTGCCCGCCATCCCCGCGCGCCAGCGCGGGGTGTGGATCACGGCGGCGCTGCTGCTGGCCGTGATCTGGCCCTTCTTCGCCGGACGCAACGCCGTCGATATCGCCACCCTGGCCATGATCTACGTGATGCTGGGCCTAGGCCTGAACGTGGTCGTGGGCTTCGCTGGCCTGCTGGACCTGGGGTTCGTGGGCTTCTACGCCGTGGGCGCCTACACCTACGCGCTGCTGTTCCACTGGGCGGGTTGGAGCTTCTGGGAGGCACTGCCGCTGGCGGGCGCCGCCTCGGCGCTGTTCGGCTTCGTGCTGGGCTTTCCGGTGCTGCGGCTGCGCGGCGACTACCTGGCCATCGTGACGCTGGGCTTCGGCGAGATCATCCGCCTGCTGCTGGTCAACCTGACGGACTTCACCGGCGGCCCCGACGGCATCTCGGGCCTGCCCAAGCCCTCGATGTTCGGTCTGGAGATGACGCGCAGCCCCTCGGCCGAGGGCGCCACCACCTTCCACCAGTTCTTCGGGCTGGAGTTCAACTCCATGCACATGGTGATCTTCCTGTACCTGATGGCGCTGCTGCTGGCGGTGGTCACGCTGTTCATCAGCAACCGGCTGATCCGCATGCCCATCGGCCGCGCCTGGGAGGCGCTGCGCGAGGACGAGATCGCCTGCCGCTCGCTCGGCCTGAACCCCATGAAGATCAAGCTCTCGGCCTTCACGCTGGGCGCCATGTTCGCGGGCTTCGGCGGCGCGTTCTTCGCGGCGCGCCAGGGCATCGTGAACCCCGAGTCGTTCACCTTCATCGAGTCGGCGCTGATCCTGGCCATCGTGGTGCTGGGCGGCATGGGCTCGCAGCTCGGGGTGATCCTCGCGGCCATCCTGCTCACCGTCCTGCCCGAGTTCGCGCGCGAGTTCGCCGAGTACCGCATGCTGATCTTCGGCCTGGTGATGATCCTGATGATGGTGTGGCGCCCGCAGGGCCTGCTGCCCATGCAACGCCACCACGTGGAGGTGAAGTGATGGCAGCCGGCAACAGCTTTTTACACGTCGATGGCCTGAGCATGCGCTTCGGCGGCCTGCTGGCCGTCGACGGCATCGCCTTCGACGTCAAGGAACGCGAGATCTTCGCCATCATCGGCCCCAACGGCGCGGGCAAGACGACGGTGTTCAATTGCATCAGCGGCTTCTACCGCCCCACCACGGGCAACATCCGCCTGCAGGGGCAGGACATCGCCGGCCAGGGCAGCCACAGCGTGGCGCTGAACGGCCTGGTGCGCACCTTCCAGAACGTGCGCCTGTTCAAGCACATGACGGTGCTGGAGAACCTGCTGGTCGCGCAGCACCGCCACCTCTCGACCAACCTGCTCTCGGGCCTGTTCAAGACCCGCAGCTACCGCGAGAGCGAGCAGAAGGCCCTGGAAAACGCCCTGCACTGGCTGGACTACATGGGCCTGCGCGAGTTCGTGAACCGCGAGGCCGGCAACCTCGCCTACGGCCACCAGCGGCGCCTGGAGATCGCGCGCTGCATGGTGACCAAGCCGCGCGTGCTCATGCTCGACGAGCCCGCCGCGGGTCTGAATCCGCAGGAGAAGAAGGATCTGCAGGGCCTGATCGAGAAGCTGCGCCAGGAGTACGGCGTGGCGGTGCTGCTCATCGAGCACGACATGAGCCTGGTGATGGGCGTGTCCGAGCGCATCCTGGTGATGGAATACGGCCGCCCGATCGCCCTGGGCACGCCCGACGCCATCCAGAAGGACGAGCGCGTGATCAAGGCCTATCTGGGAGAAGAATGATGCAAGCCATGCTGGAATTCAAAGGCATCAGCACCCATTACGGCGCGATCTGCGCCGTCAACAACGTCAGCCTGCACGTCAACAAGGGGGAGATCGTCTCGCTCATCGGCTCCAACGGCGCGGGCAAGACTTCGCTCCTGATGACGCTGTGCGGCAACCCGCGCGCCAGCGGTGGCCAGGTGCTGTTCGAGGGCGAGGACATCACCAACACGCCCTCGCACCTCATCATGCGCAAGGGCATCGCCATCTCGCCCGAGGGACGGCGCATCTTCCCGGCCCTCACGGTGGTGGAGAACCTGCAGATGGGCGGCTTCTTCCAGTCCAAGGACGCGATCGCCGAAGGCATGGAGCATGTGTTCAGGCTCTTCCCGCGCCTGAAGGACCGCGCGAGCCAGCGCGCCGGCACCATGAGCGGCGGCGAGCAGCAGATGCTGGCCATAGGCCGCGCGCTCATGAGCAAGCCGCGCCTGCTGCTGCTCGACGAGCCCACGTTGGGCCTGGCGCCGCTCATCATTGCGCAGATCTTCGAGATCATCCAGGAGATACGCGCGCAGGGCGTGACGGTGTTCCTGGTGGAGCAGAACGCGAACCGCGCCCTGTCCATCGCCGACCGGGGCTACGTGCTGGAGACGGGCCGCCTGGTGCTGGAGGACACGGGCGCCAACCTGCTGACCAACGCCGACGTGCGCAAGGCCTACCTGGGCGCCTGATGCTGGAGGTTGGGCTGGGCATGAAAACCCGGAAAAACCCTTTACAGCAAAGCGCTTCCAGCTCTCAAATCTGAAGCAGATCAATCACCCAGGCACACGCCGATGTCGCGTGCCATGGTGATCAGGTCGTGGTTCGGCGGCACCTTGCGCTGGGTGTTCGCCACCCGGGCGATCTCCACGCTGCCGATGCGCCCGTCCTGCAGCGTGACCATGCGGTCCAGCTGGCCGGCGATCACCAGTTGCGCCGCATGATGGCCGAAGCGCGTGGCCAGCACGCGGTCGAACGGCGTGGGGTCGCCGCCGCGCTGCACGTAGCCCAGCACGGTGGTGCGCACCTCGCTCTTGAGGTGCGGCTGCAGCTGCTGGCGCAGCACGTGGCCCACGCCACCTAGGCGCACCGGGTCGGGGCTGCCGGCCACGCGCTCGCGCACGGTGATCTCGCCGCCGCGCGGCTTGGCGCCCTCGCCTATGCAGATGATGGTGTAGCGCTGGCGCTGCTCGCGCTCGCGGCAGCGGTCGATGATGGCCTGCAGGTCGTAGTCGATCTCGGGCAGCAGGATCACGTCGGCCGCGCCTGCGATGCCGCTCTCCAGCGCCAGCCAGCCCGCGTGGCGGCCCATGGTCTCGACGATCATCACGCGGTGATGGCTGTTGGCCGTGCTCTCCACCCGGCGCAGCGCGTCGGTGGCCGTGGCCACGGCCGTGTCGAAGCCGAAGCTGCGCTCGCACAGCGCGATGTCGTTGTCTATGGTCTTGGGCACGCCCACGCAGGCCAGGCCGATTTTCTGCAGGCCGTGCGCCAGGCTCATGGTGCCGTCGCCGCCTATGGCCACGACCACGTCCAGGCCCAGGGCGCGCACGTTGCGCCGCACCTGCTCCAGCGTGGCCTCGTCCTTCAGGGGGTTGGCGCTGTTGCTCGTGCCCAGGATGGTGCCGCCCATGTGCAGGATGCCCGAGACCCGGTCCCACACCAGCGGCCGGGCGCGCGGCGTGTCGCCCATCAGGCCCTCGAAGCCGTCCAGGATGCCCAGCACCTCGACCCCCTTGCCGTGGCCATGCTGGATCAGCGACTTGGTGACGGCGCGGATCACCGCGTTCAGGCCGGGGCAATCGCCCCCGCCCGTGAGCACGCCGATGCGCATGTTCATGGCAGCAGGTCCAGCGCGTGCATGTAGGCCGGCTGCACCATGAGGTCGTCCCAGGGCTGCGGCAGGGTCTCGGGCAGCAGCGCCTGGCGGCGCGCCTCGCTGGCCCTGCTGGCCTGCCAGCGGCCCGCGGCCTGGGCGTCGGCCAGGCCGGCTATGAGTTCGTCCACGGCCTGGCCGTCGCCCAGGCTCTGGTTGCACAGCAGCACCAGGTCGCAGCCGGCATTGAGCGCGGCCACGCCCGCGTCGGTGTAGCCGACCACCTGGCCATCGATGCGCCGCGCGCCCTCCATGCTCAGGTCATCGCTGAAGATGGCGCCGTCGAAGCGCAGCCGGCCGCGCAATATGTCCTGCAGCCACCTGGCCGAGAAGCCCGCGGGGCGGCCGTCCACCTTGGGATAGATGACGTGCGCCGGCATGACGCTGGTAAGCACGGTGGACAGCCACGGGTACGGCGCCGCGTCATCCTGCAGGATGGCCTTGAGGCTGCGCCGGTCCACCGGGATCTCGGTGTGCGAGTCGGCCCGGACGAAGCCGTGGCCCGGGAAATGCTTGCCGCAGTTGGCCATGCCCGCCTGCAGCAGCCCCTGCATGAGCGCGCGCGCCAGCATGGCGACCACGCGCGGGTCGCGGTGGAACGCGCGGTCGCCGATCACGCCGCTCTCGCCCCAATCCAGGTCCAGCACGGGCGTGAAGGAAAAGTCCACGCCGCAGGCGCGCAGCTCGCTGCCCAGCACGTAGCCCGCCGCCGTGGCCGCCTCCATGGCGCGCAGCGCGCCGCTGCCCTGCCCCGCCTTGCCGTCGTTCATCCACAGTTCGCCGAAAGCGCGCATGGGCGGGATGTGGGTGAAGCCGTCGGTGCGAAAGCGCTGCACGCGCCCGCCCTCGTGGTCCACGCAGATCAGCAGGTCGTGGCGCACGGCCTTGATGGCGGCCGTGAGCGCGAGCAGCTGCGCGCGGTCCTGCCAGTTGCGCGCGAACAGGATCACGCCGCCCACGAGCGGGTGGGCCAGGCGGCGGCGGTCGTCGGCGCTCAGCTGCGTGCCGGCCACGTCGATGATGAGGGGTGCATGTTCTGTCATCTTTTTGCTTTCGTGTCGATAGCTGCCAGCGCTCGATGGATGGGCGCTGGAGGCCGTTTTTGCTTCAATCCTTTTCCACCACGCAGAAACTCGCGGCGTAGTCGCTCTCGTCGGTCACGCTCAGGTGGCAGCGCAGGCCGCGCGCCTCGAACCAGTCCTTGAGCGCGCCGTGCAGCACGATCGTCGGCTGGCCGCTGGCCAGCTTGGCCACCTCGCAGTGGCGCCAAGTCATGGGCATGCGCAGCCCCAGGCCTATGGCCTTGCTGAACGCCTCCTTGGCGGAAAAGCGCGTGGCCAGGTAGCGCACGCCGCGCTCGGGCCAGCGCGCGCCGCGTGCGCGCCAGGTGGCCAGCTCGCCGTCCGCCAGCACCTTCTCGGCGAAGCGGTCGCCATGGCGCGCCAAGCTGTCGCGGATGCGGCGCACGTCGCAGATGTCCGTGCCTATGCCATAGATCATGGTTTCAAGTGAAATAGGCTCCCAGCGCTTGCGGGACAAGCGTCGGCAGCTATGGAATCAGGAGTCGCGTTCGAGCATGCCCTGGTCTATGCAGCGCTGGTAGGCGCGCACCGTGTCGCCGTAGCCCAGCTCCAGCGCGTCGGCAATCAGCGCATGGCCTATGGAGACTTCGAGCACGCCGGGCACGGCGGCCAGGAAGTCGGCCAGGTTGTCGCGGTTCAGGTCGTGGCCGGCGTTCACGCCCAGGCCCGCGTCCAGCGCGGCCTGGGCCGCGTCGCGGTAGCGCGCGAGTTCGGCGGACTGCCGGGGCGTGCCCCAGGCGGCCGCATAGGGCTCGGTGTAGAGCTCCACGCGGTCGGCGCCCACGGCCCTGGCCGCGGCCATCTGCTCGGGCACGGGGTCCATGAACAGGCTGACGCGCACGCCCAGGGCCTTGCATTCGGCCACCAGGGGGGCGAGCCGCTCAGCGTCCTCGGGGAAGCGCCAGCCATGGTCGCTGGTGAACTGGCCCACGCTGTCGGGCACGAAGGTGGCTTGGGCAGGAAGCACCTGGCAGATGAACTCCATCAGGTTGTGCGTGGGGTTGCCCTCGATGTTGAACTCGGCCTGCGGCCATTGTTTGAGCAGCGCGGCCAGTTCGTGCACGTCCTGGGCGCGGATGTGGCGCTCGTCGGGCCGCGGGTGCACGGTGATGCCCTGCGCGCCCGCCTGCAGGCACAGCTGCGCGGCGCGCGTGACGCTGGGTATGCCCAGATGGCGCGTGTTGCGCACCAGGGCCACCTTGTTAACGTTGACCGAGAGGGCTGTGCGTGGGAGGGAGGTCATAGCGATTGCAGGTCCATCATGAGCTGGCGCGTGCGCAGCAGGGGGCTTCCGCAATGGTATTGCAGCAGCGCGCGCAATTGTGCTTTGAGCTCTCCGGTGGCGGGGGCTCCCGCGCCGGCCACGGCGCGCAGGACCGCCGTGTAGCCCTGCTCCAGCGCCCGCTGCAGCACCAGCCACTGCGCGCCCGTGAGGGCCGCGCGCTCGCCATGGGCCGCGGCGCGCAGGCCGCCCTCGGCCACCAGGGCGTAGCGCGACTGCGGCGCCAGCGCGCCGAGCGTGGCGGTCTCGGCATCGAGCGCGGGCAGCAGGCCGATCTCGCGCAGCAGCAACAGCTCGAAGGCGCGCAGCACGGGTTCGAGCGCCTCGCCGTGCGCGCCGCTGCCGAGCACGCGCACCACGCCCGCGTACAGGTCGAAAAGCTGGGCATGCGTGTCCTCGCGCGCCAGCAGGCGCAAGAGCAGCTCGTTCAGGTACAGGCCCGACAGCAGCGCGTCGCCCGTGGGCAGCACATGGCCGCCCACCCACTCCGCAGCCTTGAGCGTGTGGATCTCGCCCTGCCCGACCTCGCCCGCCAGGCCCCAGGCCAGGCGCAGCGGCTGCAGCGGCAGCAGCACGGGGCGGAAGTTGGAGGTGGGCTTCTTCGCGCCCTTGGCGACCAGGGCGACGCGCCCGTAGTGGCACGTGAACACGTCCAGGATCAGGCTCGACTCGCTCCAATCGTAGGCGTGCAGGATGTAGGCGGGCTCGTCGACAATACGGCGCGTAGCCATGGAGAAGCTATTCTTTCAATAGCTGCTAGCGCTTATTGGATAAGCGCCAGAGGCCGATTTACATGCGCACGCCGCCCGCAACGCCTGAAACCCGCACCCGTGCCACCCGCCAGAAGGCCGCGGAGCAGGCCATGTCAGCGGGCGCCGTGGAGCTGGCTTTGCCAGGCCACCGGCGGCGTCCCCCTGGGGGGAAGGCGCGAAGCGCCTCAGGGGGGTGTCCATCATTCATAGCCGAAGGAACGGACGCGCGCCTCGTCGTCGGCCCAGCCGGAGCGCACCTTGACCCAGACTTCGAGGAACACCTTGGCGTCGAGGAGCTTTTCCAGCTCCTGGCGCGCCTCGGTGCTGATGCGCTTGAGGCGCTCGCCCTTCTCGCCGATCACCATGGCCTTGTGGCCGTCGCGTTCGACGACGATGGTCGCCGCGATGCGGATGAAGCGCTTGTACTGCTTGCTCTTTTCCTCGTCCCACTTGTCGATGACCACGGTGGACGTGTAGGGCAACTCGTCACCCGTGAAGCGGAACAGCTTCTCGCGCACGGTCTCGCTAGCGAGGAACTTCTCGCTGCGGTCGGTGAGCTCGTCCTCGGCGTACCACCAGGGCTGCTCGGGCAGGTACTTCTCGCAAATGCCGAACAGGCGCTCGATGTCGCCCTTGTTCTTGGCCGACATGGGCACGAACTCGGCGAAGGGATGGCGCTCCTGCATGCCCTTGAGCCAGGGCGCGATCTCGGCGCGGCGGTGCACGGTGTCGAGCTTATTGGCGATGAGCAGCGTGGGGATGCCGGGCTTGAACAGGCTCAGCACCTTAGCGTCGGCCAGCGTGAAGCTGCCGGCCTCGACGACGAACAGGATCAGGTCCACGTCGCCGATCGCGCCCATCACCGTCTTGTTCAGCGACTTATTTAAAGCCGTGCTGTGCCGCGTCTGGAAGCCCGGCGTGTCCACGAACACGAACTGCGTCTGCCCCCGCGTGCGTATGCCGGTGATGCGGTGGCGCGTGGTCTGGGCCTTGCGGCTGGTGATCGAGATTTTCTGGCCCACGAGCGCGTTCATCAGCGTGGACTTGCCCACGTTGGGCTTGCCCACGATGGCGATCAGGCCGCAGCGCTGGCCCGCGGCGTCGCCCGCCGCGCTGCCGCCCGCTCGCGCGGCAGCGAGCATGGATTCAAGATCATTTTGGCCGCCAGCGCCCGGTTCATCGGCGCTACCAGCTACCATATTCATAGCATTCATGCGTGCTTTGCTTTCAGTTGGGCCAGCATGGCGGCAGCCGCCGCCTGTTCGGCCGCGCGGCGCGACGCGCCGCTGCCGCGCTCGGCCAGCTGCAGCGCCGGGACCTCGCATGCGACGTGGAACACCTGCTTGTGCGCGACCCCCGTGGTCTGCACCACGCGGTACTGCGGCAGGCTCATTTTGCGACCCTGCAGCCACTCCTGCAACGCCGTCTTGGCATCCTTGGCGGCCTCCTGCAGGCGCGGGCTCAGCTCCACGCCCTCGAACAGGCGGTGGACCAGGGCCTGGGCCTGCTCGTAACCCGCGTCCAGGTAGACGGCGCCGATGACGGCCTCCAGCGCATCGGCCAGGATGGAGGGGCGCATCTTGCCGCCGGAGCGCGATTCGCCCTCGCCCAGGCGCAGCACCTGCGGCAGCTGCAGGCGCACGGCGATGCCGTGCAGCGACTCCTGCCGGACCAGCAAGGCGCGCACGCGCGAGAGCTCGCCTTCGGGCAGGCCCTGCATGCGCTTGAACAGCAGGCTGGAGACGGCCAGGTTCAACACCGAGTCGCCGAGGAACTCCAGGCGCTCGTTGTGGTCGGCCGAGAAGCTGCGGTGCGTGACGGCACGCTGCAGCAGCGAGGGATCGGAGAACATGTGCTGCAGCCGCTGCTGCAGCGCCGGGAGGCTGTCGGGCGGCACTACTAATTGGTCGATTCTTTGAAGCGGTAGACCAGGTAGGCCGGCCCCGCCAGCGGTATCTCACGCGAATAGCTGAACGAGACGACGACCTTGTCGTTGCGCTTGGTGATCTCCAGGTCCTGGCCGGAGATGGAGTGGATGTCGTCGATCTGCGCGGCGCGGTCGAACGCGGCGCGGATCTCCGGCACCGTCGAGCCTTCGCGAGCGGCCTTCGTGGCCGCCTTCTTGATGGCCGCGTATTCGATGAAGACGGGGACGGACTGCCCGCCGATGGCGAACGCCGCCACGGCCAGCACGCCCACGAAGATCACGCCGATGAAAGACAGCCCGCGCTGGCGCGAACGTGCTGCCGTGCGTTGCAGACCCATACCCATCTCCCCCTCAGTTGAACGAACCTATGCGCTTGAGATCACCGAAATTCATCCACACGAAGAAGGCCTTGCCGACGATGTTGGCATCCGGCACGAACCCCCAGTAGCGCGAATCGAGCGAATTATCGCGGTTGTCGCCCATCATGAAATAGTGGCCCTCGGGTACCGTGCAGGCCACGCCCTCGACGCTGTAGCGGCACTGGTCGCGGAACTGGTAGTTGCTGGCCCCCTGCACGAATGCGGGCATCTCGGGGTTGTTGAGGATGCGGTGGCGGTGCGTGCCGAGCTGCTCCTCGAACTGCTTGAAGTAGCGCATCGCATCGCGGTCGAAGAAGTCGGGCAGCGCCGTGGCGGGCACGCTCTGGCCATTCACGGTGAGGCGCTTGTTCAGGTAGGCCACCTCGTCGCCGGGCAGGCCGACCACGCGCTTGATGTAGTCCATGCTGGGCTGGGGCGGGTAGCGGAACACCACCACGTCGCCGCGCTCGATCGGCTTGCCCTGGGTGATCTTGGTGTTGAGCACGGGCAGGCGCAAGCCGTAGGTGAACTTGTTCACGAGGATCAGGTCGCCCACGAGCAGCGTCGGGATCATCGAGCCCGAGGGGATCTTGAACGGCTCGAACAGGAACGAGCGCAACAGGAACACCACGGCGATCACCGGGAACAGGCCCGCCGTCCAGTCCAGCCACCAGGGCTGCATGAGGATGCGGCCCTTGGCCTCCTCCACGTCGCCGTCCACCTTCTGGATGCCCATGCGGTCGAGCTCCGCGCGGCGCCGGGCCGCGGCGTCCTCCAGCGCCTGCGCTGCCTTGCGCCTGCGCGGCAGGAACACCAGACGCTCGGCCAGCCAGTAGCCGCCCGTGACCACGGTGGCAAGGAACAGCAGCAGCGCGAAATTGCCTTCTATGGCGCCCACGTACCAGGCCCCGATATAGCCCACGAAGGCCGCGAGCACGGCGCCCGTGATGTATTGCATGGCTTGCATCGCGTATCAATCCTCCACTTGCAGGATGGCGAGGAACGCCTCCTGCGGAACTTCCACCGAGCCGATCTGCTTCATGCGCTTCTTGCCCGCCTTCTGCTTCTCCAAGAGCTTCCTCTTGCGCGTGATGTCGCCGCCGTAGCACTTGGCCAGCACGTTCTTGCGCAGCGCCTTGATGGTCTCGCGCGCGATGATGTTGGCGCCGATCGCGGCCTGGATGGCCACGTCGAACATCTGGCGGCTGATGATTTCGCGCATCTTCGCCGCCACGGCGCGGCCCCGGTAGGCGGCCTGCGTGCGGTGCACGATGATGGACAGCGCGTCCACCTTCTCGCCGTTGAGCAGGATGTCCACCTTCACCACGTCGGAGGCGCGGTACTCCTTGAACTCGTAGTCCATCGAGGCATAGCCGCGCGACACGCTCTTGAGCTTGTCGAAGAAGTCCAGCACGATCTCGCCCAGCGGCAGCTCATAGGTCAGCATGACCTGGCGGCCGTGGTACTGCATGTTCATCTGCACGCCGCGCTTCTGGTTGGCCAGCGTCATCACCGGGCCCACGTAGTCCTGCGGCATGTACAGGTGCACCGTCACGATCGGCTCGCGGATCTCCTGGATGCGGCCCTGGTCCGGCATCTTGGAAGGGTTCTCCACCATGATGACCTCGCCGTCGCCCTTGACCACCTCGTAGACCACGCTGGGCGCGGTGGTGATCAGGTCCTGGTCGAACTCGCGCTCCAGGCGCTCCTGCACGATCTCCATGTGCAGCAGGCCCAGGAAGCCGCAGCGAAAGCCGAAGCCCAGCGCCTGGCTCACCTCGGGCTCGAAGTGCAGCGATGCGTCGTTGAGCTGGAGCTTCTCCAGCGCGTCGCGCAGCGCGTCGTACTGGTTGGCCTCGGTGGGGTAGAGCCCGGCGAACACCTGGGGCTGGATCTCCTTGAAGCCGGGCAGCGCCTCGGTGGCCGGGCCCGCGTTGTTGGGCAGCTTTTTCTCCAGCGTGATGGTGTCGCCCACCTTGGCGGCCTTCAGCTCCTTGATGCCCGCGATGATGTAGCCCACCTCGCCCGCCCTGAGCGCGTCGCGCTGCACGTTGGCGGGGGTGAAGACGCCGAGCTGGTTGGCCTCGTAGGCGGCGCTCGTGGCCATCATCTTGAAGCGCTCGCCCTTCTTGAGCTCTCCATCGACCACGCGCACCAGCATCACCACGCCCACGTAGCTGTCGAACCAGCTGTCGATGATCATGGCGCGCAGCGGCGCATCGGGCTTGCCGCGCGGCGCCGGCACCTTGGCGACGATCTGCTCGAGCACGTCGTCGATGCCCATGCCGGTCTTGGCAGAGATCGGAAGAGCCTCGCTCGCGTCGATGCCGATCACGTCCTCGATCTCGGCCTTGGCGTTCTCGGGGTCGGCCTGGGGCAGGTCCATCTTGTTGAGCACGGGCAGCACTTCCACGCCCAGGTCGAGGGCCGTGTAGCAGTTGGCCACCGTCTGCGCCTCCACGCCCTGCGAGGCATCCACCACCAGCAGCGCACCCTCGCATGCGGAGAGCGAGCGCGAGACCTCGTACGAGAAGTCCACGTGGCCCGGCGTGTCGATGAGGTTGAGGTTGTAGACCTGCCCATCCCTGGCCTTGTACTGCAGCGCCGCAGTCTGCGCCTTGATGGTTATCCCACGCTCCTTCTCGATGTCCATCGAGTCGAGCACCTGCGCCTCCATCTCGCGCTCGGCGAGGCCCCCGCAGCGCTGGATGATGCGGTCAGCAAGCGTGGACTTGCCGTGGTCGATGTGCGCAATGATCGAAAAATTTCTGATGTGATTCATCAACGGGATACGACAAATGTTTGAATGGCAAGACCCAGGGCAAGAAAAAAGGGCGCGTCAAACAAGCGACGCGCCCTGAACCAACAATCTTTGGCAACTGCGATGGTTGGAGCCTCATTGTAGGCAAAAAGCCTCCCGCGGGGAGGCCATCCAACGACTGCCGAGGGCCGTTGCCATGGTGCAACGAAATTTTATTAACAGATTATCCACAGAATTTCCGCCCTTTCTGAACAACAAGTGCGCAAACTGTGGAGCAGCTGTGAATTGCGCCATGCGTTTCCGCATGGCGGCGCAGCAGTACTGAGTTTATAGCGAATACTTCTGTATCAAGGATGCATTCTATCGAAATGGGCAAATGGGACTTTGCGGCCAAGCGCCGGACGCCAGGCACAAAGCCCTATTCCCGAGCAGGATGCGGGGTGCCTCAGCGCGCGGGGCGGATCAGCACGTACTGCGCCCACTCGCCGCGCCGCAGCAGCACGTTCACGGGCTTGCTCTTGTCGGCCTTGGCCAACGCGGCCTCGAAGTCCTTGAGGTTGCGGATCTCCAGGTTGGCCAGGGCCACGATCACGTCGTCCGCACGCAGCCCCGCACGCGCGGCCGCATCCTCGGCCGAGACCACGCGCACGCCGCCCTTGATCTTGAGCTCTTTTGCCTGGGCGGGCGTCAGCTCCGCCACCACCAAGCCGAGCTGCTGCGCAGCCACCGACGGCGACTTGCCCTTGCCATTGCCCTCCGCGGCCTTGGCCACGGCCTTCTCGTCGGGCTCGACCTCGGCGATGGTGATCGTCAGGTCCCGCGTGGCGCCCCGGCGGAAGACCGTGATGCTGGTCTTCGTGCCCGGCTTGGTGTTGCCCACCAGGCGCGGCAGGTCGGCCACCTTCTCCACCGTCTTGCCGTCGTAGCGGGTGATGATGTCGCCCGCCTCGATGCCAGCCTTCTCCGCGGGCGAGCCCGGCTCGACGCCGCGCACCAGCGCGCCCTGCGACTTGCCCAGGCCGATCGATTCGGCCACCTCCTTGGACACGGATTCGATCTGCACGCCGATGCGGCCACGCGTCACGCGCCCGCTGGTGCGCAGCTGCTCGCTCACGCGCATGGCCTCGTCGATGGGGATGGCGAACGAGATGCCCATGAAGCCGCCGGAGCGCGAGTAGATCTGGCTGTTGATGCCCACCACCTCGCCGCGCATGTTGATCAGGGGCCCGCCCGAATTGCCAGGGTTGATGGCCACGTCGGTCTGGATGAAGGGCAGGTAGTCGCCCGTGTCGCGCTGCTTGGCGCTGACAATGCCCGCCGTCACCGTGTTCTCCAGCCCGAAGGGCGAGCCGATGGCCATGACCCATTCACCGGCCTTCAGGCGGCTCACGTCGCCCACGCGCACGGCTGGCAGGCCAGTGGCGTCGATCTTCACCACGGCCACGTCGGTGCGCTTGTCGGCGCCGACGATCTTGGCCTTGAATTCACGCTTGTCAGTCAGGGTCACGACCACCTCGTCCGCGCCCTCGACCACATGGGCATTCGTCATCACGTAGCCGTCGCTGCTGAGGATGAAGCCCGAACCCACGCCGCGCGGCTGTTCCTCGGGCTGCTGGCGCCTAGGCCCCTGCTGGCGCGGAATGTTGGGAACGGGCAGGCCGAAGCGCTTGAAGAACTCCAGCATGTCCTCGTCCATGCCATCGATCGACGGGCGTGCCGCCACCTTCTCCATGGTGCGGATGTTCACGACCGAAGGCCCCACCTGCTCCACCAGCTCGGTGAAATCGGGCAGCCCCCTCAGCGCAGGCGCCGACTGGGCGTGCGCCGCGGATGCGCCCGCCAGCAGGCCCGTTCCCCCGGCCAGCACCACCACCACCGCCAGGACGCAGGACTGCAGCCCCTGTTTCCACTCGATCCTCGACATCATCGGTCTTTCCCATTCCTCAAAGAGTTGCCCCGTCACCCACGGGGAATGCAGTATGTGAAGTTGCGCGGCGCCATTGGTTCCCCGCCATCGCCGCGCCCGGCGCGCGGCCTCAGCGCCCGCGCCGCATGGTTTGCATGAAGTACCGCAGCGTCCGCTGGGGCACCTCGCCCACGACGGTGACCCAGGTGTCGCCCGAAACCTTCTGCGCCAGCACCTGCGTGGCGCCCATGCTGGCCACCTGTTCCGTCAACGGGTGGCGCCGCACGCTGTAGGGCTCCATGAAAACCGACAGGGTCGCCATGCCGTCGGAATAAATGCATTGCACGACCGGCCGCGCCGGTTCCGCCGGCGCGAGGCCGTGCCGCCTGTAGCACCCTTGCGGCGCGAAGCCGGCTACGCTCTCGTCCAGGGTCCAGCCCTCGGCCTGCGCGGTGGTCGGCTGTGTGGGCACGGTCACCAGACGGTAGCCGGCCACGTCGGCCATCATGCGCGCCATCGATTGCAGGCCCAGGGGCACCCCCATGGTCAGCTCCGAGAACGCCGACTGCTCCAGCACGCGCCCGTCGCCATCGATGGTCTGCATCTTCATGAGCAACCCGGATGCCCGGTCGATCCAGACACGGTAGCCAAAGCGCCAGGCATCGCGCGGCACGAAATCCAGCATGTCGGCGTCGAGCCCCGCCACGCGCTCCGGCCGGCCCATCCGCACCATATAGTGCCGTGCCGGCTGGGCGCCGCTGGCGGCAGGCACGCCCGGGAAGGAGCCGGGAGCCTGCCGCATCTCGCTGCGCACGACGCGCTCCTGCGGCAGGAAGGTGCGGACCTCGCCATCACGGCGGAAGACGATGCGGGGCGTGCCGCTCAGCGCCTCCACCCGTTCGATCTGGCGCTGCCCGTCGCAGGCATGCCAGATGCGGTAGCTCGCCATGGCACCGTGCGCCGACAGGACCACGAAGGTGCCGCTGTAATTGCGCTCGAGCGCGGCCTGGCGCATGCGGCCGATCCAGGCGGCCACGTCCATGGACTCGCGCGCCTCTCCTGGCGCCGCCGCGCCCGCCTCGTGCGCGCGGGTAGCAGGTGCTGCAGCCATGAGCATGCAGCCCACCACGGCCACGCACCGCGCCGCCCGGCGAAGGCAGGCACGGTGCTTCGGCGGCAACCGGTTCCCATACACCCTCATGCGCCCGCTCGACTGCCGGACATGCGCTCGCCCCGCGCTCAGCGCGCCGGGGCCTCGAAAGTCGCGTTGCGCAGGAAGCCCGCGGGCATCTGCAGCGCGGAGGTACTGCCGAACTGCTTGTGCGCGGCCAGCAGCTCGTCCAGGCGCGGGTCGCGGATCATGATCTGCTGCCCCTGCGGCCCACCCGCCGTTGCCACGAACGCGGGCGCCACGGCCTCTGCAGGCGGCTGCGCCGCGGCAAGCTGCGCCCCCTGGGGCGCGGTGCCGCCCAGACCCAGGTAGGCGTTCCAGCCCAGGGCCGCCACCGCGGCCAGCGAAGCGAAGCCCGCCGCAAGCTTCCAGCGGAAGACGGAGGCGTTGGCCGCCGCATCCTGCGCATGGGGCGCGGCTTCGCGCGGCGCGGGCGCCACCTGGACCAGCGGCTGGGCCGTGGCCACGCCGGCGTGCCGGGGCTCCAGCGCCAGTTGTTCGCGCAGGCGCCCCAGAAACGCCGGATCGGCGACATACGTCACCTCGGAGCTGCGCAGGGTGTCGCCGATCAGGTGGTAGATACGCCAGGCCGATTCGCCCTCCTCGGTCGCTGCATAGGCCACCGCCTGGGCAAACGCCTCGCCCTGCAACTCGCCATCGGCCAGGGCCGACAGATGTTCACGCATCCTCGCATCGTCGTTCATGGAATCACCTGCCATAGTGCGCAATCTCCGACCTTCCTGCTACCACCGCTTGCCCGACTGCTTTTCGAGCAAGGGCTTGACCTTCGCCGATATGGCCTCGCGGGCCCGGAAGATCCGCGACCGCACGGTCCCGATCGGGCACGCCATTGCCACGGAAATCTCCTCATAACTCAAACCCTCGATCTCCCTGAGCGTCACGGCCTGGCGCAAATCTTCGGGCAAGGCCTCCATGGCAGCGTTCACCGCCGCCGCCACTTCCTGGGCCGCGAGCACGGTTTCGGGGGTTTCGTCGCTGGTTAGTTCGCGGTCCAGCAGGGAAGTTTCATCTTCCTCGTCGCCGCCGCCGCGCAAGCTGCTTTCCGAGATCACGGGGTCGCGCTTGATGTCCACCAGGGCCTTCTTGGCGGTGTTCACGGCAATGCGGTACAGCCATGTATAGAACTGGGCCTCGCCGCGGAACTGGTGCAGCGCGCGATACGCCCGCAGAAAGGTTTCCTGCGTGATGTCGGGTATCAGGTCCACGTCGCGCACCATGCGCCCCACCAGGCGTTCGATGCGGCGCTGGTACTTGATGACCAGCAGCTCGTAGGCCCGCTGGTCGCCGGCGACCGTGCGCTCGACCAGGCGCAGATCGCTGTCGGCGGAATCGGGTGGCGCGGGCGAGGGTGCTGTCATGTCTTGGTGGTTACTCCGCCATCCAGCGCGGGGGGCGCTGCGTCGGTTGCTTCTGCCGGATCCGGCGCTTTGCTACGGGCGGGCGAATATACCGCACGCCGCAGCGCCGCCCATTGAACCGGATCGCTGCGCCGTTCGAGCCAGAGCCACGACGGCCGCCCCCGCAGGAGCCTGACGGACAGCAGCAGGCAGCCCTGCAGATCCAGATGGACATGCGGCTTGCCTTGCACGGGGTCCGGCCCGGGTGCGCCGCAGTCGAGCAGCCATTGGCCGCCATCCCAGGCCAGGTGCCCCATGGGCATGCGCCGCCACCAGAGCCAGGCCGCAGCGGTACACGAAAGCCAGAGCCCCAGGCCGGCCGCGGCCTTGACGGCCATGTCCGCATCTGCGGTGCCCAGCTCCAGCCAGGCAGCCATGCCTGCCAGAGCGGTGGCGGCCACGATGGCCAAAGCCCAGCCCACGGCCGGCGAGCGGCCGCAGGGATAGCGTACGGCCGGCGCATGCAGTGGAGCGCGCATGGTCGCAAGGACTGGTCTATGTCCGGCTCAGGCCGCGTGCGGCTGTGCCGGGTGCTCGCGGCTCAGACGCGCTGGAACACCAGCGTGCCGTTGGTGCCGCCAAAGCCGAAATTATTCTTGAGAGCGACATCCATCTTCATGTCGCGCGCGGTGTTGGCGCAGTAGTCCAGATCGCACTCCGGGTCCTGCGTAAAGATGTTGATGGTGGGCGGCACCTTCTGGTGGTGCAGCGCCAGCACGGTGAACACGCTCTCTATGCCACCGGCCCCGCCCAGCAGATGCCCGGTCATGGACTTTGTTGAGCTCACCACCATCTTCTTCGCATGGTCGCCCAGGGCGGCCTTGATGGCATTGGTCTCGTTCAGGTCGCCCAGCGGCGTGGAGGTGCCATGGGCGTTGAGATAGTCCACCTGGTCGGCATTCAGGCGCGCATTGCGCAGCGCGGCCTGCATGGCGCGGCGCGGACCGTCCATGTTGGGTGCCGTCATGTGGCCCGCGTCGGCGCTCATGCCGTAGCCGGTGATCTCGGCATAGATGCGCGCTCCGCGCGCCTTGGCGTGCTCGTATTCCTCGAGCACGAGGACACCGGCGCCCTCGCCCAGCACGAAGCCGTCGCGGTCCTTGTCCCAGGGGCGCGAGGCGGTCTTGGGATCGTCGTTGCGCGTGGACAGGGCGCGCATGGCGGCAAAGCCACCCACCCCCAGCGGGGACACGGTGGACTCGGTGCCGCCGGCCACGATCACGTCGGCATCACCGTACTCGATCTTGCGCGCGCCCTCGCCGATGCAGTGCAGGCCGGTGGTGCACGCCGTCACCACCGAAAGATTCGGGCCCTTGAAGCCGAAACGCATGGACACATGGCCCGCCACCATGTTGATGATCGACGCCGGCACGAAGAACGGCGTGATGCGGCGCGGGCCGCGGCTGGTCAATTCCGCGTGCGTATTCTCGATCAGCGGCAGGCCACCGATGCCCGAGCCGATGATGCAGCCGATGCGGGTGGCCAGTTCCTCGTCCAGCGCCTCGCCCGTGGGCAGGCCCGCATCGCGCACCGCCTCCTGGGCAGCGGCAATGCCGTAGTGGATGAAGCTGTCCATGGTGCGCGCATCCTTGGCGCTGATGTAGGACTCCAGGTCAAAACCCTTGACCTCGCCTGCGATCCTGCAGGCAAAGTTCGTTGTGTCGAACTTGGTGATGAGGTCGATGCCGGATTTTCCGGCGAGGATGTTGGCCCAGGCATCGGCCACCGTGTTACCCACGGGGGTGATGCAACCCAGGCCGGTCACGACAACGCGACGACGGCTCATGCGTTAAACCTTTTGCTGATCGGATGCCGCACCCCGGTACACGCGGGGCTGCAGCGGCTTAGGCCTTCTGATGGGTATTGGCGTAGTCGATGGCGTTCTGCACTGTCGTGATCTTCTCTGCGTCCTCGTCAGGGATCTCGATGCCGAATTCGTCTTCCAGCGCCATCACCAGCTCCACCGTGTCCAGCGAGTCGGCACCCAGGTCGGCCACGAAGGCCTTTTCGTTGGTGACTTGAGACTCTTCCACGCCGAGTTGCTCGGCAATGATTTTTTTGACACGTGCTTCGATATCGCTCATGGTTTCCCTCGGGGGGTTGTGAATGAATCCGCGATTCTAGCTGCTTCGGGCAAAGCTCCCTAGCAACCCGCCGCACGGACGATCCGGCGTCAACTTGCTTCAACTACATGTACATGCCGCCATTGACGTGCAACTCCTGCCCCGTCACATAGCCGGCGCCCGCCGAGGCGAGGTACGCCACGGCATGCGCGATGTCGCTGGGCTGGCCCAGGTCGCCCATGGCGATCTGAGACTTGAGCGCTTTTTTCTGCTCTTCGGGCAGATCTGCCGTCATGTCGGTGGCGATGAAGCCGGGCGCCACGCAGTTCACGGTGATGCCGCGGCTGCCGAGTTCGCGCGCCAGCGCGCGCGTCATGCCTGCCACGCCCGCCTTGGCGGCCGCGTAGTTGGCCTGGCCGGGGTTGCCCGAGGCGCCCACCACGCTGGTGATGCTGATGATGCGCCCGAAGCGCTGCTTCATCATGGGGCGGATGGCGGCGCGGCTCACGCGGAACACGGCCTTGAGGTTGGTGTCGAGCACGGCGTCCCAGTCGTCGTCCTTCATGCGCATGGCCAGCGTGTCGCGCGTGATGCCGGCGTTGTTCACCAGCACGTGCAAGCCGCCATGCTCCTTGACGATGGCGTCCACCAGCGCGTCCACGGCCGCGCCGTCGGTCACGTTCAGCTTGACGCCCTTGCCGCCCCAGGCCGCCAGGACCTGGGTGATGCGCTCGGCGCCCTCGTCGGTGGTGGCCGTGCCGATCACACGCAGGCCGCGCCCGGCCAGCTCGGCCGCAATCGCGGCACCGATGCCGCGCGTGGCGCCGGTGACCAGCGCAATCTGGGGAGTGGTCTCGCTCATGCCAGCAGCTCCTTGGTTTCGGCCAGCGTGGCCGGGTCGGACAAAGAGGCCCCGATGAGTTCGGGGGAGATGCGCTTGGTCATGCCGGCCAGCACCTTGCCCGGACCGCATTCGATCACGTGGGTCACGCCGCGGGCCTTGAGGGCCTGCACGCATTCGACCCAGCGCACGGGACCGAAGGCCTGACGGTACAAGGCGTCGCGGATGGCGTCGGCGTCTTGCTGCACGGCCACGTCCACGTTGTTGATCACGGGGATCTGCGGCGCGGCCAGTTCCAGCGCAGCCAGGGCCGTGCGCAGCTTCTCGGCCGCCGACTTCATCAGGCTGGAGTGGAACGGCGCGGACACGGGCAGCGGCAGCGCGCGCTTGGCACCGGCTGCCTTGAGCACCTCACAGGCCTTGTCCACGCCGGCCTTGGTGCCGGCGATCACGGTCTGGGCCGGGTCGTTGAAGTTCACGGCCTCGACCACCTCGGGCGAACCCGCCCCGAAGCTGGCCGTGGCCTCGGCGCAGCCGGCAATGACCTTGGCGGCATCCAGCCCCAGGATGGCGGCCATGGCGCCGGCGCCCACGGGCACGGCCTCCTGCATGGCGGCGGCCCGCAGGCGCACCAGGGGCGCGGCCTGCGCCAGCGTCAGCGCGCCCGACGCCACGAGCGCGGAGTATTCGCCCAACGAGTGTCCGGCCACGGCCGCAGGCAGCGCGCCGCCCTCGGCGCGCCACGCGCGCCACGCGGCTACGCCCGCGACGAGCATCACGGGCTGGGTGTTGGTGGTCAGGGCCAGGGCCTCCTTGGGGCCGGAGTGGATCAGCGCGCCCACGTCCTCGCCAAGGGCGTCCGAGGCCTCGCGCAGCGTTTCGGCCACCACGGGGTGGTCGCCCCAGGCGTCCAGCATGCCCACCGACTGGGAGCCCTGGCCGGGGAAAACGAATGCAAAGGTTTTAGCCATTGTCTCTTCTTGGAATACGAACGAAATCAGGCCCCAGCGCTTTCCAGGAAAGCACCAGCAGCTACATTTTCAGGAGTATGGCACCCCAGGTGAAGCCGCCACCCACGCCTTCGAGCATGACGATCTGGCCGGGCCGGACCTGGCCGCAGCGAACGGCGTGGTCCAGGGCCAGCGGGATGGAGGCCGCCGAGGTGTTTCCATGCTGGTCCACCGTCACCACCACCTTGTCCATGGACATTTTCAGCTTGCGCGCCGTGCTCTGCATGATGCGGATGTTGGCCTGGTGCGGAATCAGCCAGTCGATGTCGGCGTCCTTGAGCCCGGCCTTGTCCAGGGCGGCGCGCGCGGCCTTCTCCAGCACGCCCACGGCCAGCTTGAACACGGCCTGGCCGTCCATCTTGAGCAGTGGGTCACCCAGAACCTGCCCGCCGCAGACGTTGCCCGGCACGCACAGGATGCCCACGTGGCTGCCGTCGGCATGTAGCTCGCTCGCCAGGATGCCCGGCGTGTCGGAGGCCTCCAGCACCACAGCGCCGGCGCCGTCCCCGAACAGCACGCAGGTAGTGCGGTCGTGGAAGTCCAGGATGCGGCTGAACACTTCCGAGCCCACCACCAGCGCGCGGCTGGCGGCGCCGGACTGGATCATGGCGTCCGCCACCGTCAGGGCATAGACGAAGCCGCTGCAGACGGCCTGCACGTCGAACACGGGGCAGCCGTTGGTGATGCCCAGCTTGTGCTGCAGGATGGCGGCGGTGGAGGGGAACACCATGTCCGGCGTGGACGTGGCGACGATGATCAGATCGATATCCTGGGCCTCGCGGCCAGCCGCCTCCAGCGCACGGCGCGAGGCCTCCAGCGCCAGGTCGCTGCTGGCCACGTCGCGCTCGGCGAAGTGGCGCGCGCGGATGCCGGTGCGCTCCACGATCCATTCATCGGAGGTCTCGATGCCCTGCCCTGCCAACTGGGCCACCAGATCGTCGTTGGTCACACGGCGCGGAGGAAGCCAGCTGCCGGTACCGGTAATGCGGGAATAGCGTCTCATCTATAGAAGGGCCGGGGCCGGTCAGGATGCGGTTTGGGCGCCTGCGGCGGTCAGCAGGGGCGCCGCATGCGCAACCCGCGCACGGACGCGGTCGAGCAGGTTGTTGCGGGCCGCATCATACGCCCGGTTCAAGGCCTGCTCGAAGGCCAGCACGTCGGCCGAGCCATGGCTCTTGAAGACCAGGCCGCGCAGGCCAAGCAGGGCCGCGCCGTTGTAGCGCCGGTGATCCATGCGGCGCATCAGCGCGGATAGCACCGGATAGGCAACGATGGCGGCCATTTTCGTCAGGATACCGCGCGAGAACTCTTGTTTGAGCGCGCCGACGATCATCGACGCCACACCTTCGCTGGCCTTGAGCGCCACGTTGCCCACGAAGCCGTCACAGACCACGATGTCCACCGTGCCCTTGAAGATGTCGTTGCCCTCGACATTGCCGTGGAAGTTGAGATCGCCGGAATTGGCCGCAGAACGCAGCAGTTCGCCGGCTTTCTTGATGATTTCGCTGCCCTTGATGAGCTCTTCGCCGATGTTGAGCAGACCCACGCTGGGCGCGTCCGTGTTCTTGAGGGCGGAAACCAGGGCCGAGCCCATGACGGCGAACTGCAGCAAGTGCTCCGCCGAGCAGTCCACGTTGGCACCCAGATCCAGCACGGTGGTGGCGCCGCCCCGCTCGTTGGGCATCTGGGTGGCTATCGCGGGGCGGTCTATGCCGTCGAGCGTCTTGAGCAGGTAGCGCGCGATCGCCATCAGCGCGCCAGTGTTGCCGGCCGAGACGGCCGCCTGCGCGGCGCCGTCCTTGACCTGCTGGATGGCCACGCGCATCGAGGAATCCTTCTTGCGGCGCAGCGCCACCTCCACCGGGTCGTCCATGGAGACGACCTCGGAGGCCGCGACCACCGCCGCGCGCTCATGCGCCAACCCCTGCAGGCTGGCAGGCTGGCCGACCAGCAGCAGGCGCGCCTCGGGATGATGCGCGAGAAACTGGCGGCACGCGGGAAGCGTCACGCCGGGGCCGTGGTCGCCCCCCATGCAGTCAACAGCCAGTGTGATCATCGGCAGGTAGTCGGTCCGTCAGGCAGTCATGAAAAACAGTCGTCATTTTGGTGCAAGCCAAAACGACAAAGGCCCGCGCTACGCCATCTGTAGCAACGGGCCCTTTGTGGGCAGCCTGGAGATCAGGCTTCGGACTTGTTCTTCAGCACCTGGCGGCCACGGTAGAAGCCGTTGGGGCTGATGTGGTGGCGCAGATGGGTTTCGCCGGTCGTAGGCTCCACGGCCGTGCCCGGCGTCGTCAGGGCGTTGTGCGAGCGGTGCATGCCGCGCTTGGAGGGGGACTTCTTGTTCTGCTGAACAGCCATGATCGGCTCCTAGGGTCTTGAAAGGGTTGGTGAAAAACGCGATCAGCCCATTGAAGACACGAGGGGGTTTCGCGCGAAGCCCGCCATTATATGACAAATGGCCTGGAATGCGGTGGGCCGGGACGATCGCTGCCCGTCAGCCCCCCGGCTTGCCCTTGCGCAGCCCGGCCAGGGCTGCGAACGGATTGGGCTTTTGCACGCTGGCCTCCTTGAAGTCCTCGTCGCTCGACGCCATCCGGACCTCGGTGGGGCACTCGTCGTGGCGCGGCACCACGGGCAGCGCCATGAGCAGCTCGTCCTCGATGAGCTCGCGCAGGTCGAACTCGCGGCTCAGGGCCAGCAGGTCTTCCTCGCTGTCGCTGTCGAGCGCCTCGGCCGTGGCCTCGTCGGCGACGAAGCGGAATTCCCGGTCCACCTCCAGCGGCACATCCACCGGCTGCAGGCAGCGCTGGCAGATCATGGGCAGGGTCGCGTTCGCCTTCAGGCGCAGCCAGACCTGGCCGCCGACGCCCTGGGTGGTGCGCAGTTCGCCATCGGCCATCCAGTCCACGCGCAGGTCGGGATGCAGGCCCTTGGCCTCTTCGGCCAGGCGTTGGTATTTCAGCAGCGTGTCATGACCGGACAGGTGAGCGCCGGCCTGGGCGAAGGCCTTGACGTCCAGCCGGTCGGGGGAGTGTTCCTTGGTCATGCCGGGCAGTGTAAGAGAATCAGGGCATGCCGGAATCCCCCCCCCTGCCCCGTTCCCTGGTATTGGGATCGACCTCGCGCTACCGGCGCGAACTCCTGGCCCGCCTGGGCCTGCCCTTCGACGTGGCCGCCCCCGCCGTCAATGAAACCCCGCTGGCGGGCGAGGCCCCGCGCGCGCTGGCGCTGCGCCTGGCGCTGGCCAAGGCGCGCGCCGTGGCCGCGGCCCACCCGCAGGCGGTGGTCATCGGCTCGGACCAGGTGGCCGACCTCGACGGCGAGCCCCTGGGCAAGCCCGGCAATCACGAGCGTGCCACGGCGCAGTTGCGCCGGATGCGCGGACAGACCGTCGTCTTCCACACCGCGCTGGCCGTGGTCTGCCAGGCCACGAGTTTCGAACAGGTGGACCTGGCCCCCGTGCGCGTGCGTTTCCGGGACCTGTCGGACGCCGAGATCGAGCGCTACCTGCACGCCGAGCAACCCTACGACTGCGCCGGCAGCGCCAAGAGCGAGGGCCTGGGCATCGCCCTGCTGGACGCGATCGACAGCGACGACCCCACGGCCCTCATCGGCCTGCCGCTGATCCGCACCTGCCGCATGCTGCGCGCCGCGGGGCTGGCCCTGCCATGAGCGGCCCGCCCTCGCCCGGCACGCTGTACCTGGTGCCCGCGCCACTGGACTTCGGCTGCGACGGCGAGACCGCCCTGGCCGAGGTCCTGCCCGAGGGCACGCTGCGCCGGGCCGCGCGGCTCACCCACTGGATCTGCGAGAACGCCAAGAGCTGCCGCGCCTACCTCAAGCGCATCGACGCCCTGCACGCGCTGGCCGCGCCCCTGCAGCAGCAGCACATCGCCGAACTGCCGCGCGAGGTGCACAAGAAGGGCGACCACGGCGGCAAGGACCATGCCAGCATCGACGCCACAGCCCTGCTCGCCCCGCTGCTCGCGGGCCACGACATGGGCCTGGTCAGCGAAGCCGGCATGCCCGCCGTGGCCGACCCCGGCAGCTCGGTGGTGCGCGCCGCGCACGGCATGGGCGCGCGCGTGGTGCCGCTGGTCGGCCCCGTCTCGCTGCTGCTGGCGCTGGCCGCCAGCGGCCTCAATGGCCAGAACTTCGCCTTCGTCGGCTACCTGCCGCAGGACGCCGCCGAGCGCGCCCAGCGCATGCGCCAGCTGGAGGCCCTGGCGCTGAAGACCGGCCAGACGCAGCTCTTCATAGAAACGCCCTACCGCAACGCCGCGCTGTGGCAGGCGCTGCTGCAGGCGCTGCAGCCCGGCACGCGCCTGGCCGTGGCGGCGGGGCTGACGCTCCCGCAGGCCGAGGTGCAATGCCGCAGCGTGCAGCAGTGGCGCGCCCTGGGCGCGCCGCCGCCCGGCAAGCACGTGCCCGTCGTTTTCGCGCTTGGAGCTTGAAGCCTCAGCGCAGCACCGGCGCCGCGCGCATGCCGCGCAGCACGGTCTCGCCGAACGTGGCGCCGAACTTGCGCGCCAGGCGCTCGGCCACGTTGTCGCGGCGCGTGTAGTCGATCACGTCCTCGGCCTTGACGATCTCGCGCGCCACGTAGTCCAGGCTGCCGAACTGGTCGGCCAGGCCCATCTCAACGGCCTGCTGGCCGGTCCAGAACAGGCCGCTGAAGGTCTCGGGCGTGGCCTTCAGGCGCTCGCCCCGGCCTTTCTTGACCGCGGCGATGAACTGCTGGTGGATCTGGTCCAGCATCTGCTGGGCATAGCCGCGCTGCGTGGGCGACTGCGGGCTGAACGGGTCGAGGAAGCCCTTGTTCTCGCCCGCGGTGAGCAGGCGGCGCTCCACGCCGAGCTTTTCCATGGTGCCGGTAAAGCCGAAGCCGTCCATGAGCACGCCGATGCTGCCCACGATGCTGGCCTTGTCCACGAAGATGTCGTCGGCCGCCGCCGCGATGTAGTAGGCGGCCGAGGCGCAGGTCTCCTCCACCACAGCGTACACGGGCTTGTTGTACTTGGCCTTCAGGCGGACGATCTCGTCGTTGATCATGCCGGCCTGCACCGGGCTGCCGCCGGGCGAGTTGATGAGCAGCACCACAGCCTGCGAGCCCGAATCCTCGAAGGCGCTGCGCATGGCAGCCACGACGAACTCGGCGCTGGCCTCGGCGCCGGCGGCGATCTCGCCCTTGACGTCCACCACCGCCGTGTGCGGGGCGCTCTTGGCGGGGCTGGCGATGTCGCGCGAGACCACGGCCCAGCCCACCAGAACGATCAGGACGAGCCAGCCGAAGCGCCAGAAGTTGCGCCAGCGCCGTGCCGCGCGCTGCTCGGCGAGCGTGCCGAGCACGAGCTTCTCGAGCAACTCGCGCTCCCAGCCGGGCGCGGCGGAGGCGGCTTTTCTCGCTTCACTTTCAGTAGCATTCCGCGCCCACAGGTCGGGCGGCTGGGGCTGATTTCCGTCGAATCCTGTGGGTTCGGTGCGGGTGGGCTCGGTCATGGTGTCAGAACGCTACGGGGTGCAGATCGGGGGCAGTATGCCAGTACACCATGCCGCCTTCTTCGCTCAGGGCCACCTTGGCCAGCGGCCCGCGAGCCGGGCCGCCGAGGCACACGCCGGTGTCGGGCGCGAACACCGCGCCATGGGTGGCGCAGATGAGCCGGCAGCCACTGTCGTCGAAGAAATGGCCTTCCTGGTAGTCCATCTCCATCGCCACGTGGGTGCAGCGGTTCAGGTAGGCATGGACCCGCCCCTGATAGCGGATGGCGAAGGCGCGCAGGTTCTGGCCGCGGTAACAGACGTCGAAGGCCGCGGCGAGGCCGCCGTCGACGAGCGCGTCGCTGGCGCACAGGGGTATGCGCTGAGCATCGGGCATGGTCAGGCGTTCTCCAGCAGCCAGCGGTGCAGTTCGGCCACGGACGGGACCACGCACAGCGGACCGAACTCGGCGAAGCCCGCATGGTCGTGCGCGCCATAGCCCACGCCCACGCTGGCGCAGCCGGCGGCGCGGGCCATCTCCAGGTCGTGCGTGGTGTCACCGATCATGAGCAGGCGCCCGGGCTCCACGCCGAACTCGGCCATCAGCTCCTGCAGCATCAGCGGATGCGGCTTGCCGGCCGTCTCGTCGGCCGTGCGCGAGCCGTCGAACATGCCGCGCAGTTGCACCATCTGCAGCACCTGGTCCAGGCCGCGCCGGCTCTTGCCCGTGGCCACGGCCAGCAGGTGGCCGCGCGCGCGCAGGGCCTGCAGCATGGGCAGCACGCCGCCGAACAGGGCCACGTCGTCCTGGCGCTTAAGGTAGTGGTAGCGGTAGCGGTTGCCCAGCTCGGCGTATTTCTCGCGCGGCACGTCGGGCGCGGCATGGGCCAGGGCCTGGGGCAGCGCCATGCCGATGACCCAGGCGGCGGCCTCGTCGCTGGGCACGGCGCCTCCCAAGTCGCGCACGGCGTCCTGGATGCTGCGCACGATGATGGCGGTAGAGTCGAACAGCGTGCCGTCCCAGTCGAAGGCGATCAGGTCGAAACGGCGCGGGCGAGGGGATTCAGGCATCGATATGTCCTGTGGAAAGAAAGGCCGCCAGCTCGGGCGGCAGCTCGGCGCGCAACTCCATGCGCTCGCCGCTGGCCGGGTGGTCGAACTGCAGGCGCCATGCGTGCAGGAACATGCGCCTCAGGCCCTGCTTCTGCAGGCGCCGGTTCAGGTCGAAGTCGCCGTATTTGTCGTCGCCCGCGATCGGGTGGCCCTGGGAGGCCAGGTGCACGCGGATCTGGTGCGTGCGCCCGGTCTTGATGGTCACCTCCAGCAGGCTCATCGCGGGCAGCCCCTGCAGCGGGCGAGCGGGGAGGTGGCTGTGCACCTTGACCAGGGTGATGGAGCGCATGCCGTCGGAGTCCTGGGGCGTGGTGACGCGCACGCGGCGCTCGCCATCCTCCTGCAGATATTTGTGCAGCGGCAGGTCGATGACCTTCTTGTTGGCAGGCCAGGCGCCCGGCACCAGGGCCAGGTAGGTCTTGCCGGTCTCGCGCTCCCGGAACTGGTCCTGCAAGTGCTTGAGCGCCGAGCGCCGCTTGGCCACGAGCAGGATGCCCGAGGTCTCGCGGTCCAGCCGGTGCACCAGCTCCAGGAAGCGCGCCTCCTGCCGGGCCTGGCGCAGCTGCTCGATCACGCCGAAGCTCACGCCGCTGCCGCCGTGCACGGCCACGCCGGCGGGCTTATCGAGCGCGATGAGGTGCTCGTCCTCCAGCAGGATTGGGAATTCGCGCGCGGGCGCGGGGCGTTCGGCCTTGTCCTGCACCTTGTCCGACACGCGCACGGGCGGCAGGCGCACCCGGTCGCCCGCGGCCACGCGCGCGTCGGCGCTGGTGCGGCCCTTGTTCAGGCGCACCTCGCCGCTGCGGATGATGCGGTAGACGTGGGTCTTGGGCACGCCCTTGAGGTGGCGTATCAGGAAGTTGTCGAGCCGCTGGCCCGCAGACTCGGCATCGACCTCGACGATGCGTGCCGCAGGGGCTTCGACTGGGGCCCTGCCCTGGGCGGGTTTGCCCCCTATAATGTGTTTCACCTGCGCGACGAATGTGTAAGCGGTTGATTTGTCTGGAGTTTAAAGGACACAGCCCGACTCGGTGCGCGGTATGGTCGATGCCAACGGGCGTCGTGCGCACGGATTGCAGGCCGGATGCCTGCGATGGTCCGCACGCCACACGGCAGGCTGACACATTGAAACACTGAATACGGAAATTCCAAGCCGGCTCCCGCCCCACCAGGGCGCGGCGGCCGGCGGATCAAAGCGAAAACATGTGGGTACTGCTGGCATGGATGGTGTCGTTGTGGCGCGGGCGTCAGCCCTTGCCATGGACACGAAAATCGCCTGTAGCGCCCGTCCGGCAAGCGCAAGTAGCTACTGTTTCAGTAGTACATCTGCGCCCGCTCCGGCTCGCCCCCATCCACGCGCCACCACCCGGCCCGCGCAGCTAGACGGCTGCGCGGCCGCAGGCATCCCGGCCATTCCCTTCGTTTCGATGCGTCAGTCCAGGCATTCCCGGCTCTTCTAGAGCCTGTATTGGTTTGGCACCGGCGGGACACGCCAGCGCAGCCCTGATGAGGCGCTGCGCGCAGTCCCGCCAGACAACATAACGAAAAGGACACGCATCATGAAACGGATGCTCATCAACGCCACGCAGCCCGAGGAGCGGCGCCTGGCCATCGTGGACGGCCAGAAGCTGCTGGACTACGAGATCGAGATCGAAGGGCGCGAGCAGCGCAAGGGCAACATCTACAAGGCCGTGGTCACGCGCGTGGAGCCGTCGCTGGAGGCCTGCTTCGTCGACTACGGCGAGGACCGCCACGGCTTCCTGCCGTTCAAGGAAATCTCCAAGCAGTACTTCTCCGAGGGCGTCTCGCCCAGCCAGGCGCGCATCAACGACGTGATCAGGGAAGGCCAGGAGCTCATCGTCCAGGTCGAGAAGGAGGAGCGCGGCAACAAGGGCGCGGCGCTGACCACCTTCATCAGCCTGGCCGGCCGCTACGTGGTGCTGATGCCCAACAACCCGCGCGGCGGCGGCGTCTCGCGCCGCATCGAGGGCGAGGACCGCGCCGAGCTGAAAGAGGCGATGGACCAGCTCGAATACCCCAAGGGCATGAGCATCATCGCGCGCACCGCCGGCATCGGCCGCAGCGCGCCCGAGCTGCAGTGGGACCTGAACTACCTGCTCAAGCTCTGGAACGCCATCGACGGCGCGGCCAAGGCCGGCAAGGGCGCGTTCCTGATCTACCAGGAGTCGAGCCTGGTGATCCGCGCCATCCGCGACTACTTCAACAGCGACATCGGCGACATCCTGATCGACACCGACGACATCTACGAACAGGCGCAGCAGTTCATGCAGCACGTCATGCCCGAGCATGCCGCCCGCGTGAAGCGCTACCGCGACGACGCGCCGCTGTTCTCGCGCTTCCAGATCGAGCACCAGATCGAATCCGCCTATGCGCGCACCGTCAACCTGCCCTCGGGCGGCGCCATCGTGATCGACCACACCGAGGCGCTGGTCAGCGTGGACGTGAACTCCGCGCGCGCCATCAAGGGCGGCGACATCGAGGAGACCGCCACGCGCACCAACCTGGAGGCCGCCGACGAGGTGGCGCGCCAGATGCGCCTGCGCGACCTGGGCGGCCTGATCGTGATCGACTTCATCGACATGGAGGAATCGAAAAACCGCCGCGAGGTCGAGAACCGCCTGCGCGACGCGCTGCGCCAGGACCGCGCGCGCGTGCAGTTCGGCGCCATCAGCAAGTTCGGCCTCATGGAGATGAGCCGCCAGCGCCTCAAGCCCTCGCTGTCCGAAGGCGCTCACATCCGCTGCCCGCTGTGCGACGGCACCGGCCACGTGCGCGATACGGAAGGCTTCTCGCTGCAGATGCTGCGCATGATCCAGGAAGAGTCCATGAAGGACAACACCGCCGCCGTGCACTGCCAGGTGCCCGTGGAGGTGGCGAGCTTCCTGCTCAACGAGAAGCGCACCGAGATCGCCAAGATCGAGCTCAAGCAGCGCGTCAACGTGGTGCTGATTCCCAACAAGACGCTGGAGACGCCGCACTACAAGCTCGATCGCCTCAAGCACGACGACCCGCGTCTGGAGAACCTGGACGCCAGCTACAAGCTGGCCGACGTGGTCGAAGAGCAGACCCGCGTCACGCGCCGCTCGCAGGAGCCGACCAACAAGCAGACCCCGGTGATCAAGGGCGTACTGCCCGACGCGCCCGCCCCCGTGGCCGAGCCGCGCCCCGAGGGCGCCCAGCGCGGCGCCGCGCGCGGCCAGGGCCAGCAGCAACAGGCTGCGGCGGCACCCGCCCCTGCGCAGCCGCGCCCCGCACCGGCGCCCGCGCCGGAACAGGGCTTCTTCGCCTGGCTCAAGAGCCTGTTCGGCTTCGGCCCGGCACCCTCGCCCGCCCCCGTGGCCACGCCGGCGCCGCAGCCGGCCGAGCCGGCGGCACGTGGCGAGGCGCGCCGCGGCGGCGAGCGCGGCAACCGCCGCGGCGGCGAGCGCAGCGGCAGCCGTGACGCGAACCGCGAAGGCGCCGGCGCCGAAGGCCGCGGCCGCCGTGGCGAACGCCAGGCCGAAGGCCGCGACACCCGCGAGCCGCGCAACGGCCGCGACGGCGAGCGCCGCAGCGAACGCACCGAGAGCGAAGGCCGGCGCGAAGGCCGTGGCGGCCGTGATCGCGGCGAGCGCGGCACGCAGCAGCCGGCACAGGCCGCCGCCGACCTGGCGGTGAACGCGGAAGCCACGGCAACGCAGGAGCGCGGCGAACGCGCCCCGCGCAACGGCGAACGCGGCGAACGTGCAGAGCGCCGGGAACGTGGCGAACGCGGTGAACGCAGCCGCGAGCGCGGCCCCCGCACCATCGATGCGGACGCACCGGCCGCCACCGCCACCGCCACCGCCACCGCCACCGCCACCGCCACCGCCGCTGCCGCTGCCGACTTCGCCGATACCGCGCCGCTGACCTCGCTGCCCGACCTGGACCTGACGGCCAACGAGACCGCGTCCGCCACGCCCGAGGCCGCCAACGGCGGTGAGGAGCGCCGCGAACGCCGCTCGCGCGACCGCTATGGCCGTGACCGGCGCGAGCGTGGCGAGCGCGGCGCACGCGCTGCCGAGGCTGCGAGCGCGGCCCCGCTGATGGAGTTCGACCTGCCCGCGGCGCAAGCCGAGGCCCCGGCGGACGCGGAGCCCGCGCCCGAACCGGCACGCCGCAGCTACTTCGCGGCACCGGCGGCGCAGCCCGCCGCTGCACCGGCCGCCGAGCCCATCGCCGCGCCCGTGGCGGCAGAGCCTGCCGCAGCAGCCCCGGTGGCGCCCCCCGCCCCCGAGCAGGCCGTGACCGTGGCCGGGATAGCGCCCGCCAGCGCCGAGCCCGAGGCCGTGGCCGTTTCTGCCCCCTCGGCACAGGCCGAAGAGCCGGCACCGACCGGCGGCATGCCGCGCGTGCAGGCCTTCACGCTGCCCGTGGATTCGCTGATCCAGGTGGCGCAGGCATCGGGCCTGGAGTGGGTCAACTCCGACGCCGGGAAGATCGCGGCCGCCCAGGCCGCGATCGCCGCCGAGCCCAAGCCCGTGCGCGTGCCGCGCGAGCGGCCGCCCGCGCCTGTGCTCGACGAGGGCCCGCTGGTGCTCGTGGAAACCCGCCGCGACCTGCGCGACATGCAACTGCCTTTCGAGAAGGAAGGCACGGCCGCCTGAAGCCGGCGCGGCGACACGGCCGCGCGCCATGGCACCGGGGGCGACAGCCCCCGGTTTTGTTTCAACATCAAAAAACAGAGCTGCCAGCGCTTGATATGCAAGGGCTAGAGGCCGATTTGGCTTGAAGGCTTAAAGACTGGCAGCCTGTGGAGTCACGCATGCTGTTCGTGCTATCGCCCGCCAAGTCGCTGGACTACGACACGCCCCTGCCCGAGGGCCTGCCGCACACGCGGCCCGCCTTCGTGCCCGAGGCCGGGCGCCTGATCGAGGTGCTGCGCACGCAGTCGCCGCAGCAGATCGCCTCGCTCATGTCCATCAGCGACCCGCTGGCCGCGCTCAACGTGGCGCGCTACGCCACGTGGCGGCCGCGCTTTTCCGCCGCCAACTCCCGCCAGGCCGTGATGGCCTTCAACGGCGACGTGTACGAGGGGCTGCAGGCACGCACGCTCTCGGCCGAGGACCTGGCGTGGGCGCAGCAGCACCTGGCGATCCTGAGCGGCCTGTACGGCGTGCTGCGCCCGCTGGACCTGATGCAGCCCTACCGCCTGGAGATGGGCACGCGCCTGGCGACCGACGCGGGCGCCAACCTCTACCAGTTCTGGGGCACGCGCATCGCCGGGCACCTGAACCAGCGGCTTGCGCCCGAGCCCTCGCCCGTGGTGGTGAACCTGGCCTCGCAGGAGTACTTCAAGTCCGTGAACCGCAAGGCGCTCAAGGCGCGCGTGGTCGAATGCGTGTTCGAGGACTACAAGAACGGGGCGTACAGGATCATCAGCTTCCACGCCAAGCGCGCGCGCGGGCTCATGGCGCGCTATGCCATACAACGGCGCGCTACAACCCCGCGCCAGTTGGAGGGCTTCGACCTCGAAGGCTATGCTTTCCACCCCGGGGCCTCCGCGCCCGACCGCCTGGTGTTCAGACGCACGCCATGACCGACAGACAGACCATCACCCCCGCGCTGCGCCAGTGGATCATCGACCAGGCCGGAACCGGCATCGCCGCGCCCGCGCTCATCGATGCCATGGGCCAGGTCGGCTGGGCGGAGGATGTCGCCGTCCGGGCCGTCGAGGAGGTGCTGCGTGCTCATCTGGGCGAGGCGGCGCGGGCGCAGGGCCTGCCGCCCGCCGTGCCCGTGCCCGAGCCACCCCTCGCCGACTCGCCGCTGTTCATCGACGCGGGCGACCGCCGGGTCGAGGTGCTGATGGCCATGGCCAACCCGCGCGTGGTGCTGTTCGGCAACCTGCTCTCGCCCGAGGAATGCCAGGCCGTCATCGAGGCCGCGCGCACGCGCATGGCGCGCTCGCTCACCGTGCAGGCCGCCAGCGGCGGCGAGGAGGTGAACAAGGACCGCACCAGCGACGGCATGTTCTTCCAGCGCGGCGAGAACGAGGCCGTGGCCCGGCTGGAGGAACGCATCGCACGCCTGGTGCGCTGGCCGGTCGAGAACGGCGAGGGCCTGCAGGTGCTGCACTACCGCCCCGGCGCCGAGTACAAGCCGCACTACGACTACTTCGACCCCGCCGAGCCCGGCACGCCCAGGCTCCTGAGGCGCGGCGGCCAGCGCGTGGCCACGCTGGTCATCTACCTGAACGACCCCGTCAGGGGTGGCGGCACCACCTTCCCCGACGTGCCGCTGGAGATCGGCCCGCGCCAGGGCAACGCCGTGTTCTTCAGCTACGGCCGCGCCCACCCCAGCTCGCGCACGCTGCACGGCGGCGCCCCCGTGATCGAGGGCGAGAAGTGGATCGCCACCAAGTGGCTGCGCGAGCGGGAATTCAAGTGAAATCGGCCTTCAAGGCTTACCAGGCAAGCGCGACAAGCTATCAAATGAGAAACCCATGACCACGCCGGAACAATCCCAGCTCGGCAGGGCATCCGCCTACGCCGACCAGTACGACGCATCGCTGCTGTTCCCGCTACCGCGCGCGCCCAAGCGCGCCGAGATCGGCATCGCGGGCGACCCGCCCTTCTTCGGCGCCGACCTGTGGACGGCCTACGAGCTGTCGTGGCTGAACTCGCGCGGCAAGCCCCAGGTGGCTATCGCCCACATCACCGTGCCCTGCGAAACGCCGAACATCGTGGAGAGCAAGTCGCTCAAGCTCTACCTCAACAGTTTCAACAGCACGCGCTTCGCGAGCCTGGACGAGGTACGCGCGCGCATCCGCCAGGACCTGAGCGAGGCCGCATGGCGCGGCGCCTCCATCACAGGCACCGTGGGCGTGCGCCTCGTCACGCCCGACCTGTTCGCGCAGGAGCGCGTGCACGAGCAGGATGGCCTGCTGCTCGACCGCCTGGACATCGAATGCACGCGGTACCAGCCCGCGCCCGAGCTGCTCAAGGCCAACCACGACGAGGCCCCCGTGACCGAGACGCTGGTGAGCCACCTGCTCAAGAGCAACTGCCTGGTCACGGGCCAGCCCGACTGGGGCAGCGTGCAGATCGCCTACAGCGGCGCGCAGATCGACCAGGAGGGGCTGCTGCAGTACATCGTGAGCTTCCGCGGCCACAACGAATTCCACGAGCAGTGCGTGGAGCGCATCTTCATGGACGTCTGGCAGCGCTGCCGCCCCATCAAGCTGGCCGTGTACGCGCGCTACACGCGCCGCGGCGGGCTGGACATCAACCCCCTGCGCACCAGCCACCCGCAGCCCATGCCGGCGAACGTGCGCACGGCGCGGCAGTAGCGCGCACCAGCCGGCGGGCAGCCGCCCTGTCAGCGCATCTGGAAGACGTCCAGCGTGCGGCCCAGGATGCCCGCGTTGCCGCTCATCGCTCGCGCCGACGCGGCCGACTGCTCGACCAGCGCGACGTTCTGCTGGGTCATGCGGTCCAGGTCCACGACGGCGTCGTTGACCTGGCCTATGCCCGTGGCCTGCTCGCGCGTGGTCGCCTCCATCTGCTCCATCAGCTGGCTCACGTGGCCGACCGACTCCACCACCTGCACGATGGTCTGGCCGGCCCCGTGCATCTGCTGCACGCAGCGCGTGATGCTGGCGTTGGATTGGCCGATCAGCCCCCGGATCTCGCCCGCCGCCTGGGCGCTGCGCTGCGCCAGCGCGCGCACCTCGCCCGCGACAACGGCAAAGCCCCGGCCCTGCTCGCCGGCGCGCGCGGCCTCGACGGCGGCATTGAGCGCCAGGATGTTGGTCTGGAACGCGATGCTTTCGATGGTGGCGATGATCTGCCCCATCTGGCGCGAGGACTGCTCCATCGCCTGAACCACGTCGCCCACCTCGGTCATGGCCTGGCCGCCGCGCTGCGCCAGCTGGGCGCTGTGGGCGCTGCGCTCCAGCACCTGCCGTGCCGACTCGGACGACTGGCGCACCGTGCTGGCCAGTTCCTCCATCGCGGCCGCCGTTTCCTCCAGGTTGCTGGCCTGCGCTTCGGAGCGCGCCGACAGGTTCTGCGCGCCGGTGGCGATCTCCGAGGAGATGGAGCCGAACTGGGCGATCTCGCTGCGCGCATCGCCGACCACGGCGCGCAGGTTGATCTGGATCTGGTGCAGGCTCTCCAGCAGCAGCCCCAGCGGATGGCGGCCAGCGACCTGGACGCTGGGGGTGTGCAGATTGCAGCAGGCCAGGTCGCGGGCCAGGCGCTGGGCATCGCCGATGGCGGTGGTGATGCGCCGATGGAAGCACCAGAGAATGCCTCCCGCCATGGCCAGCAGCAGCACGGCCTGTACGACCGCCGCCTGCATGCCGCCCCAGCCCAGCAGGGCGGGCGCCAGCGCCACGGCCAGCAGCGGCACCAGCAGGGCCGCCAGGCGCAGGGTGAAGCCGGCGCGCTGCAGCTTGCCCAGTTGGTTGCGCCAGCCCAGGGGCCGGATCTGGCCGCCATGCAGCACGAAGGTGGGGCGCCCGGCCTCGCGCTCGCTGCGGATGCGGGCGTACAGCGCCTCGGCAGCGCGCACCTCTTCGCGCGTGGGCTTCTCGCGCACCGACATGTAGCCCTGGGGCTTGCCGTCCACCATGATGGGCGTGACGTTGGCGCGTACCCAGTAGCAGTCGCCGTTCTTGCGCCGGTTCTTCACCAGGCCGCTCCAGGGCCGCCCATGGCCGATCGTGGCCCACAGATCCTTGTAAGCCTCGGGCGGCATATCGGGGTGGCGGACCAAGTTGTGCGGCTGCCCCAGCAGCTCGTCGATGTCGTAGCCGCTGACCCTGGCGAACGCCGCATTGCAATGGGTCATGAGTCCACGCTTGTCGGTGGTGGACATCAGCAGCTCTTCTGCCGGGAAATCGTATTCGTTGTCGGTCACCGGATCGTTGATGCGCATGGCAATGGCGGCAGAGGACGGCAGAGGGCGGCACAGCCCCGCAACTGAACGGTCACCAGCGGAGCGTGCCGATTGATAGGATGAATCCAGTATAGGAAGCCGTAATGAATTATTACAGGCGTTTCTGTTGTTTTTGACTCAAGTCAACGCAAGAACGGGCGTCAAAGCAACAGGGGCTCTTCCGTCTCCCCCTCGCCCGCCTGCGCGCCGCCGTCGTCCGGCTGCAGCTTGCCCACGCGCACGCCCAGGAGGCGCAGGCGCTTGGTCAGCGGCACGCGCTTCAGGCACTGGCCGGCCGCGCGGCGTATCGTGGCCGCGTCCCGCGTGGGCTGGTCTATGGTCTGGTCGCGCGTGGCGGTCTGGAAGTCGGCATAGCGCAGCTTGATGCCTATGGTGCGCCCCTTGTAGCCCTTGGCGGCCAGATCCTGCGCCACCTGCTGGCACAGGGTGGTGAAGATCTCCCCGAGCAGCGCCTTGTCGCTCACCGCGTGCAGGTCGCGCTCGAAGGTGGTCTCGCGGCTCATGCTCACCGGCTCGCTCTCGGTCACCACAGGGCGCTCGTCGCGGCCCCAGGCTGCGTCGTGCAGCCAGGCGCCGCTGGCCTTGCCGAAGTGCGCCACCAGCCAGTCGCGCGGGCGCGCGGCCAGGTCGCCGATGGTATGGATGCCGTGCGCCTGCAGCCTGTCGTTGGTCTTGGGGCCTATGCCGTTGATCTTGCGGCAGGCCAGCGGCCAGATGCGCGCCTGCAGGTCCCCGGGCTGCACGATGGAGATGCCATTGGGCTTGTCGAACTCGCTGGCCATCTTGGCGATGAGCTTGTTGGGCGCCACGCCGATGGAGCAGGTCAGGCCCGTGGCATCGTGGATGCTTTTCTGGATCAGCCGCGCCAGCACCCGCCCGCCCTCGCGCTGGCCGCCGGGTACCTGCGTGAAGTCGATGTAGACCTCGTCCACGCCCCGGTCCTCCATCACCGGGGCGATGGACAGGATGACCTCCTTGAAGCGCCGCGAATAGCGCCGGTATTCGGCAAAGTCCACCGGCAGCAGGATGGCCTCGGGGCACAGGCGCGCGGCCTTCATCAGCCCCATGGCGGAGCCCACGCCGAACTGCCGCGCGGCATAGGTGGCGGTGGTGATCACGCCGCGGCCCACGTAGTCCTTCAGGCGCGGGAACGCAGCCGGTGGAATCTCGGCCAGGCGCCCCGCATAGGCGGCGGCCAGTGCGTCGTCGTGCTGCCGGCGCCCGCCGCCTATGACCACGGGCAGGCCGGTGAGCTGGGGGTAGCGAAGCAGTTCGACGGACGCGTAGAACGCATCCATGTCGAGGTGGGCGATGCGGCGGGGCTGGGCAATCATGGCCGCGGGATCATGGGGCTTCGGGAACAAGGAATCTGGCACGTAGTACGCAACCGGGAGCTATGGAAAGGCGCATCATGATGCGCCTTCTTTCAATTGCAGCGCCATTTCCGCCAGCAAGGGGCGGATCAGGCTTTCGTGGTCCTCCCCGCGCCAGGCCCCTATGAGCTCCGAATCGACGCGGGTGCCGGCCAGGGGGCGGAACTGCAGGCCATCGATCGCCACGCGGCCAACGGACCGGGGCACGATGGCCACGCCAAAACCCGCCGCCACCAGCGACGCTACCGTGGCGTTGGCGCGCACCTCGTAGCGCACCTGCGGCGTGAACCCCGCCGCCACGCACATGGCGATGATGCGGTCGTGGTACTCGGGCGAGAAATGGCGCGGAAAGAGCACGAAGGATTCGTCCTTCAATGCCCGCAGGCGGATCTCCTTCCTGCCCGCCAGCGGATGGGAGGCCGGCAGGGCGCAGACGAAGGGCTCGCGGTACAGCACCTGGGCATGCAGGCCCTCAGGAATGGAGCGCGGGTGCAGGATGCCGAAATCTATCTGCTCGCGCTGCAATGCGTCGATCTGCTCGAAGCTGTTGAGCTCGTGCACCGTCATGAGCAGGCCCGGACGCTCCAGATCGAACCGCCGCAGCACCGAGGCCATGGGCGTGAGCAGCGCCGCCCCCACGAACCCGATGCGCAGGCTGCCTGCCTCGCCCCGCGCGGCGCGGCCACCCAATGCCTGGGCCTGGTCGGCAAGGCTGAGGATGCGGCAGGCCTCGCGGTAGAAGACCTTGCCAGCCGCCGTCAGCTCCACCGCGCGGGTGCTGCGGCGCAGCAAGGCGTAGCCCAGCGATTCCTCCAGCCGGGCGATGTTGAAGCTCAGCGGCGGCTGCGAGATGGCCAGCCGCTGCGCGGCCTTACCGAAGTGCAGCTCCTCGGCCACGGCCACGAAGTAGCGCAGCTGTCTCAGTTCCATGCTTGTCCCGCCCCGGCTTATTGATATACGAATTAGATAAATAACAAGAAAAAATGTATTGGACGGTATGGATCACGTCAAGAAGAATCAACTCCGGACGCAAGATCCACACACACACACACCATCAGGAGACAAGACATGGACATCAAGCAAATGCTGCTGGGCGCAGCCCTGACCGCCCCGCTCGCCACCGCCGCCTGGGCCCAGGATTACCCGCGACAGCCGATACGCCTCGTGGTGCCGTACGCGGCGGGCGGTATGACGGACGTGGTGGCGCGCATCGTGGGGCAAAGGCTCGGCGACAGCCTGGGCCAGCCGGTGGTGGTGGAGAACAAGCCCGGCGCCTCCACCATCACCGGGGCCGACTTCGTGGCCGGCTCCAGGCCCGACGGCTACACCCTACTCGCGGCCACAAACGCCACGCTGTCCGCCAACCCCTGGCTGTACAAGAACCTGCGCTACGACGCGGTCAAGAGCTTCAACCCCATCGCGCTGGTGGCGATGGCACCCAGCGTCATCGTGCTCAACCCCAAGGTGCCCGCCAGCACCCTGGCCGAACTGGTGCAGCTGGCCAAGGGCAAGCCAGGCAGCCTGAGCTATGCCTCGTACGGCAATGGATCGAGCGCCCACCTGGCCGGCGAGCTACTGCGCACGCGCGCCGGCATCGACGTGCTGCACGTGCCCTACAAGGGCAGCGCACCGGCCAAGGCGGCCACCATCACGGGCGAGGTGTCGATGACGTTCGAGCCCGCCTTCACCGGCGCGCCGCTGATCAAGGGCGGCCAGCTCAAGGCCGTGGCGGTGATGGGCAGCAAGCGCTCCGACGCCCTGCCCGACGTGCCCACCGTGGCCGAGGTGGGCTACCCTGGCATGGAGATGCAGGCCTGGGTGGGCTTCGTGGCGCCCGCCGGGGTGCCGCAGCCGGTGCTCGCCAGGCTGGCCGAAGAGATCAAGAAGATCATGGCCGCCCCCGAGGTGCAGAAGCAATTGGTCAGCAGCGGCGCCGAGCCCGTGGGCTACTACCTGGGCGACTTCGCCGCCTACCTGAAGGACGAGAGCGCCAAGTACAAGGCCGTGATCGAGGAAGCCCGCATCAAGGCCGAATGACGGCGGCCCCCGCAGCGAACCACCCATACCATGAGCGACAAACCACTGCAAAAGTACCGCGTGCTGGACATGACCCGGGTGCTGGCCGGCCCCTGGTGCACGCAGAACCTGGCCGACCTGGGCGCCGAAGTCATCAAGGTGGAGCGTCCCCGCCTGGGCGACGAGACCCGCGGCTGGGGCCCGCCCTGGATGCCGGCCGCCGCGGACAGCGAACGGCGCGATTCGGCCTATTTCGGCTCCGCCAACCGCGGCAAGAAATCGGTCACCATCGACTTCACCACCGCGCAGGGCCAGGCGCTGGTCAAGGACCTGGTGCGGCAATGCGACGTGCTGGTGGAGAACTACAAGGCCGGCACCCTGGCGCGCTACGGCCTGGGGTACGACGATCTCAAGGCCATCCACCCGGGCCTGGTGTACTGCTCCGTCACCGGCTTCGGGCACACCGGCCCGTACAGCCACAAGCCGGGCTACGACTTCGTGTTCCAGGCCATGAGCGGGCTCATGAGCATCACCGGCGAGCGCGACGACCTGCCCGGCGGCGGCCCGCAGAAGGTGGGCATCGCCGTGGCCGACATCACCACCGGCATGTACGCCACCGTGGCGGTGCTGGCGGCGCTGCTGTGGCGCGAGGGCAGCGGCCAGGGCCAGCACCTGGACATGGCGCTGCTGGACTGCGCCATGGCCTTCAACAGCAACCAGGCGGTGAACTACATGGCCTCCGGCAAGCTGCCGCGCCGCTACGGCAACGCCCATTCCAACGCCGTGCCCTACCAGGTGTTCGACACGCGGGACGGGCAGATCGTGGTGGCCGTGGGCAACGACGCGCTGTTCGCCGCCTACTGCCAGGCCATCGGCCGCCCCGACCTGGGCGCGGACGCGCGCTTTGCCAAGGTCTCGGGGCGGCTGCAGAACCGCGACGCGCTGCTGCCCGAGCTCTGCCGCGCCATGGCCGGCCAGGCCAGCGCCGAATGGCTGGCCCGGCTGGACGCGGCCGGCGTGCCCTGCGCGCCCATCAACGACTTCGAGCAGGCGTTGGCCGACCCGCAGGTGCGGGCGCGCGGCATCGAGACCCCGATCACGCTGCACGACGGCGCCACCTTCCGCGCCATTGCCAGCCCGCTGCGTTTTTCCGCCACGCCCCTGGATTACCCCGCCGGCCCGCCCACCCTGGGCCAGCACACCGACGCCGTGCTGCGCGAGCGCCTTGGCCTGACCCCGCAGCAGCAGGCCGCGCTGCGCGCGTCCGGGGTCATCTGAAGCCCTGTCCACCCTCTATCACAAGGAGATTCCGCCATGACCTTCCTGCCCCGCTACAGCGCCTTCGCCAAGCCGCGGCCAGCCACGTCCCGGCAAAGCTCGGACAAGCTGGCGTCCGACTGCGCCGGCCTGGATTTCTTCGAGATCGACCCCGGCCTGCAGCAGCTGCTGCCGCTGTACGTGCCGCAGGCCGAGCTGCAGTACTTCCTGCCGCACCTCAAGCGCCTGGGCCAGCTGGCGGGCGGGCGCCTGAACGAGCTGGCCACCGTGGCCGACAAGCACGGCCCGGTGCTGCATGCGCGCTCGCGCTGGGGCGAGGACGAGGACTGGGTGGAGTACCACCCCGCCTACCAGGAGATGGAGCACATCGCGTTCGAGCAGTTCCAGTTCCACGCCATGACGCACCGGCCCGGCGCCATGGGCTATCCCGGCACCCTGTCGCCCGTCACCAAGTACGCGTTCCAGTACCTGTTCGTGCAGTCCGAGTTCGGGCAGATGTGCCCGATCAGCGTCACCGACACCTCCATCCACCTGATACGCAAGTTCGGCAGCGAGGAGCTCAAGGCGCGCCTGCTGCCGCGCATGCTGGCCGAGAAGCTGGAAGACCTGTGGAAGGGCACCCAGTTCATGACCGAGAAGGCCGGCGGCTCCGACGTCGGCCAGGTGGAGACCACCGCCCGGCTGATCGACGGCCAGTGGCATCTGTTTGGCGAGAAATGGTTCTCCTCGCACGTGGACGCGGATGTGGCGCTCATCCTGGCGCGCCCCGAAAACGCCCCCGCCGGCACGCGCGGCCTGGCCCTGTTCGCCATGCCGCGCCAGCGCGAGGACGGCAGCCGCAACAGCTACCGCATCGTGCGGCTCAAGGACAAGCTCGGCACCCGCAGCATGGCCAGCGGCGAGCTGCGCATCGAAGGCGCCTTCGCCTACCTGGTGGGCGACCCCACCCGGGGCTTGAAGCAGATGATGGAGCAGGTCAACCTCTCGCGGCTGTCGCACGCGGTGCGCGCCGCCGCCATGATGCGCCGCTGCCTCAACGAGGCCCTGCAGGCCGCGAGCAACCGCCACGCCTTCGGCCAGCGGGTGATGGACTACCCGCTGATGCAGCGCCAGCTGCTGAAGATCATGGTGCCCACCGAAGCCGCCCTGTCCGTGACGCTGGCCACCGCGGACATGATGGCCAAGGGCTACGCGGGCGACAAGCAGGCCGCGGCCGCGCTGCGGCTGCTCACGCCGCTGCTCAAGCTGCGCACCTGCCGGGACAACATCACCGTGGCCACGGGCGCCATGGAAGTGCGCGGCGGCAACGGCTACATCGAGGACTTCGTGAACGCGCGCCTGGTGCGGGACGCGCACATCGGCGTCCTGTGGGAAGGCACGAGCAACATCAACGCGCTGGACGCCATCGGCCGCGCCGTGCGCAAGGACCGCGCCCACCTGGCCCTGCAGGCCGTGCTGCGCGAGAAACTGCATGGCGTGCAGCACAGCGCGCCGGACATGGCGCGCCAGTTGGGCCATGCGCTGGACCAGGCCATCGCCCTGGCCGAAACCGTGGCCACCCGCCCCGAGTTCGAGAACGAAACCCGCCGCGCGGCCTCCGCCGTGTACTACGCCGCCGCCGCCGTCCTGCTGGCCTGGGAGGCCACGCAGCCCGGCGTGGACGGCCGGCGGCTGCTGCTGGCCGACGCCGTGCTGCGTACCCACCTGCTTGCCGCAGACCCCATGGCGGCCCCCAGCACCCTGACGCACCCACGCGAGGCCGCCCTGCTGGGCAGCGCCAGGCTCAGCCTCCAGGAAGCCCGGGAATTCCTGGCCCCGGCGCAGCGCACAGCCACGGCGCCAGCGGCCGCCGCGCAGCCGGAACTGGTGGGCTGAACCGCATGCCGCTCAGACACCCTGCAGGCAAATGAGCACCAGCCCCGCCAGCATCAGCGCCATGCCGGCCTTCTCGGGCCGGGTGAAGGATTCGCTGAGCAGGCGGCGCGACACCAGGTAGCTGAACACCACCTCCACCATGCCCAGGGTGCGCACCGGCCCCGCGCCCTGCATGGCATAGGCGGTGAACCAGGCCAGCGACGCGGCCGCGCCCATGCTGCCGGCCAGCAGCGACAGGCGCCAGGCGGGCCACAGCGGCGCCAAGCCCTTTTCGGACGTGAACGCCACCCAGGCGCCCAGGCCCAGCGTCTGCAGCGCCTGCGCGATCAGCACGCCCCAGGCGCCCGAGAGCCACGGCGTCTCGGCCCCCAGGGCCAGCGCGCCGCCGCGAAAGCCCACGCTGGCAATGGCGAAGCTGCCGCCGCAGGCCAGGCCATACAGCGCCGGGCGGCTCAGCCAAGCCGACGGCGACCACAGCTGCCCGCGCGGCGGCAGCGACAGCAGCAGCACGCCCAGCGTGGCCACCGCCATGGCCAGCAGCGCCAGCGGCGTGGGCAGCTCGTGCAGGAAGATGCTGGCGAACAGCGCCACCTGCAGCACCTCGGTCTTGGTCAGGGTGACGGCCACGGCGAAGTTGCGCCCGGCCATGGCCAGCAGCAGGAACGCCGTGCCCGCGATCTGGAAGAACGCGCCCAGGGCGATCCAACCCAGGTAGGCGGCCGTGAAGCGCGGCCAGGCCGGCGCCTGCGCGGGCCACCAGTACAGCAGCGCCAGCCAGGCGGCGGCAAACGGCAGGCCATAGAGAAAGCGCACCAGCGTGGCGGGCAGCGTGCCCAGCTCCTGGGTCAGCGTGCGCTGGGCGGTGTTGCGCAGGGTCTGTGCGAAGGCGGCGAACAGCACCACCGGCACCCAGAGCCAGGCGAGCGTATCAGGGGGAAGGGACATGAAAGGGCGACATGGCAGCGGCCCCGCAGCATAGCCAGCGCCGCCGGCGCCGGGCCGCAGCCATTGGCGAGGGCCGCCCGTGCGCATGGCGATGGCCCATGCGACATTTCAGTCAAAAAGGCCTCCAGCGCTTATCAGGCAAGCGCTGACAGCTATCGAAACGCAAGCAGGCTCAGGCCTGCGGCGCCGTGGGGTAGGTGCCGGGGACGAGGATGGAGCGGTCCACGTTCTGGAGGTTGGTGTGGCCGCAAAAGGCCATGCTCACGTCCAGCTCCTTGTGGATGATTTGCAGCGCCTTGGTCACGCCGGCCTCGCCGAAGGCGCCCAGGCCGTAGACCATGGCGCGGCCGATCATGGTGCCGCGCGCGCCCAGGGCCCAGGCCTTGAGCACGTCCTGGCCGCTGCGGATGCCGCCGTCCATCCACACCTCGATCCTGTCGCCCACGGCATCGACGATGGCCGGCAGCGCGCGGATGGAGGATGGGGCGCCGTCGAGCTGGCGCCCCCCATGGTTGCTGACCACGATGGCATCGGCGCCGTTCTGCACGGCCAGCACCGCGTCCTCCACTTCCATGATGCCCTTGAGGATGAGCTTGCCGCCCCACTGCTGCTTGACCCAGCGCACGTCCTCCCAGGACAGGCGCGGGTCGAACTGCTCGTTGGTCCAGGCGGCCAGCGAGTTCATGTCGGACACGCCCTTCACATGGCCCACGAGGTTGCGGAAGGTGCGGCGCTTCGTGCCAGCCATACCCAGACACCAGCGCGGCTTGGTCATGAGGTTGACGATGTTGGCCAGCGTGGGCCGGGGCGGCGCGGTCAGGCCGTTCTTGATGTCCTTGTGGCGCTGGCCTATCACCTGCAGGTCGAGCGTGAGCACCAGGGCGCTGCACTTGGCGTCCCGGGCGCGCCCGATCATGCGCGCCATGGCCTCGCGGTCGCGCATCATGTACAGCTGGAACCAGAACGGCGCGCTGGTGTTCTCGGCGATGTCCTCGATGGAGCAGATGCTCATGGTCGAGAGCGTGAACGGAATGCCGAACTTCTCGGCCGCGCGCGCGGCGTGGATCTCGCCGTCGGCATGCTGCATGCCGGTCAGGCCCACGGGCGCGATGCACACGGGCATCTTGACCTGCTGCCCCACCATGGTGGTGGCGGTGCTGCGACCCTCCATGTTCACGGCCACGCGTTGGCGCAGCTTGATGCCGTGGAAGTCCGCCTCGTTGGCGCGGTAGGTGCCCTCGGTCCATGAGCCCGAGTCGCAATAGTCGTAGAACATGCGCGGCACGCGGCACTCAGCGACCACGCGCAGGTCTTCGATACAGGTGATTTTGGAAAGATCGGCCACGGCTGTCCCCCGGTGTTTTCGACAAGCCGTGCATCGTAGTGCCAGGCGCCTTCGGCCGGCTTGAAGGCTTTTGCGCGGCCCGTGAATTTTTTTTACTGAACGGGGACGATCAGCGCCACGCGCCGGTTTTCCTGGCGCGCGGCCTCGCTGGTGCCGATGACCAGCGGGCGGCTCGCGCCGTAGCCGCGGATGTCGATGCGCTCGCGCGGGATGCCCGCCTCGGCCAGCACCTGGGCCACCGCCTGCGCGCGGCGCAGCGACAGACGTTCGTTGTAGTCGGGCGAGCCCTGGTCGTCGGCATGCCCTTCCACGCGCAGCGCGCGCACGCCCACGCCGACCAGCGCATGGCCCATGCGCACCAGCATCTCGCGGCGCTCGCCGGTCATGGCGTCGGAGTTGAAGTCGAACAGCAGCTTGCCGGACATCTGCAGCTCCCAGCCGTCGCCGGTCTGCACGAAGCCCTGCTCGCGCAGCACCTGGGCGCGGCGCGCGGCCTGCGCGTCGGCAGCCGCGGGCGGCGGGCTCTGGCATGCGCCCAGGGCCAGCGCGGCGAAGCACAGCCACAGCAGGCGCAGGAAAAAACGGGAAGGGATTGGCATCGTCATCATCTCTGTGCTCTCTCGTACACGTCCGTCGTCCGCCGGCCCCGGCGGGCTTTCACTTCGTACATGGCGGCGTCGGCGCTGTGCAGCAGCGACTCCATGTCGCCGCCCTGCTGCGGGAACACGGCCACGCCCGCGCTCATCTGCGGCCGCAGCACGCCGCCGCTCTCCAGCACCAGCGGCTCGCGCATGGCGGCCGCCACGCGGCCAGCCAGGGCCTGCGCGTCGGCCTGCGTGGCCGGAGGCGCCATGACCACCGCGAACTCGTCGCCGCCCAGGCGCGCGGCCACGTCGCCCGCGCGCACCTGCGCCTGCAAGCGGCGCGCCACCTCGATCAGCAGCGCGTCGCCCGCAGCATGGCCGTGGGTGTCGTTGACCTGCTTGAAGCGGTCGCAGTCGATGAACAGCAGCGCCATGGCCTGGCCGGCGCCGCGCGCCCGCGCGATGGCCGCCTGCAGGTGCTGCTCGAAGCTGGCGCGGTTGGGCAGGCCGGTCAGGCTGTCGTGCAACGCGCGCTGCTGCAGCTCGGCGTTCTTCTGCTGCAGCAGCGCCTCGCGGTCCTCCAGCTCGCCCAGCAGGGCGTTGAAGTCGTCGCCCAGCTCGCGCAGCTCGGCCAGCCGCGCCGGCGGCACGCGCAGGCCGGTGGCGCGCTCGCGCCGCACCGCGCGCGCCACCTGCGCCAGCGCCTGCAGCGGCGTGACCATGTCGCGCAGCATGCGCCGCGCGAGCAGCAGGCCCACCGCGCCGCTGACGGCCGTGCAGGCGAGTAGCGCCACCAGACCGGTGAGCACGAAGTTCAGCAGCGCCTGGCCGTCGCCGCGCAGCTCCACCGTGCCCATGGGCGCGCCTTCATACCGGATGTGCGCCACCGCCGGGGCCAGCAGCGCCAGCCGCGCCAGCGCCTGCCCCGTGCGCGCGCGCAGACCGGGCGCGGCGCCCTGCCACTGCGCGAACACGGCGCCCTCGGCGTCGCGCACCACGGCACGGGCCACGCCCTCGCGCGCGAGCATGCGCGCCAGGGCCTGGCCAGCCTCCTCCGCGTCCTTGAAAACCACCGCCGCCTCGACCGTGTAGGCGACGGAGCGCGCCATCAGCTGCAGGTTGTTTTCCAGGTGCACGCGCAGCGCCACCAGCCCCGCAAGCAGCAGCAGCGACCCCGCCAGCGCCATCGCCATCAGCGCCATGCCCAGGTGCGCGCGGCGCACCACGCCGCGCAAAGAGGAGGACCTTCCCACCGCCCTGCTCCGCTGATCCATCAGGCGCCGCCCTTGCGCCGCGCCAACTGCAGCACGCGCGGGTTCACGCGCACGCCGCTGCGCGCCACGGAGTCGAGGTTGGTCTCGAAGGCCACGCCGCCCTCGCGCACGTCCAGGCAGAACATGCAGCCGATCAGGCACAGCTCCTGCCGCTCGCTGATGGACAGGAGCGGCTGCGATTCGAGCCGCGCGCGCAGCTGGCGCCACGCGGCGTCGTCCAGCATGCCGGCGTAGACGCCGTCGCACTGCGACAGCAGCTCGGAGTCGTCCAGCCGCATGCGGCGCACCTGCACGCGGCGGTCGCCGGGCAGCAGGCCGCCCTTGAGCAGCTCGTCCGCGTATTCGGTGGGGCCGACGACGCACAGGCGCACCGTCTGCGGCGCGGAGGGCCAGCGCGTGTAGCCCAGGATGCCCAGCACCGTCTTGGCCACGGCCTGCGACTTTTCGTCGGTGACGATCTCCTGCGCGCGCGCCGCGCCCGCGGCCAGCCACAGCGCGCACAGCGCCGCCAGGGCACGCATGAAGAGTGGGTGAATCGGCACGCCGCGGTCTTTCGAAACAAAAGGAAACAGTGTAGCGGCCACGCTATTCCCGGGCGCGCACGCCCGCGCCGCGCACCTCGATCGGGATCTGGTCCAGCACCCTGCCGCGCGCGTCCAGCAGCTCCACGCAGTGGCGGCCGGGCCAGGGCAGCCACGCCCACTGCGCGCCCTGCCCGGCCGGCTTGCCGTCGATGCGCCAGAGCACGGCGGCGCTGTCGGCCTCGAAGCGCAGGCGCTGGTGCGCGGGCGGTATGTCGGGGTCCAGCGCGACGATGGTGCCCGGCGCGGGCGCGAGGATGCGTGCCGTAGGTTTCAAGTCTTTTTGACCCTCAGCGCTTTCCTGGTAATCGCTTTCAGCTATTTTATCAATAGCAAACAGCGCCTGCTGCGTGCCGCGCAGGAACCATTCGTCGCGCGCGCTTTCCAGCCGGCCGCCGTCGGGCGCGGGCCCGTAGCGCACCGCCTGCCGCGCCACGCCTTCGGGCGGCCGGGGCGCGCGGCTGGGCGTGCCGCGGTGCAGCCAGCCCATCACGTCGGCCCAGATGGGCGCGGCGCCGCTGGTGCCGCTCACGTCGTGCATGGCCGCGCCGCCGGCGTTGCCCACCCATACGCCCACGGTGTAGCGCCGCGACCAGCCCACGGCCCAGTTGTCGCGCATGTCCTTGCTGGTGCCGGTCTTCACGGCCGTCCAGAAGCGCGTAGCGAGCACGCTGTCGGTGCCAAAGGTGGGCGCGCGGGCGTTCGCGTCCGACAGGATGTCGCCCACGATGAAGGCAGCCCCCGCGTCCAGCGCCTGCGTGAACGCCGGGCGCGGCGTGGCGGCGAAGGCCACGGGGCTGGCCCGCCCGCCGTTGGCGAGCGCGCGGTAGGCGTTCGTGAGGTGCAAAAGGGGCACCTCGCTGCTGCCCAGCGCGAGGCTGTAGCCGTAGTAGCCGCCCGATTCGGCGAGCGGCAACCCCAGCGCGCGCAGTTGCGCGAAGAACGCATCGGGCGTGACCATGACCAGCGTGCGCACCGCCGGCACGTTGAGCGAGGCCGCCAGCGCCTGGCGCACCGACACCCAGCCCTTGAACTGCCGGTCGTAGTTCTGCGGTATGTACAGGCCGCCGGCGGTGGGGATCTGCGCGGGCGAGTCGTGCAGCAGCGATGCCGCGGTGAGCCGCCGCTGCCCGATGGCCTGCGCGTACAGGAAGGGCTTGAGCGTGGAGCCGGGCTGGCGCGCGGCCAGCACGCCATCCACCTCGGCGGCCTGGCTCAGGGGGCCGGACGAACCCACCCAGGCCAGCACCTCGCCCGTGGCGTTGTCCAGCACCACCAGCGCGCCATCCTCCACGTTGCGCCCGCGCAGCTCGCGCAGGTGGCGCGTGAGCGTTTCCACCGCCACGCGCTGCAGCGGCGCGCTGACCGTGGAGCGCACGCGCTCGCCGGGCGGCACCCTGCGCAGCAACTGGCGCGCGAAGTGCGGCGCGATGCCCTCGCTGGCATCGAACGCGCGGCGCTGCAGGGCGGCGGCGGTGAACAGATCGAGCGCATCGCAATGGGCCTGCCTGCGCATCTCGCGCAGCACGCCGCAGGCGCGCCGGGCGACCCGCGCGGGCGCGGCATTGGGCGCGCGCACCAGCACGGCGGCCACCGCAGCCTCGCGCTCGTCGAGCCCGTGCGCGGCCTTGCCGAACAGCGTGCGCGCGAGCGCATCGATGCCCACGATCTCACCGCGAAACGGCACGAGGTTCAGGTACGCCTCCAGGATCTGGTCCTTACGCCAGCGCCGGTCGAGCACCTGCGCGGCCACGGCCTGGCCAAGCTTCTGCGTAACCGTGCGCCCGCCGGGGCCCTGGCGCCAGTCGCCATCGAGCAGGCCCGCCAGCTGCATGGTGATGGTGGAGGCGCCGCGCGTGCGCTGGTTCCACAGGTTGGCCCAGGCGGCGGCGGAGACGGCGGCCCAGTCCACGCCGCTGTGCTCGTAGAAGCGCTTGTCCTCGCTGAGCACCAGCGCCGTGCGCAGCGCGGGGGACACGTCGGCCAGCGGCAGCCACTGGCCGCGGCGCACCGTGGCGTCGGTGCGCAGGCGCTGGATCACCTCGCCCTCGCGCGAGAGCACCAGCGTCTCGGACGGACGGAAGTCCGCGCGCACCTCGTCGAACGTGGGCAGCGCCAGCGCTGGCAGTGCCGCCAGGGCCAGCCAGGCGGCGATGAGCGCGCGCCGCATCAGCGCCCGGCGCGCGAACCACGCAAACGAGCGGCGTCGCACCAGCGCTGCGCCACCACTGGCGAGGTAGTGCACACCGCGTCGTGCGTGGCGGTGGTCACGGCGCGCTCCAGCAGCTGGATGTCGGCCTCGTGCTGGCGCGCGACGTGCGGATCCTCGAAGAAGATGGCGCGGCGGCAGCGGCGCTCCAGCACCAGGTCGGCGATCTGCGCATCGCCGCCCAGCGGGCCGCTGTTGAAGCGCTGCACCCAGGGCTCGCCGGCGGGCCAGCCGCGGCTCCAGGCCATCTCGTTGAGGCGCTGGCCCGTGGTGCCCGTGCCCACGCGACAGCCGAAGCGCGAGAGCAGGTCGAAGTTGCGCGCGGCGAAATCCAGCATGGCGCCCTTCATCGCGTCGTGCGCGATCAGCGCCAGCGTCTGCGCTTCGTAGTCATGGAAGCGGTCGGCATGGCGGTCGGGCGGCAGGCCCGAGTGGATGCGCTCCATCTCCACCCAGTCGCGCGCACTGGCCACGGTGGACAGGAACGGCTTGCCATGGATCACGCACTGGCGCTTGAGCGCGAGCGCCTCGGGGAAGATGGACGAGGGGTCCACCGGGTCGATGAGGTAGATGGCGCCGTCGAGCGTGCGCCCCGGCTCCGGCATGCCCACCACCTCGGCCACGAGCTTCATCAGCCCACCCTCACGCCCGTAGGGGTAGCGCACCAGCGGCGCGTAGCCGCGCAGCATGCCCGCCGCGGCGATCGCGTCGTGCGTGCGGCCCACGGCGTGCAGGCCGAGCCGGAGTTCACGAATGCCCGCCTCGCAGGCGCGCAGGAAAGCGAACAGCGCGGCATCTTCTGACTGGTGGTGCAGGCGGTTGGCGGCAAGGCCCATGAGCATGTGCGGCAGCTTTCTGTGGAAGGTCAATGAAAGCGCCCATCGTAAACGCAGCCGGCACCCGGTGGCGCCTGTCCATTAACGCCCCCACAGCCCCCCAAGGGCCCGGCATTGCAGAGGAAGCCCGGCCCAATGCGCAGGCTCATGGACTGCGATGCCGTGCCACACTTGGGGCTCACGTCCGGTCAAGACCTGCGTGCCACTATAGGCTTGGTGTGTGACGCTGGCATGACTGTCCGGGGCCCCGAGCCACCACCTCATGCGGCGCCTGGCCGGCCCGGTCCAGCGCTGTCCCGGCGTCCGGATTCCATACCGCAAGCACCCATCTCACACCCGCGAAGGATCGCGCTCGGGGCCTGCCACGATGCCGGCGTCGTGCAGGCGGCCGATCACGCCGGAATCGAGGCCCAGCACTTCGTGCAGCACCTGGTCGGTATCCGTCCCCAGCAGCGGCGCCGGGGACGTCGGCTGGCGCGGGAGGCCGGCTGCGCGGACGACTGCACCGGCGGCCAGGTGCGTGCCGATGCCCGGCGTGTCGATGCGCTCGAACACCGGATTGGCGACGCTCGCGCGCGCATCGGCGGCGAGCAGTTCGGTGACCGTGTTGTAGCGGCCCCAGCAGACCTTGTGGCGCGTGAGCTCGGCTTCCGCCTGCGCGCGCGTGCGCGCCGTGAACCACGGTTCGACCAGCGCGGCGATCTCGGCGCGCGCCTCGAAGCGCTGCGCCTCGTCGCGGAATTCAAGGCCCAGGCGCTGCTCGAGCGCCGCGATCGCGTCGGCGATGCCGCACGCCTGCACCAGCGCATCCCACTGGTTGATCGAGATCGCCGCCACCATGATGCGGCCACCGTCGCTGGTGCCGAAATCGCGGCCGAACGCGCCGTACAGATCGTTACCGATCGAGGGCCGGTCCTGGTGCAGCAACTCGGCCTCGCCCATGACGCCGAGGTGCGACAGGGCCGTGAACGCGACGTCCGACAGCGCGATGCGCAGCTGTGCGCCTTCGCCGCACGTTGCGCGGCGGCTGACGGCGGCGACGATCGCGAACGCCGCTTGGTACGCGCAGGCCATGTCCCAGGCGGGCAGCACGTGATTGACGGGGTGCTGCACCGAGCCGCCGCCGGTGACCGCCGGATAGCCGGTCGCGCAATTGACGGTGTAATCGAGCGCTGTCGATCCGTCGCTGTTGCCTTCGATCGTGCACGTGATGACGTCGGCGCGCTTCGCCGCGAGCACTTCGTGCGCAAGCCAGGGCGTGCCGATGTTGGTCAGCAGCACGCCGCCGCGCGGCCCTGGCGCGGTCGCGAGCGCCTGCACCAGCTCGCGCCCTTGCGGCCGGCGCAGGTCGATCGCGATCGAGCGCTTGCCCTTGTTCAGCGCGGTCCAGTACAAGCTGCGGCCGCGCCCATCGGCCTGCGGCATGCGCGGCATGCGGCCGTAGTCGATCCCGCCGCCGATCATGTCCACGCGGATCACTTCGGCGCCGTACTGCGACAGCGTGAGGCCGGCCAGCGGCGCGGCGATGAACGCGGAGCTTTCGATGACGCGTAGGTTGTCGAGGAAGGGGTAGGTCACGGAACTGCCTTTCGTCAATGCGTTACGCCAGGTCCCGGCAGAACGCCTCTGCCGGGCGGTCGGGTGGGAGGGTCCGGCCTTCGGCGCGGTGCGCGCGAAGCGCACGGGACTCGTTCGGTATGGACCCCATTCTTCAGCGCTTCTCCAGCGCCTGCTCCAGCAGGCTGCGCGCGATCACCTTCAGCGCCAGCGTCTCCTCGGCGCCCTCGAAGATCGACAGAACGCGCGCGTCGACGAAGTAGCGGCTCACGGCCGTTTCCTCCGCATAGCCCATGCCGCCGTGGATCTGCAACGCCTCGCGCGTGACCAGCTCCGCCGAGCGGCACGCCAGCAGCTTCACCAGGCTCGCCTCCATGCGGCCGCCGCCCGCATCGAGCAGGCGCGCAACGTCGTAGGCGAGCCAGCGGCAGGCGACGAAGCGCGCCGCCATGGCCGCGATCTTCACCTGAGTGAGCTGGTACGAGACGAGCGGCGCGCCGAACACCTGGCGGTCGCCGGCGTAGCGGATCGCCGCGCGCACCGCGGCCCGCATCACGCCCAGTGCACGGCCGGCCGTCTGCATGCGGCCGCCCATCATGCCGGTCATCGTGAAGTAAAACCCCTTGCCCAGGCCCGCGTCCCCGCCGACCAGGTTCTCGTCCGGCACGAAGAAGTTCTCGAACACGAGGTCGAACGAATGCATGCCGCGGTAGCCAATGGTCGGGATCGCGCGGCCGTGCAGCGTGCCGCCGCCCTCCTGCGCCACGGCGAACTCATGGCCCTCGAACGCGGGCTTCTCGACCAGCAGCAGGCTCAAACCGCGGTGGCCCGCCGCTTTGTCCGGATCGGTGCGCGCGACGACCATCAGCACGCCGGCCTTGCCGGCGAAGGTGCACCAGGTCTTCGCGCCATTCAGCAGCCAGCCGCCTTCGGCGCGCGTCGCCTTCAGCTGCAGGCCCGCGACGTCCGAGCCGAAGTCCGGCTCGGTCATCGCGATCGCGCACAGCGGCTCGCCCACGGCGAGCGCCGGCAGCCAGCGCCGCTTCTGCGCCTCGGTGCCGCCAGCCAGCAGCGCCCGCGCCAGGATCTCGGGCCGCGTGATGAGGCTTCCGGCCGCGCCGAGCGAGCCTTCCGACAGCGCCTCGGTGACGGCCACCATCATCTGCGTGTCGTCATGGCTGCCAGGCGCGGTACCGCCGTAGGCCTCCGGGATCGACAGGCCGAACACGCCCATCTCGCGCAGCGGCTGCAGCAGCGACTCGGGGACGATCTGGTCCTCACGGTGGATGCGCTCTGCGAGCGGCGCCACCGCCTCTGCGGCGAAGCGGCGGAAGCCGTCGCGCGCCATGACGATCCCGGCATCGAGCGGCACGTCGCCGAGTTCGCCATCGCCGGCGGCGACCGCCGCGCCGGCCTGCGCCTGCACCGCGGCGCTCGCCGCCTCGCGCCGGAACTGCGCGAGCTCGCCGCTCGCGGCCAGCGCGTGCAGCTCGCCCAGCTGCAGGTCCAGGCGCAGGTCGAGCAGCAGTGGCTCCAGCCGGCGCAGCACGGCGCCGAGCGCTTCGGCGACGAACACTCCCGCCAGCTTCGCGTCAAGGGCGTTGAGCCGCGCTCCAGCGAGGGTCTCGGCGGCCAGCAGGTCCGCGGCGGCCCACGCGATCTCGTAACTTGCGAACTGCTGCGCGTCCAGCTTGCGCGCATCGAGCTTGTCGCCTTCGGCGCATTCGCGCGCGAGTGCGGTGACCGCGCCGCCGAACAGCGCGCGCGTGCGCGCCAGCAGCGGACTCACGATGGCGGGCATCATGGCCGCCTCCGCAAAACCAGCGCGTCGACCGCGAGCACGCCCGCACCTTCCTTCATCACCATCAACGGATTCACTTCTGCCTCCACGACGCCCAGCTGCGGCTGCAGCGCCAGTTGCGACAAGGCCGACACGGCACGCGCGAGCGCATCGAGATCGCCACGCGGTCGTCCGCGCAGACCCGCCAGGGTCCGGAACGCCTTCACTTCCGCGATCATCTCACGCGCCGCCTCGACGGTCACCGGCGCGAGCCGCAGGGCGCGGTCGCGCGCCACCTCTGTCCACACGCCGCCGGCGGCCAGCATCACCAGCGGACCGGCATCGGGATCGACGCGATAGCCGACCAGCGCCTCCATGAGCCCGCTGCGCATCGTCTGCACGAGCACATCGCGGCACTCGATGCCGGGCGCGCGCTCGGCGAGGTTGCGACGCAGCGTCTCGAACGCGGCGTGCAGCCCGTCCTCGTCGCGGATGTCCAGCACCACGCCGCCGACCTCGGTCTTGTGGGGGATGCGCTCGTCGCAGACCTTCGCTACGACCGGGAATGCGAACGGCAGCGCGCGCGGCGGTTCGGCCAGCGGCATCTTCACGACCGGCGCATGCGGCACATCGAGCTTTTCCAGCAGACCGTAGGCGTCGGCCTCGCTGATGAACGCAGCCTCATCGCGCGCTGGCTGCGTGGCCGCGGCGGGCACCGCCGGCGATCGCCGCTGCAGCACCGCGGCGATCGCGTCGGCGCACGCCTCGGGCGAACGGAAGCACGGCACGCCATGCGCGGTGAGTTCCGCGAGCGCCTGCGGCGCATCGGGCACCAGCATCGCGGCCAGCGGCCTGGTCGCCGTGCACGCGGTGTCGATGACGGGCTTGACCGCCAGCTCCGGCTGGAAGCGCGCCGACGAGCCGACGACGGTGACGACGAGGTCGAACTCCGGCGCGTCCAGCAGAATCGCCAGCAACTGCCTCATGATCTCGTACTTCGCACCGGCCAGCGTCACGTCCAGCACGCGCCCCGGCGTGGCCGGCAGGTTGGCCGCCGCCAGGCGCGCCAGCGTCGCTGGCGAGGGCGGCTCGACGACGATGCCGCGGATGCCGAGCTGGTCGACCACCATCGCGGCACCGCCCCCGGTCGTGGTGACGATGCCGACGCGCGGCGGGCGCGCCGCGCCGGTAGCGCCGAGCGGGATGCGGCGCGCGAGCGCCGGGGCTTCCAGCAGCGCCTCCAGCACCCCCACGCGCGCGACGCCCAGGCCGCGCAGGAACGCGTCGGCCACATCGTCCTCGCCAGCGAGCGCGCCAGTATGCGTGGTCGCCATCTCCGCGGCCGCCTGCGAGCGCCCCAGCTTGTACGCGATCACCGGCTTGCCGCGGCGCGCCGCCTCTCGCGCGAACCGCTGCAGGTCAGCGCCGCGGCGCAGGCTTTCCAGGAACAGCAGGTAGCTGTCGATCTCCGGGTCGTCCAGCGTCGCGCTGCAGATCTCGCCCAGGCTCAGGTCGGCCTCGACGCCGACCGACACCATGCCGGCGAAGCCGACACCGCGCGCCTTGCCGCGCGACAGCAGCGCGCCGAGCATGCTGCCGCTGTGCGAGGCGACGAACACTTTGCCCGGCGGCAGCTCGCGCTCGGCGAATGCGGCGTTGGCCGTGAGCAGCAGGCCCGAGCCCGGATGCGCGACGCCCAGGCTTGCCGGACCGACCAGCCGCAGGCTGCTGGTACGCGCAAAGGCGCGCACCGCCTCCTCGCGCGCGACACCTTCCGGACCCGCCTCGGAAAAGCCGCCGGCCAGCACGGTGGCGACCTTGACGCCCAGGCGCTCGCATTCGCGCAGCGTGTCCAGCACGTGCTCGGTGGCAGTCATCACGAACACATGTTCGGGCACCTCGGGCAGCACCGCGAGGCTGGGCCACGCGCGCTCGCCCTGCACCGTCCCGCGCCGCGGGTTGATCGGATACACGGCGCCCGCGAACCCGGCCTGGCGCAGATAGCGCAGCGGACGCGCCGCCGGCTTGGCCGCATCGTCGGAAACGCCCACCAGCGCGACGCTGCGCGGGCGCAGCAGCACGCGCGCCAGCTCGGCCCCGCTCGCACGTCCGGCGGCCATCACGCCGCCATCCCCGGACGCTGCGAAAAGGTGCGCCCGAAGACACCCTCCGCGATCCGGTTCTTCAGGATCTCGATCGAGCCGCCTGCGATCATCCAGCCGCGCGTGCGGCGTACGCAGTATTCGACCAGCAGGTCCTGCGTGAAGCCCAGGCCGCCCATGACCTGCATGGCTTCATTGGAGACTTCCCAGCCTGCGAGGTTGCACGCGAGCTTGGCCATCGCCGTGCTCTGCGCCGACGGCAGCCCGTGCTCGCCTTCCATCGCCGCCTTGTACAGCAGCAGCTGCGCCTGTTCCAGCTTCATCGCCATTTCGGCGAACTTCCACTGGACGCCCTGGAACTCGGCGAGCGTGCGGCCGAACTGCTTGCGCTGCAGCGCGTGCTCGCGCGCCAGGTTGAAGCAATAGCGTCCGCAGGCCAGCGCGCGCGACGCGTTGCCCAGACGCTCGACGTTGAAGCCGGAGATCTGCTTCTTGAAGCCGCCGGCCCCCAGCAGCAGATTCCTCGCCGGGACGCGCACGTTGTCGAAATACAGCTGCCCCCACTGCTCGCCGTTCATGAAGCGGGTCGGCTGCCCGATCGAGAAGCCCGGCATGCCGCGCTCCAGCAGCACCGAGCCGATGCCGCCCACGCCGGGGCCGAACCGCACGTAGATCAGGAACAGGTCGGCTTCCAGGCCGTGCGAGGAGAACACCTTGGAGCCATTGATCACGTACTCGTCGCCTTCCTGGCGCGCCGTGGTCTTCAACTCGGTGACGGCCGAACCGGCCTCGGGCTCGCTCATGCCCAGGCAGATCAGCTTCTGGCCGGACAACAGGCCTGGCAGGAAACGCGCCTTCTGCTCGGGCGTCGCATACTCGACGAAGGTGCGGATCGGGCCGAAGTTGCCGACCTGCACGATGTCCGCGCTGCGCGGGCACGCCAGCGCCACCTGCTCGATCGCCAGCACCGCGTGCATCAGCGTTCCGCCCTGGCCGCCATCGGCTTGCGCAAACGCAATGCCCAGCAGGCCCTGCTCCGCGATCAGCTGGCCGGCCTCGTAATCCCACTCGTGCGAATGCGCGCGCCGCAGCGCCCCCGCGGCCAGCTTCTCGCGTGCGAAGCGCGCCACCGAATCGGCAAAGGCCTGTTGCTCTTCGCTCAGTTCAAAATCCATGTTGCAGTCCTGAAGGAAAGGCGCGTCGCCGCGCCGGGGTCATTGATCGAACAGCCTCGCCAGCTCGGGAGCGGGCACCGGCCCGCGCTGCAGCGCCAGCATCAGCACGATGCGCGCTTTCCAGGGCGAGAGGTCGCCGGCAAGCACGGCACCAGCCTCGGCCAGCCGCTGCGACGAGCCGGGGAAACCGTAGCCCGCGCGCGTGCCGCCACGGGGAATGCGCGTGGAGACGGCGACGGCGACGCCGCGCGCCAGCACGGCGCCGATCGCACCGGCCATCGCCTCGTTGACATGGCCGGAGGCGACGGCCTGCACGACGATGCCGCGGGCGCCCGCATCGGCGGCGGCCGTGATCAGCGCGCCGCTCGCGCCGGGATACATCGAGACGATCTCGACGGGCGGCAGCGCGGAGGCCGTGAGCGGGATGTGCAGCCGGCGAGCCGGCGCGCGATGGAACGTGACCCTATCGTTCACCACCGAGCCGAGGTAGCCCCACTCGCCCGACTGGAAAGTCTCCACGTCGACGGTGTGGGTCTTGGTCGCCTCGCGCGCCGCGTTGACGTGCTCGTTGAGCGCGACCAGCACGCCCAGTCCGCGCGCCGCCGGAGCGCGGCAAATCTTCAATGCCGTGAGCAGGTTGCGCGGGCCATCGAAGTCCGGCGCCGACGCGTTGCGCTGCGCGCCGGTCACGACGACCGGTTTTTCGGTGCGCAGCACGAGATCGAGGAACCACGCCGTGTCCTCCAGCGTGCTGGTGCCGTGCGTGACGACGATGCCGGCGACGTCCTCGCGCGCGGCAATCGACTGCGCGAGCGCCGACAGTCCCACCCACTCCCGGGGACCGATGTGCGGCGACGCGACGCGGCAGAAGTCGTGCACCTCTACCTCGCCCGGGTCGCCGTGGCCACGCAGCGTGCTCAGCAACTCGTCGCCTGACAGCACCGGCATCGCCAGGCCGGTGGCCGGGTCGATGCGCGAGACGATCGTGCCGCCGGTCGTGATCAGCGCGCAGCGGTGCGGTTCGATGGGCGGCATGGGCGGCTCACTCCAGCGCGAAGCCGGCGGACTGCACCACCGCGCTCCAGGTCTGGATCTCCGAGTTGACGAACGAAGCAAACTCCTCCGGCGTGCCGCCGACCGGATCGCCACCGAGCGACTGCAGTTGCTTCTTCACGTCGGGCAGCGCGAGGATGCGGTTGACTTCCCTGTTCAGCTTCTCGACGATCGCCTTGGGCGTCTTCGCCGGCGCGGCCAGGCCGTTCCACGACAGCACCCAGAATCTGGGCAGGCCGGCGTCCTCCATCGTCGGCACGTCCGGCATTTCCGGACTGCGCTTCGGGCTGGCGATCGCGATCGCGCGCAGGCGCCCGCTTTCCAGATATGGCACCAGTCCCAGCGCTGTCATGAAGCCCATCGACACGTTCCCTGCCAACAGGTCGTTGAGTGCCGGGCCCGCGCCCTTGTACGGGATGTGCACGATGTCGATGCCAGCGCGCATCTTCAGCATCTCTCCGGCCAGATGCGGCGAGCCGCCGACACCGGTGGACGCGTAATTGAGCTTGCCCGGTTCCGCCTTCGCCAGCGCGATCAACTCCTTGAGGTTCTTCGCCGGCAGCTTGGGGTTGACCACCAGCACGCTGGGCGCGGCCATGAACTGGACGATCGGCACCAGGTCGCGCTTCGTGTCGTACTTGAGGTTCTTGTAGACAGACATGTTGGTCGCGTTGGCGATCGTCTCCACCAGCAGCGTGTAGCCGTCGGGCGCGGCGCGCACTACCTGCTCGGTCCCGATGTTGGAGCCCGCGCCCGGCTTGTTGTCGACGACCACGGGCTGGCCCCAGGCCTGCGACAGCTTGGTCGCCACCACCCGCGCGACGATGTCGGTCGGGCCACCGGGCGCGAAGCCGACCACGATGGTGATCGGGCGCGACGGATAGTTCGCCGCATCGTCAGCAGCGAACGCCGGCAGGCCGGCCGCGCCAGCGAGCGCGCCCGCAAGGGCGGTGTTGAACGTTCTGCGGGTGGGATGCTTCATGGTGTCTCCTTGGTATATCGCGACGTCGTGCAGGCTTGCCTCGGGCCGGTTGGTGCGCGTCGAAAAAAATTCTAGTGACCCGGGTCACTTCACAAAAGCTATATTTCGGCAACTAGCAGTGAAGGAAAACTGATGAAGTTCTCGTTTTTCGACACCCTGGAAGCGGTGCTGCGCAGCGGCAGCCTGGCGGGCGCCGCGCGCCTGATGAACGTGACGCCCAGCGCGGTGAGCATGCAGATGAAGCAGCTGGAGGCCCATTTCGGCCGACCGCTGTTCGACCGCGCCGGACTCACGGTGCGGCCGACGCCGCTCGCGCGCGAGATCGTCGAGGTGATGCGCGAGCCCATGCAGCGGGTCGAGGCGCTGCGCCGCCGGCACGGCGCGCAGGTCGACGGGCTGATGCGCCTGGGCGTCATCGAGACCATGCAGTCGGCGCTGCTGCCCGGGGTGGTCGCGTGGCTTCGCGCCCACCACCCGGCGCTGCAGGTGCGGCCGGTGCGCGGGCGCAGCGTGGAACTGCTGGAGTCGGTCAAGGCCGGCCGGGTCGACGCCGCGATCCTCGTGCAGCCGGCCACCGGCGCCTCGCGCGGGCTCGTGTGGTACCCGCTGCTGCGCAAGGAGCTGGTGCTGCTCGCACCACCGGGCACCAGCGAATCGCGGATCCCGGCGCTGTTCCGGACGCACGACTGGATCCGCTTCGACCCCGAGACCAACGCGGGCCGGCTGACAGCGCGCTGGATGCGCAAGCATGTCCCGGGCGCACGCCCGGCGATGGACCTGCAGTCGGTGCAAGCCGTGGTGGCGATGGTCAGCGCGGGCCTGGGCGTGTCGATCGTGCAGCAGCCGGACGCGCACATGACGCAGCCGCTGCCGGTGCGCATCCTGCGGCTGGGGCGCGACGCTCCGTCCGTGCAGGTAGCGCTGATGGCGCGCCAAGCCGACGCGGGCAGCCGCAAGCTGGAGGTGCTGCGCGACGCGGTGGCGTCGGTGCCGGACCCGACCGCCGCCCGCTGATGCGCTTCGGGTGCCGTGCGGTGTTCACGGCAGCGGCCTGCCGCTGCTGCAGCCCGTCGCCTGCTGCATGTCCTGCGCCGGGTGCGTGGCCGGCAGCCTCCAGAGAGGGCTAAGCCTGCGCATCGGCGGGCGTGCCAAAACCCTGCGTTGGCGCCTGTACGCCGTCGTCGAACACCAGCGTGCGCTCGGGCCAGCGCAGGGCGGCCAGCTTGAAGCGGCGCCCCGGCTCCTCGCCATTGCGGCGTGCCACCCAGCGCGCGCCCACCGAGTAGTCCACGCAAAACACATTGCCGCGCAGGCCGTGCCAGGACAGCGGCGAGGTGTGGCCGAACAGGTTTTCCGCCTGCGGTCCATGGGCCGCCGCGTCGCCCTCCAGCAGGCGGCGCCAGTAGTGGCCCACGACGACGGCCTGGGCGTCGGCGTATTCGCTCCACCAGGCCACGCGCTGCACGAAGCGCCATTTGCCGCCCGCGTAGAACGGGGTGCGGCATTCGCGCTCCACCCCGGCGGTCAGCACCTTCAGCGGGTTGACCATGGACTTGCCCAGCTCGCGCTCGCTGTGCGCGGGCAGGAACGGCGGGGGATGGCCATGGTCCTCCAGGCTGTGGGGCCAGAGCTGGCGCTCGTCCTGCATGCGCCGGACCACGTCGCTGGCCTGGGCCTGGCGGGCCGCCACGTCCTCGTAGTGGTCGTAGGCGCTGCGTACGGTGCCGGCGGGCAGGCCGCGGGCCGCGGCGATCTGCGGCTCGCACCAGGCGGCATGCACCACGCGCAGGTCCTCGCGCTCCAGCGCGATCGGCAGCCGGCCCAGCTGCTCCAGGATGGCCGGCGCCTCGCCCATGGGCATGCGCGCGAACGGGGCGTACTTGGCCTCGTCGGACGCGCGGCGGCTGTCGAAGTACCAGCCCGAGCCGTCCTTGGCGTCCCCGCGCAGCAGGTTGATCTCGTGGTTGCCCAGCACCGCCAGGGCCTGCCCGCTGGCGAGCATGGGCATGAGCAGGCGCAGCACCGCGGGGCTGTCGGGGCCGCGGTCGCAGAAGTCGCCGACGAACACCAGGCGGCGCCCCTCGGGGTGCCTGCCCGCGCCGCCATAGCCCAGGTGCGCGAGCAGCTGCTCCAGGGCCGCAATCTCGCCGTGGATGTCTCCGACGATGTCGAGGGGGCCCGCGGGCAGGCGCTGGATGAGGCTCATGGATTCGGACGTTGGCATGGAAGTCGAGCGATTGTCAGGGCTGCACCACCTTCACCCGCGCGTTGGGCGCCTCGCCGAACATCTCGGGCGCGTAGAGCGCCTCCACGCGGCTCGGCGGAAGCTGGAACTCGCCTGCATTGTTCAGGCGCAGCGTGTACTGCATCTTCACCGTGCCCTTGGGCAGGTATTCGTAGTAGCCGCGGAAGGACTCGAAGCCGCGCTCCTCGAACGCGGGCCAGCCCCAGCCCTCGCGCTTCTCGCCCTGGGTGGCGATCTCGGAGTCGCGCCCCAGGCCGCCGCCCAGGATGGTGGCGCCGGCGGGCACCGGGTCGGTGATGGCCACCCAGGCCATGTCGGCCGCGCCCGTGACCTCCAGCGTCACGCGCAGCACGTCGCCGCGGCTGTAGGTGCCCGGGGGCAGGCTCTTGTCGGCCTGCTCGATGGGCGTGACGCTGCGGCGGATGCCGTAGCCGGCGTTCATGGGCGCCTGCAGCGCCACGGCGGCGACGGACTGCAGCGTGAGCCAGGGCTTGCCCGGCCCCTGGTGGGTGACCGTGAGCTGCCCGCCGCCGCCCTCCGCGCCCCAGGGCAGGAACATGGTGTCGTTCTTCCAGCCGCCAGGGGCCGCCGGCGCGCCGAACCAGGTCGTCTGGTGCATGGCGCCGCCTTCGTCGCCGGTGCCGGCACGCACCACCTTGCTCCAGTCCACGCTGGCCTGCCGGCCGCCCATGGCGGCGCGGGTGGTGCCGGCCACGGGCGTGGCCTCGTACCTGGCGCCGAACTGCGCCAGCGCCAGCGCGCCCCACAGGTTGGCCGTGGTGGTGCGCCAGGCGCCGCCCTGCTGGCGCGCGATGAAGCCGCTGGCCAGGCGGCCCATGTCGCCCTGCCAGGCGGGGTCGTCCATCACGGCCAGCATGAGGCGCGCGGCGTTCACGTCGCCGCCCTGCATCAGCCACCACCAGGCGTCGTCCTGCTCGGTGCTGAAGGCGAGCCTGCTGCCCTGGTAGGACAGGCGGGCGCGCAGGATCTGCGTGGCCTCCTGCAGGCGCTGCGCGCGCTGGGGCAGGTCGGGCATGCGCCGCAGGATGTTGAGCCAGTCGATCACCGCGTGCGTGGGCCACTGGTTGGGCGCGATGTTCAGGCTGGTGAGCCAGCGCGCCTGGGCCTTGCCGTAGCGCGACAGCGCCTCGATGGCGGCGAGCTTGCGCAGGTCCAGGTCCTTGCGCGGGCTCCAGAAGCTGCGCTCTATGCGCCCTTCGACGAAGGCGATGAGGCCGCGCTCCAGCGGCTCGCGCGCCTCGGGCGGCAGCGCGAATTCGGGCGACAGGCGCGCCGCCTCGTGCGCGGCCGCGAGCAGGTAGGCAGTGAGCGTGTCGCTGCCGCGGTCGGCACTGCCGGCCTGGGGCGGGAAGTAGTACGCCAGGCCGTCGGCGTCCAGGTAGGTGGGGAGCCTGGCGACGATGGACTGCCACTGCCTGGCGTCGCCCATGCCGATGGCCTTGCTGGCCTGCTGCTCCAGGCAGGCGTAGGGGTAGCGCGCCCACCAGTCGCGCACGCCGGGCAGGCCGTCGGCCAGACCGGGCTGCAGCGCCAGCTTCAGGCCGCCGCGCCCGGGCAGCGCGCCCGCGGGCGGCGCCACGTCCACGCGATAGCTGCCATCGACCTGCACCAGCGTGGCCTGCTGCACGCCGAGCGGCACGGCCGGGATCAGCCGCTGGCGGGCCTTGAGCGCGTCGCGCGCGCCGCCGAGCGTGTCGCGCGCCTCTATCTCCCACAGCAGGGCCTGCGCGCGCGTCTGCCCGGGCTGCGCGGGCGCGGTGACGTTCCAGGCCAGCTCGCGGGCCTGGCCCGCGGGGATGTCCACGGTCTGCCTGTCGAGCGCGAGCAGCGTGGCGCGCGGCGCCACCTCCACCGTCATGGTCCGGGCCGTGGTGTTGCGCAGCGTGACCTGGGCGCGGAACTGGTCGCCCTCGCGCACGAGCGGCGGCAGGCCGCTGATGATCTGCAGGTCCTGCGTGGCGCGGATGCTGGCGCTGCCGGTGCCGAACAGGCCCGTGCCCGCGTCGGCCACGGCGACGATCCTGAAAGTGGTGAGCGCGTCGTTGAGCGGCACCGTCACCCTGGCCTGCCCCTGCGCGTCGAGCCTGACCGCGGGCTGCCACAGCAGCAGCGTGTCGAGCAGTTCGCGCGTGGGCGCGCGCCCGCCGCCGCCGCCCGCGGGCACGGCCTTCCTGCCGTAGTGGCGCCGGCCGACGATCTCCATCTGCGCGGTGGACGTGGCGACGCCCCAGGCACGGCGCTGCAGCATGGCGTCGAGCAGGTTCCAGCTGGTGTTGGGCATCAGCTCCAGCAGCGCCTGGTCCACGGCGGCCAGCGCCACCTCGGCGCCCGCGGCGGGCTTGCCGTCCGGCAGCGTGGCCTGGATGGTGACCTGGGCCTTGCCGCGCACGGGGTAGCTGTCCTTGTCGGCCTTGACCTGCACCGCGATGCGGTGCGCCTGCTCGCCCACGCGCAGCTCGGCCAGGCCCAGGCGGTAGGCGGGCCTGGACAGGTCCACCATGGCCGTGGGCGCCACATACTCGCGGCCCTCGTACCAGAAGGCGTTCCACCATTCGCGCGGCGCCTTGAAGCCCCAGGTGAAGAAGCTGTACCAGGGCACCTCGCGCAGACGCCCGCGCAGCGCCAGCACGCTCACGTAGACGTTGGGCGCCCAGCCATCCTCGATCTTGATCTGCACCGTGGGGTCCTGGCCGCTGAGCTGCACCACGCGCGTGCTGATCACGCCCTCGCGCTCCACGCTGACCAGGGCCGTGGCCTGGCGGAACGGCATGCGCACCTGCAAGCGCGCCGTCTCGCCGGGCTGGTAGCTCTTCTTCTCGGGCAGCAGGTCGATGCGGTCGTGGTCCTCGCCGCCGAACCAGAGTTCGCCGCGGCGCGTGACCCAGACAGAGGACGCGGCCTGCGCCTCGTTGCCATTCTTGTCGCGCGCGCTCACGACCAGCTCCACCTCGCCGGGCTCGTCGAGCCTGGCGTCGCACAGCAGCAGGCCGCGGCCGTCGCTCTTGCCGGTGCAGACGGTGCCCAGGTCCTTCGTTTCGGTCTTGTTGTCGTAGCTGTAGAAGCCGCCCACCATGCGTTTTCGGCTCGTGGTGGTGGTGCGCGCGATGGCCTGCACGGCCAGCGGCACGCCCTCCTGCGGCTTGCCGTCCAGCGACAGGGCCAGCGCCTGCAGGCGCACGCGGGAGCCGCTGGAGACCCAGCCCTCGGCCTTGATGCCGGCCACCACGGCCGCGGGCCACAGCGTGTGCGTGCCGCGCAGGGTCTGCACCTCGCCATTGGGGTCGGAGTAACTGGCCTCCAGCACCAGCTCCTGCGCCCTGGGCGCCTGGGGCACGTCGTCGATGGCGATGCGGCCTGCGCCGTCCTTGTCGAGCGTGAGCGGCAGCTTGTCGGCGATTACGCGCGTGTCCTGGCTCGCGGATTCCTCCTCGTCGTCGCTGCTGCCGCGGGCATCGCGCTTGCGCGGGGGCTGGAAGCTGAAGGCGTCGAAGTCGGAGAACTGCAGCGACTTGGCCCGCACCATGGCCGACACGCGCACCGGCAGGCGCGCCGCGCCGCCGCCCGACACGTAGCCGACCTGCACGTCGGTGGGCACGCTGCGCGCGCGCACCAGGGGCTTGCCGTCCACGGGGGCTATGCGGCCCTCCAGCACGGGCAGGCGGAATTCCTCCACGCGGAAGCTCCCCGACAAGAAGGAACGCGCACCGTCCCCGCCCTCGCCCCCGCGCAGCTCCACCTGGTACATGCCCAGCCTGGCGGCCGGCGGCACGGCGAATTCGCTCTCGGCGGAAAGCCCCCCCGTGGCCGTCTTGCGCCATTTCAAAGGCTGCGTGAACTGCTGGCCGCTGCCAACGTGGGTGATGGCCAGCTCGGCGGGGCGCGCGTCGGGCAGCCCCAGGCCGCGGCCGGTCTGCGTGCGCAGCAGGTGCTTCATGGACAGGGTCTCGCCCGCGCGCAGCAGCGTGCGGTCGAAGATGGTGTGGGCCACCTCGTCGGGGCGCGGCTCGCTGCTGACGGGCACGTTGAAGCGCCAGGGCTCTATGCCGCGCTGCCAGTCGCTCCAGGTGAAGGCCAGCTCGTCCTGCGCGCGCGCGCTCACGAAGTAGGCGTTGCGCCATTCGTCCCCGCCGCCGCAGGCCGGCGGATCGCTGTCCAGGCCCTCGAACCGGGCCACGCCATCGCCGCCCGTGGTGACCGTGGAGAGCAGCCTGCCGTCGCAGGCGGACACGCGCACCTGCGCGCCGGCCACGGGCCGGCCCTTGTCCAGCGTGGTCACCCAGGCCACGGCGTTCTCGCGCCCGAGCTTGAAATGCACGCCCAGGTTGGTGACTAGGACGCTCGTGCGCACGTACATGGTGCGCGACGCGCCGTGGCGCTCGTCCAGCAATGACTGGCCGAGCAGGGGCGAGGCGATCTCCACCACCGAGAACCCGGGCGGCAGCGGGATGCCCACGACCTCGAAGGGGCGCGGGTCGTCCTTGGCGGGCCGGGGCAGGTCGAGCTTCTTCACGCCGGCCTGCCCCTGGAGCAGCGAGAGCATGCGCGTCTGCACCCGGTCGCCGTCCCGCTCGTCGAACGCCGCGGGCAGCGGGCCGCGCGCGTCGCGGCGGGCCTGGGCGCGGTCCACGGTGGCCTCGTCGTAGCGCTGCACCTTGCGCAGCCAGGCGATGATGTCGGCGTCGCTGTCGGGCCGCAGCGTGCTCACCTTGCCGCCCTGCACGGCGGCGCCGGGCTGCAGGCCCTGCACGTCCAGGCCTGCCTCCACCCTGCGCAGCGTGACGGGCAGCAGCGCCGGGCCGTCGGGCCCTTCGGCGAAGCGCTCCACCACGCCGAACGGCGCCGCGGCGAACTTGGCCAGCGGCGGCATGGCGCCGGTCGCCACCTTGAGCGGAAAGCTCTGCGCGTTGGCCAGGGGGCGGCCCGATGCGTCCTTGAAGCCCGAGGGCAGCTCCAGCGTGAACTGCGTCTGCGCCGCGAGCGGCGCGGCAAAGCGCACGCCGTTGACCAGCGCATCGCCCTCCTGCGACCCGTCGATCTCCGGCGCGAGCGTCTGGCCGCCCCCCTTCAGGCGTATGCCCTGCGCCAGCTTGCGCGCCACGGGCGCGTTGAAGGCGAGGTGCATGGGCCGCACGGGCAGACAGTCCGAGCGGGCGTTCTCGCGCTCGCAGCCGAACTCGGCGCTGAAGGGCTGGCGCACCTTGTAGGCGAAGCGCCGCTCCTGCGCGTTGGCCACGCCGCTGGGCGTGGCCACGCCCCGGCCGTACACCAGCTGCATCTGGCTGCCCGCGCTCAGCCGGCGCCCGCAGGTCAGCGTGGCATAGCGCAGCGGCTCTTTGGCCGCCGCCTTGTCCAGGTGCAGGGACTGCAGCAGCGCGGCGCGCTGCGCGCCTTCGACCAAACGCACGGGCACGCGCTCGCCCACGCCGTCGGCCACGCACCACGTGTGTTCGAGCAGGCTGGCCTGCGTGGCAGGGCCGTTGAGCTGCAGCACGAAGAACTGCTCCTCGTCGATCTCCTGCCAGGTGCCGGGCCGCACGCTCTGCACGAACGGGCCGCCGGTATTGAATTGATAGCTTACAGCGCCCGCCAGTTGGGCGCCAGAGGCCGATTTGAACCCAGGTTTCACGCTGACCGTGCAGCGCACGCCGGGCGGCAGATCCTGCGCGAAGTCGTACACCCATTCGCGCTCGCCGGTCCAACGGGCCTGGCCCTTGGCGGCGTCGGCATCGCTGCAGGCCACCGTGAGCGGCGCCGGCGCCTGCGGGTCGCCCAGGCGCACGGCCGGGGCGTCGAACTTGGCCACCACCTGGCGCACGCGCGCCACCTCGCCCTGGGGCGACAGGCTGGTCACCACGAGGGCCTGCGCCGCTCCTGCGGCCAGAAGAAGCAGGGCGGCGGCCGCCCTGCGCATGGAATGCGTGCTGGTCATGCGTGTCACGGAAATGGTGGATGGCCGCGCCCCATGGCTCTCAGCAGCCGGCGCGTGCCGCATGCGCCAAGCGTAGCCCATCGGCCGGCCGACCCGCATGCCCGCAGGGTCTGTCACTGCGGCTTGAAGCCGCTGTCCTGGATGATGCGCTGCCACGCCGCCGTATAGGCCCGCTCGCGCGCGGCCAGCTGCGCGGGCGTCATGAACCCCACCGTGAGGCCCATGGCGGTGAGCTGCTCGCGCACCTGGGACTGCGCCACGACGCGGGACAGCGCCTCGGCAAAGCGCGCGAGCACGGCCTCGGGCGTGCCCGCCGGGGCATAGAAGCCGTAGTACGGCGTGTCCTCGAATCCGGGCAGGCCCAGCTCGGCGAAGGTGGGGACCTGGGGCAGCGCCGCCTGGCGCCTGCCGCCCAGCACGGCCAGCACGCGCAGCTTGCCGGCGCGGTGGTTCTCGATGAAGTCCTGCACCGAGCCGATGCCGGCCGCGATCTGGTTGCCCAGCATGTCGCCGATCATGGGCGCGCTGCCGCGGTACGGCGCGGCCACCAGGTCCAGCTGGTAGCGCTGGCCCAGCAGCCGGACCAGGAACTCGGGCGTGGAAGCCGGCGCGGGGATGCCCACGGCGCTCTTGCCGCCCTGCTGGCGCCTGACCCAGTCCACGTACTCCGCGAAGCTCGCGGCCGGCGTGCCGGGCGAGACGGCCAGGCAGTTGACGAAGGTGGCGAAGCCGCCCGCGGCCACGAAGTCGCGCGCGGGGTCGAAGCCGGGGTTCTTCACCACCTGGGGCAGGATGGAGATGGTGTGGTCGTGCGTGAGGAACAAGGTGCTGCCGTCGGCCGGCGCGCCCTTGAGCGCCTGCGCGGCGATCTGCCCGCCCGCGCCGGGGCGGTTCTCCACCACCACGGGCACGCCCAGCGTGTCCTTGAGCTTGTCGGCCAGCAGCCGCGCGATGGCGTCCGAGCCGCCGCCCGGCGGAAAGCCCACCAGCACGCGCAGGGTCTTGGGCGCATCGGCCCGGGCGGGCAGCAGCGGCAATGCGCCAGCGGCAAGGGCGCTGGCCAGCAGGTGGCGGCGGGACAGTGTCATGATGGCTTCCTCATTATTCAAGCGGCCAGCCGCGCGCGGTGGCGCGCCAGCTGCGCGCGCACCTGCGCGGGCGCCGTGCCGCCCAGCGTGCCCCGCGCGCAGAGCGAGCCCTGCAGGCTCAGCGCGTCGAACACGTCCTTCCCGATCGCGGGGTGGAAGCCCTGCAGCACGGCCAGCGGCAGCTCCGACAGGTCCACGCCGTGCGTGGTGGCGGCCTTCACGGCGTGGGCTACGGTCTCGTGCGCGTCGCGGAACGGCAGGCCCTTCTTGACGAGGTAGTCGGCCAGGTCGGTGGCCGTGGCGTAACCCTTCTGCGCGGCGGCGCGCATGGCCTCGGCGTTGACGGTGATGCCGCCCTCCTTCGCGCCCGTGGCGGGGTTGGCCTGGCCGCCGATCATCTCGGCGAAGATGCGCAGCGTGTCCTTCAGGGTGTCCACGGTGTCGAACAGCGGCTCCTTGTCCTCCTGGTTGTCCTTGTTGTAGGCCAGGGGCTGGCCCTTCATCAAGGTGATCAGGCCCATGAGGTGGCCCACCACGCGGCCGGTCTTGCCGCGCGCGAGCTCGGGCACGTCGGGGTTCTTCTTCTGCGGCATGATCGACGAGCCGGTGGTGAAGCGGTCGGCGATGCGGATGAAGCCGAAGTTCTGGCTCATCCAGATGATGAGTTCCTCCGACAGGCGGCTCACGTGCACCATGCACAGGCTGGCGGCCGCCGTGAACTCGATCGCGAAGTCGCGGTCGCTCACGCCGTCCAGGCTGTTCTGGCACACGCCTTCCATGCCGAGCGTCCTGGCCACGCGCTCGCGGTCAAGCGGATAGGTGGTGCCGGCCAGCGCCGCGCTGCCCAGCGGCAGCACGTTCACGCGGCGGCGCGCGTCGCGCATGCGCTCGGCGTCGCGCGCAAACATCTCCACGTAGGCCAGCAGGTGGTGCGCGAAGCTCACGGGCTGGGCCACCTGCAGGTGGGTGAAACCGGGCAGGATCACCTCCACGTTCTTCTCGGCCACCTCGACCAGCGCCAGTTGCAACTCTCGCAGCAGGCCGTCGATCAGGTCGATCTCGCCGCGCAGCCACAGGCGCACGTCGGTGGCCACCTGGTCGTTGCGGCTGCGGCCTGTGTGCAGGCGCTTGCCGGCGTCGCCCACGAGCTGGGTCAGGCGCGCCTCGATGTTCAGGTGCACGTCCTCCAGGTCGAGCTTCCAGTCGAACTGGCCGGCCTCGATCTCCTGCGTGATCTGGGCCATGCCGCGCTCGATGGCGGCCAGGTCGTCGCCCGAGATGATGCCCTGCGCGGCCAGCATGTCGGCATGGGCCAGGCTGCCCGCGATGTCGGCCTGCCACAGGCGCTTGTCGAAGAACACGCTCGACGTGTAGCGCTTGACCAGGTCGCTCATGGGCTCGGAGAACAGCGCCGACCAGGCCTGTGCCTTGGTGGCGAGCTGGTCGTTGGAAGGTTGCGATGCGGGGGTATGGGGCATGGGGGCAATAATCCGGGGGGTTACGACAGCCGGAACGCCCGGATGCCGCGATGCAGGAAACGCAAATTTTATCGACCCACCCCGCCCCCCTGCCCGGGCCCGCGCCGCGCGGCCGCGCCGTGGGGCGCGCGCTGGTGTTCGACGCCTGCCAGGTGGGCGTGGTCCTGCGCGCCGTGCTGTTCGTGGAAGCGGTGCTGGGCGTGGGCGCCATGTTCGGCGCCGCCGGCCCCGGCGAATGGCTGGCGCGGCTGGCGCTGCTCACGGGCGGCGCCCTGCCGGCCACCCTCGCCTGGCTGGTCACGGCCTGCAGCCTCAAGAAGGGACTGCAGCGCCTGCGCGAGCCCCTGCAATACGCGGCTGGCGTGCTGCTGGGCATGCTGGCCGGCCTGTACGCCTGCGCCATGCTGGCGCTGGCCGGCACCACGGCCGACAGCCCGCCCTGGCTGGCCTGCGCCGCCAGCGGGGCGCTGCTGTCGGCGCTGCTGGTCACGGCCCTGCTGCTGCGTGCACGCGCGCGCACGCCGGCGGCCACCACGGCGCGCCTGACCGAGCTGCAGTCGCGTATACGCCCGCATTTTTTGTTCAACACGCTCAACAGCGCCATCGCCCTGGTGCGCGAGGAGCCCGCCAAGGCCGAGGCGCTGCTGGAGGACCTGAGCGACCTGTTCCGCCACGCCCTGGTGGAGCAGGGCGAGTCGGCCACGCTGGAGGACGAGATCGCCCTGGCGCGGCGCTACCTCGACATAGAGCAGGTGCGCTTCGGCGAGCGCCTGCGCGTGCAATGGCTGATCGACCCGCGCGCCAGCGCCGCGCGCCTGCCGCCGCTGCTGCTGCAGCCGCTCGTGGAGAACGCCGTCAAGCACGGCGTGGAGCCCACGCCCGGCCCGGCCAAGCTGCGCATCACGGCCGAGCGGCGCGGCAGCCGCGTGGTGCTGACCATCACCAACACCCTGCCGCCCGGGAACACGGGCGCCGAGCCGCGCGCGCGCGGCCACGGCATCGCCCTGGCCAACGTGCGCGACCGCCTGCGCCTGCTGCACGACGTGGACTGCGACTTCCATGCCGGCGTGCGCGATGGTCTGTATCAAGTACGCATCGCGTTGCCAGTGAAATAAGAAACCCCATCGTTATATCGATATGAATTTAATTAAGTCATGCCCCGGGGTGTAAACCCGTAAACTACGCCGCACGCCGCGCCCACACCGACCCGGTTCTGGGCGCTTTTTGTTGACCCACCCAAGGTTGCATCCGATGCTCAAGCAAACCCTCTCCGCCCTGGCGATCGCCGCACTGGCCTTTTCCGCGCAGGCCGCCGACGTGCTCAAGGTGGCCGCCACGGCCGTGCCGCACGCCGAGATCCTGAACTTCGTCAAGCCCCGGCTCAAGGCCGAGGGCGTGGACCTGCAGGTCAAGGAGTTCAGCGACTACGTGCAGCCCAACATGGCCGTGGAGGACAAGCAGCTGGACGCCAACTTCTTCCAGCACCAGCCCTACCTGGACAGCTTCAACAAGGACCGCAAGACCAGCCTGGTCATGGTGCCGGGCGGCAAGGTGCACGTGGAGCCCTTCGGCGCCTACTCCAGCAAGATCAAGAACGTGAAGGATCTCAAGGACGGCGCCACCGTGGCCATCCCCAACGACCCGTCCAACGGCGGCCGCGCCCTGATCCTGCTGGCCAAGCAGGGCCTGATCGAGCTGAAGGACCCCAAGAGCCTGACGCCCACCCCTCTGGACGTGGTGAAGAACCCCAAGAAGCTCAAGTTCAAGGAGCTGGAGGCCCCGCTGCTGCCGCGCGCCCTGGCCGACGTGGACCTGGCCCTGATTAACACCAACTACGCCATCGAGGCGAAGCTGAACCCGACCAAGGACGCGCTGTTCATCGAGGGCGCGGACTCGCCCTACACCAACATCGTGGCCGCCCGCGCCGACCGTGCCAACGACCCCAACATCGCCAAGCTGATGAAGGCCTTGCACCAGCCCGAGGTCAAGAAGTTCATCCAGGACAAGTACAAGGGCGCCGTGGTGCCAGCATTCTGACCAACTTCTTTGCCCAGCACAGAAGCGCTGCCCGTGGGCAGCGCTTTTTTGTTTCTCACTATTTTTTCAATAGCTGCCAGCGCTTGTTGGAAAAGCCCTAGAGGCCAATTTCGATAAAAACGCGCTTCAGGCCGGCGGCGCCGGCACACTGTGCAGCAGCACCGGCATCTCGCCATCGCCGCTGACAGTCTCCAGCCGCACGCCGAAGCCCCACAGCCGCGCCACGTGCTTGAGCACCTCCAGCGCGTCGTCGGCCAGCGGCCGGCCCTGGTACTGGGTGTGGCGCAGGGTCAGGCAGCGGTCGCCGCGCAGGTTCACGTTCCAGACCTGGATGTTGGGCTCGCGCACCCCCAGGTCGTACTGCTGCGACAGGGTCTGGCGCAGCTGGCGGTAGCCGTCCTCGTCGTGGATGGCGCTGACCAGCAGTTCGCGCTCGCTGGCATCGTCGTGGATGGCGAACAGGCGCATGTCGCGCATCAGCTTCGGGCTCAGGAACTGGCCGACGAAGCTCTCGTCCTTGAAGTTCTGCATGGCGTGGTGCAGCGCCGGCAGCCAGGGCGTGCCGGCCATGTCGGGGAACCAGCGCCGGTCTTCCTCGGTGGGGTCCTGGCAGATGCGCCGGATGTCGCGGTACATGGCGAAGCCCAGGGCGTACGGGTTGATGCCGCTGTAGGCGCGGTGCCCCGCGGGCGGCTGGTAGATCACGTTGGTGTGCGACGAGAGCCATTCGATCATCACGCCGTCGGTGAGCCAGCCCTCGTCGTACAGGGTGTTGAGCAGGGTGTAGTGCCAGAAGGTGGCCCAGCCTTCGTTCATCACCTGGGTCTGGCGCTGCGGGTAAAAGTACTGGGCGATCTTGCGCACGATGCGCACGAGTTCGCGCTGCCAGGGCTCGAGCAGGGGCGCGTTCTTCTCGATGAAGTACAGGATGTTCTCCTCGGGCTCCTTCGGAAAGCGTTCGCTCTCCTGCACGGCGCTGTCGCCCTTGCCCGGGCGCGCCGGCAGGGTGCGCCACAGCACGTTGACCTGCTGCTGGGCGTAGGCCTCGCGCTGCTCGCGCTCGGCGCGCTCGCGCGCCAAGCTCTTCTTGGACGGGCGGTGGTAGCGGTCCACCCCCAGGTTGGCCAGGGCGTGGCAGGAGTCGATCCACTGCTCCACGGTATCGAGGCCGTAGCGTTCCTCGCATTGGGAAACGAAGTCGCGGGCATAGACCAAGTAGTCGATGATGCTGCCCGCGTCCGTCCACATGCCGAACAGGTAGTTGCCCTTGAAGAAGCTGTTGTGCCCATAGGCCGCGTGGGCGATCACCAGCGCCTGCATGGCGGTAGTGTTCTCCTCCATCAGGTAGCTGATGCAGGGGTTGGAGTTGATGACGATCTCGTACGCGAGCCCCATGTGGCCGCGCCGGTAGCGCCGCTCGGTCGCCAGGAACTCCTTGCCGTAGCTCCAGTGGCGGTAGCCCACGGGCATGCCCACGCTGGCGTAGGCGTCCATCATCTGTTCGGCCGATATCACCTCCAGCTGGTTGGGATAGGTGTCCAGCCCGTAGCGCTCGGCCGTGGCGGCGATGGCCGCGTGGTAGCGCTCGATGAGCTCGAAGGTCCAGTCGCTGGGGTCCGGCAGGGGATGCGCCGGGCGCTTGCCCGCCGGCAGCGGGGAACGGGGCACGCCGCGCTGGTGGCGCTCCCCGGGTACGGACTGCTTCCAGGACTGGCGGCCCGCGCGGCGCTGCAGCACGGGGTATTGCGAGAGGTTCATGCCACAGCCCCCTCTTTCTTGAACAGGTCGCGGAACACGGGATAGATGTCGCCCGGCCCGGACACCTTGCGCATGGCGAAGTACGGGAACAGCGGCGGCAGCTGGCTGTATTCGTCCCACAGATTCTGCTCCTCCTGCGCCACCTGCACGTAGGCGAAGTAGCGCACCAGGGGCAGGATCCTGTCGGCCAGCAGGCTGCGGCAGTTGCCGCCGTCGTCGTGGAAGTTGTCGCCGTCGCTGGCCTGGGCCACGTAGATGTTCCAGTCGCCCGCGGGGTAGCGCGCGCGCATGATCTGGTCGAGCAGCACCAGGGCGCTGCTGACCACGGTGCCGCCGCTCTCGGTGGAGTGGAAAAACGCGTCCTCGTCCACCTCGGCGGCCTGGGTGTGGTGGCGTATGAAGACGATGTCGATCTTCTCGTAGTGGCGCGTGAGGAACAGGTACAGCAGGATGAAAAAGCGCTTGGCCAAGTCCTTGCGCTCTTGGTCCATGGAGCCGGAGACGTCCATCACACAGAACATCACGGCCTGGCTGCTGGGCACGGGCAGCTTGGTGCGGTTGCGAAAGCGCAGGTCTATGGGGTCGAGGAAGGCCACCCTGGCCATGCGCTCCCGCAGGGCGTCTATGCGCTGCTGCAGCTCGGCCACGGCCTCGCTGGTGCCGTCGTCCTGCGCCAACAGCCCGTCGAGTTCCTGCTGCAGCGCCTGCAGCTCGCGATGCGGCGCCTTGGTCAGGGCGATGCGGCGGCCCAAGGCGCCGCGCATGGTGCGCAGCACCGCCAGGTTGTGCGGCGTGCCGTCGTGGCTGTAGCCGGCGCGGCGCGTCTTGTACTGCGGCGTTTCGCCCAGGTGGGTGCGCAGCATGCGCGGCAGGGCAAGATCCTCGAAGAAGATCTGCATGAACTCTTCCTTGGTGAGGGTGAAGGTGAAGTCGTCCTCCCCCTCCCCGCTGTCGCTGGCCTGCGAGCCTGACCCGCCCCCGCCGCCCAGGGGCCGGGCGATGCGGTCGCCGCGCACGTGGTCGCGGTTGCCCGAGTGCACGGTGTCGCGTATGCCGCCGGAGCCATGGCGGAACACCGGCTCGCGGATGTCCTTCCTGGGGATGGTGATGTTCTCGGCCTGCTCGATGTGGCGGATGTCGCGCTTGTCCACGGCGCGGCGCACCGCCTCGGCGATCTGCTGCTTGTAGCGGCGGATGAAGCGCTCGCGGTTGCCCACCGACTTGTTCTTGCCTGCGAGCCTGCGGTCGATGATATGCAATGCCATCTGTGTCCCCATGCATGGCCCGGCGCGTCGGTGCCGGGTCCCGGTCAGCTGCTCTTGCGCACGCGCAGATACCACTCGCACAGCAGGCGCACCTGCTTGGAGGTGTAGCCCTTGGCCACCATGCGGGTGACGAAGTCCTCGTGCTTGCGCGCATCCTCGGCGCTGGCCTTGGCGTTGAAGCTGATGACGGGCAGCAGCTCCTCGGTGTTGGAGAACATCTTCTTCTCGATCACCAGGCGCAGCTTCTCGTAGCTGGTCCAGCTCGGGTTCTTGCCCTGGTTGTTGGCGCGCGCGCGCAGCACGAAGTTGACGATCTCGTTGCGGAAGTCCTTGGGGTTGGCGATGCCCGCGGGCTTCTCGATCTTCTCCAGCTCGGCATTGAGCGCATTGCGGTCGAACACCTCGCCGGTGTCGGTGTCGCGGTACTCGCTGTCCTGGATCCAGTAGTCGGCGTAGGTGACGTAGCGGTCGAAGATGTTCTGGCCGTACTCGCTGTAGCTCTCCAGGTAGGCTGTCTGGATCTCCTTGCCGATGAACTCGGCGTAGCGCGGCGACAGGTATTCCTTGATGTAGCCGGTGTACTTGGTCTCCAGCTCGGCCGGGAACTGCTCGCGCTCGATCTGCTGCTCCAGCACGTACATCAGGTGCACGGGGTTGGCCGCCACCTCGGTGCTGTCGTAGTTGAAGACCTTGGACAGGATCTTGAAGGCGAAGCGCGTGGAGATGCCCGACATGCCCTCGTCCACGCCGGCGTAGTCGCGGTACTCCTGGTAACTCTTGGCGCGCGGGTCGGTGTCCTTGAGGCTCTCGCCGTCATAGACCTGCATCTTGCTGAAGATGCTGGAGTTCTCGGGCTCCTTCAGGCGCGTGAGCACGGCGAACTGGGCCATCATCTTGAGCGTGCCGGGCGCGCACACGGCGTTGGCCAGCGACGATTCGCGGATCAGCTTCTCGTAGATCCTCACCTCCTCGGAAACGCGCAGGCAGTAGGGCACCTTGACGATGTAGATGCGGTCGAGGAAGGCCTCGTTGTTGCGGTTGTTGCGGAAGGCCTTCCACTCGCTCTCGTTGCTGTGCGCCAGCACCAGGCCGTCGAACGGAATGGCGCCGAAACCCTCCGTGCCCTTGTAGTTGCCCTCCTGCGTGGCCGTGAGCAGCGGGTGCAGCACCTTGATGGGCGCCTTGAACATCTCCACGAACTCCAGCAGCCCCTGGTTGGCCAGGCACAGGCCGCCCGAGTAGCTGTAGGCATCGGTGTCGTCCTGGGCGAAGTTCTCCAGCTTGCGGATGTCCACCTTGCCCACCAGGCTGGAGATGTCCTGGTTGTTCTCGTCGCCCGGCTCGGTCTTGGCGATAGCGATCTGCTTGAGGATGCTGGGGTAGCGCTTGACGACGCGGAACTTGCGTATGTCGCCGCCGTACTCGTCCAGGCGCTTGACGGCCCAAGGCGAGAGTACGTGCTGCAGGTAGCGCCTCGGGATCCCGAACTGCTCCTCCAGCACCGGGCCGTCCTCCGCCACGTCGAACAGGCCCAGCGGCGACTCGTTCACCGGCGAGCCCTTGAGCGCGTAGAACGGCACCTTCTGCATCAGGTGCTTGAGGCGCTCGGCGATCGAACTCTTGCCCCCGCCCACCGGGCCCAACAGGTACAGGATCTGCTTGCGCTCCTCCAGTCCCTGGGCGGCATGGCGGAAGAAGCTCACCACCTGCTCGATCGCATCCTCCATGCCGTAGAACTCGGCAAAGGCGGGGTAGCGGCGGATCACCTTGTTGGCGAACAGGCGCGACAGGTGCGGGTCGCTCCTGGTATCCACCATCTCGGGTTCGCCGATGGCAGCGAGCATGCGCTCGGCAGCACTGCCATAGGCCATGGGATCGCGCTGGCACAGGGCGAGGTACTCGTCGATCGACATCTCCTCTTCGCGCAAGCGGACATAGCGTGCAGCGTAGTTGCTGATGGCATCCATAAGGGCCTCCTGTGGCGGCACTCCGGTGACGGGCAGCGCCGCGAAGTTGCTCGGCATCCAATTGCCGTGTGAGACCCTTGTAGCACCTTGCCCCGGCTTTGAACAGGTAAATAAATCCGACAATGGTGTCCGCTTGCGAGGCAAGCACGATGGCGGGCCGGGCACCCCGCCAGGCGATGGCCGCGGCCCGCGGGCACAGCGGCCGCAGGCCCGGGGCCAAGGGCAGGGCCAGGGCCTGCAATCACTACATAAAAAATAGCTACAAGCGCTTACCAGATAAGCGTTTTATCCATTTTTACCTTAAACACTTCGCACGACCTGCGGCAGGCCCGGCACCCAGCGCATGGCCTGGGTGGAGGCCCTGGCGCCTTGGCTCGCCGCCGGCTGCGGCGCCACCAGGTCGGCCACGCTGAGCCCGTCGAGCACGGCGAGGTAGGCGCGCGTGGCGTTGGACAGCACGGACTGCAGCCGGCAGTGGCTGCTCATGCGGCACTGGTTGAGCTCTGCGTTGAAGCACTCGACCATGTCGAAGTCGGTCTCGGTCATGCGCACGATCGCGCCCAGGTTGATCTCGTGCGCGGGCTTCATCAGCCGCATGCCGCCGCCGCGCCCGCGCGTGGTGTCCAGCAGACCCTGGGCGGCAAGCTGCTGCACGATCTTCGTGAGATGGCTGCGCGAAATGCCATGCGCCTCGGCCACCTCGCTGATGGTCACGGGCTGCTCGCGCTCCTGGCTGGCCGCGCAGTACATCAGCACACGCAGCGCGTAATCGGTCCACTGGGTCAGTCGCATGGTGTTGCCGCAAACGGCCCAAAAGATTCACACACGATGAATTTTAAAGAATAAAATATGCAAATCAAATGAATCTTTCGGACAAATGACCACCATGAACGCCATCGCTGCCGCAGCAACCTCCCCCATCGACCCCAGCCAGGCCATAGGCCAGATCGCCGTGCAGTTGCCCGGCGCCACGGCCGTGTTCCGGCGCCTCAAGCTCGATTTCTGCTGCGGCGGCCAGGTGAGCCTGCGCCAGGCCGCCGGCGACAAGGGCCTGGACCTGCAGGCCGTGGTGGACGAGCTGTCGGCGCTGCAGCGCCCCAACACCCTGCCCGACGCGGGCACGCCGTCCGAGCTGGTCGACCACATCGTCGCGCGCTACCACGACGTACACCGCGCCCAGCTGCCCGAGCTGATCCGCATGGCGCGCCGCGTGGAGGCCGTGCACCGCAGCAACCCGAACACCCCGCATGGCTTGGCCGACGCGCTCGAAGCCATGGAGCAGGAGCTGGTGGCGCACATGCACAAGGAAGAGGCCGTGCTGTTCCCCATGCTGCGCGCCGGCGGCAACAGCTTCGTGAGCCAGCCCATTGCCATGATGCGCCACGAGCACACCGACCATGGCGAGGCGCTGGAGCAGATCGCCCGCCTGACCGACGACATCACGCCGCCCCGCGAGGCCTGCAACACCTGGCGCGCGCTGTATGCCGGCCTGGCCCAGTTCAGCGACGACCTGGTCAATCACATCCACCTGGAAAACAACGTGCTGTTCCCGCAGTTCGAGGCCGCGGCGCAAGGCGGCTGCGGCTCCTCGGGCTGCGGCTGCAGCTGAGTATGGACACCACCGCCAAGCGCCCGCTGGACGCGGACAGCATCACGGCGCTGGTGTACGGCTTCTATGCCGACGTGCGCGCCGACGCGCAGCTGGGCCCCCTGTTCGACCGCGCCATAGGCGCGCACTGGGACGCGCACCTGGCGCGCATGGTGGACTTCTGGAGCACGGTGGCGCTGGGCGCGCGCAGCTTCAAGGGCGACGTGTTCGGCAAGCACATGGCCGTGCAGGGCGTGGAGCCCGGGCATTTCGCGATCTGGCTGCGCCTGTGGGGACAGCGGACCGACGCCCTGTTCGAGCCCGAGGTGGCGCGCGAGCTGCAGCAAGCCGCCCAGGGCATTGCGCGCAACCTGTTCCGCGGCTATTTCGGCTAAGCGCGCAACGGCGCGAGCAGCTCGCGCAGGCCGTTGTGGTCGATCTCGTACATCAGCGCCAGCAGCTGGCCGATCTCCCCACGCGGAAAGCCTTCGCGCGCAAACCAGTGCAGGTAGTTGGCGGGCAGGTCGGCGATCACCGTGCCGCGGTGCTTGCCGAACGGCATCTCGCGCTCCAGCAGCAGCCGCAGGCGCTGCGCGGTGCAGCCGGCGATCTCCATCACAGCCCGCCGTAGCGGAAGCTGATGCCCGTGAGCACGAAGCCCACCGATAGCAGCGTGACCGCCGCCACATGCCAGGCCATGAGCGGCAGCGTCCGGGCATTGAGCCGGGGGATGACGCGCAGGCGCGCATGCGCGGCCACCAGCGCCGTGCCGGCCAGCAGCGCCAGCTTGACGGACACGGCGCGCTCGAGCGCCGTGCCGGGGCTGAACCATCGCCCCCAGTCGGGCACGAGCTGCAGCGCCATCCACAGGCCCGACGCCACCTGGATGGCCAGCGCCGGCATGCCCAGCTTTTCGTAGCCCTGCTCGAAGTCGAGCAGCACCTGGGGGTTGCGCAAACGCAGCGCGCGCGGCAGCACCGTCAGCGCCAGCACCAGGTGGCCGCCGGTCCAGACCGTGGCGGCCAGCAGGTGCAGCGAAAAGATCCAGGGGTACATGCCTACGCCCTGCGCGCCTGCAGCGGGTAGGCCGGGTCGGTATAGCCCAGCGTGGACGGATGGCCGGGCGCGACCAGCCCGTCGACGAGCGCCTCGTCCTCGGGTGTGACCGTGTAATCCAGCGCGGGCAGGTAGTCCTGCCACTGCGCCAGCGTACGCGGGCCGGCGATCACGCTGCTCACGCTGCGGTGCGCCAGCACCCAGGCGGTGGCGAACTGCGCCAGCGTCACGCCGCGCGCCTGCGCATGCTGCATGAGCGTCTGCGCGATCGCGAGCGACTCCTGGCGGAACTCGGTCTGGCCCATGCGCCGGTCGCCGCGCCCGGCGCGCGAGCCGGCCTCGGGCGCCTGGCCCGGCAGGTACTTGCCGGTGAGCACGCCGCGCGCCACGGGGCTGTAGGGCGTCACGCCCAGGCCGTAATGCCGGCAGGCGGGCAGTATCTCGACCTCGGGCATGCGGTTGAGCAGGTTGTAGTACGGCTGACACACCGTGGGGCCGGGCATGCCGATGCGGCGCGCGCCGTGCACCAGCTCGGCGATGCGCCAGGCGCGGAAGTTGGACACGCCCCAGTAGCGGATCTTGCCCGCGCGCAGCAGCGCCTCGATGGCGTACAGCGGCTCCTCCAGGTCCATGTCCTCGTAGTCGCGGTGCAGGTAGAGGATGTCCACGTGGTCGGTCTGCAGGCGCGCCAGGCTGGCCTCCACCTCGCGCAGCATCCAGGCGCGCGAGTAGCGGCCCTCGTTGGGCCGCTCGGACATCTTGTTGCCCAGCTTGGTCGCCAGCACCCAGTCGTGGCGCTGGCCCTTGAGCAGCTTGCCCAGCATGGCCTCGGACGCGCCCTTGGTGTACACGTCGGCCGTGTCCATGTAGTTCACGCCGTGCTCGCGCGCATGAGCGACGATGGACGCGGCCTCGGCCTCGTCCGTCTGGTCGCCGAACATCATGGTGCCCAGGCACAGGGCGGAGACCTGGAGCTGGCTCTTGCCGAGAAAACGGTATTGCATGGCGAATCTTTCACTATCAAAAAAAGAGCTTATGACGCTTGCTGGGCGGACGCTGGAGGCCAATTTTGCTCAAAATCTCAGTAATGCGGCGGCAACTCGTCGCGCAGGCTGCGCACGGCCGCGCCGCCGCCCTCGGGCACCTGCTGGCGCAGTTGCGCCACCTCGCGCAGCAGTTGGTCGATCTGTTGCTGCTGCCGGTAGATGGTCAGGTTGAGCTGGTCGAGCATGTCTTCGGCGTAGGCCGCCTTGACTTCCAGCGCCTCCAGTCGGTCTTTCATGTCAAGCCACCGCCTGCCCCAGGCGCGCCACGCCTTCGCGGATCTTGTCCACTCCGGCGGTGGCGAACGACAGGCGCAGCGTGGCACGGTCGGGGTTGGCGCAGAAGAACGGCGCGCCCGGCACGAAGGCCACGCCCTTGTCGATGGCGCGCTTGGCAAGCACGTCGCCGTCCGCCACCGCGCCGTTCGCACCCGTGAGGCGCGCCCACACGAAAAGGCCCCCCTGCGGCTGCACGAACTCCACGGCCGCGCCCAGCTCCCGGCGCAGCGCGTCGCCCATGGCCTGGGCGCGCTCGGCGTACACGGCACGCACGTGGGCCAGCGTGCCCGGCATGCGGCCTGCCTTGAGGTACTGCGCGGCCGTGGCCTGAGCGAAGGTGCTGGTGTGCGCGTCGGAAAACTGCTTGCACATCGTGGCCTTGGCCAGCAGCTCGGGCGGCGCGACGAGCCAGCCCACACGCAGGCCGGGCGAGAGCACCTTGCTCAAGGACCCGCAGTGCGCCAGCAGCTCGCGGCTGCCCGGCACCTGGGGCGAGAGCGCAAGCAGGCTGGGCGGCGGCGCCTCGCCGAAGTACAGGTCGCCGTAGGGGTCGTCCTCGACGATCAGCGTCTGGTATTTGACGGCCAGCTCCAGCACCTTCCTGCGCCGCTCCAGGCTCAGCATGGCGCCACTGGGGTTGCCGAAGGTGGGGATCAGGTAGACGAGCTTGGGACGGTGCTCGGCGATGAGCCGCTCCAGCTCGTCGGTCTTCACGCCCTGCCCGTCGATGGGCGCGCTGACCAGGTCGGCGCCGTAGAGGCGGAAGCACTGGATGGTGGCCAGGAAGGTCGGCCCCTCGACGATCACCTTGTCGCCGGGACCGATCATGGTCTTGCCCAGCAGGTCCAGCGCCTGCTGGCTGCCCGTGGTGACGATGAGCTGCCCGGGCGCGACGTCCTTCGCGCCCTTGGCGGCCATGAAGGCCGAGAGCTGCTCGCGCAGCGGCTCGTAGCCCTCGGTGGCGCCGTACTGCAGCGCGCCGCCGGGCTCCTCGGCCAGCGCGCGCTGGCTCGCCTCGCGGATGCCGTCCACGTCGAACATGGCGCTGTCGGGAAAGCCGCCCGCGAAGCTGATGATGCCGGGCTTGCCCAGCAGCTTGAACAGCTCGCGGATGGCGGAGGTTTCTACGTTGTTCAGACGGTCGGCGAATTGCATGGGTCGGGGCCCTCGGCGGGCGCTACGGATACGGCGAAGCCCCCATTGTCGTCAATCGCGCCGCGGCTTTCCGCCGCCGCGCGCATGTCCCGGCGCGGACACGGCATCGCGGTACATTGCGGGGCCGCCCCCGTCCCCCGAGGTGAATCGACATGCACGTAGAGATCCGAACCCTTCCCGCCCTGCGCCTGGCTTACCTGCGCCACACCGGCCCCTATGGCGCGCCGGCCATCGCGCAGACCTGGGAGCGCCTGGGCGCCTGGTGCGAGGCCCAAGGGCTCATGCGGCCCCGGCCCAGGTTCTACGGCATCAGCCACGACGACCCCGGCGCCACGCCCGCGGCGCAGTGCCGCTACGACGCTTGCGTGCCCGTGGACGCCGCGTTCGCGCCGCAGGGCGACGTGGGCGTACAGGCCTTCGCGGGCGGGCGCCATGCCTGCGCGCGCTTCACGGGGCCCGCCAGCCAGATGGGGGCCGCGTGGGAATGGCTGTACGGCCAGTGGCTGCCCGCGAGCGGCCTGCAGGCCGACCAGCGCCCCGGCGTGGAGGTCTACGAAGAGGACTTCGCCGTCGACCCGGCCACGGGCGCGTTCAGCTGCTGGATCTGCATGCCCGTGCGCTAATCCACGCGAATGCCCGAGCGCGCGGCCACGGCGCGCATCTGCGGCAGCTCGCGCTCCACGCGCTCCGTCACCACGCTGCCCGGCCCCCAGGCGGGCGTGAGGCCCACGTCCACCAGCCTGGCGCGCACCGCCGGGTCGGCCATCACGTCGGCCAGGGCCTTCTCGACCTTCTGGCGCACGGGTGCGGGCAGGCCGGCGGGCGCGAGGAAGGGGAACCAGGTGTCCGCGCTGAAGCCGGGGTAGCCGCTCTCGGCCACCGTGGGCACCTGCGGCAGCAGCGGCAGGCGCTGCGCGCCCAGCGTGGCGATGGCGCGGATCTTGCCCGCCTTGATGAGCGGCGTGGTGGCCACCACCGTGTCCACCGCCAGCTGCACCTGCCCGCCCATGAGTGCGGTCAGGCTCGGCGAGCTGCCGTTGAACGGCACGTGCATCGCCTTGAGCCCCGTGGCGGTCTTGAGCATCTCGCCGCCGAAGTGCACCGACGAGCCCGTGCCAAACGAGCCGTACGAGAACTTGTCCGGCTCGGCCTTAGAGAGCGCCACCAGCTCCTGCAGGGTCTTGCCCGGCGTGGCGTTGTTCGCCACGAGCACCAGACCCATGTCGGCCACCATCGCCAGCGGCGTGAAGCTGTGCAGCGGGTCGTAGGGCAGCTGCGCGCGGATCGCCGGGTTGTAGGTGAGCGTGGAGCTGGCCCCGAGAAACAGCGTGTAGCCGTCCGGCGGCGCCTTGGCCACGAGGCCGCCCGCCACCACCGTGCCCGCGCCGGGACGGTTCTCGACGACCACCGGCTGGCCCAGCTTGTCCGACAGCCCCGCAGCCAGCAGCCGCCCCAGGATGTCGGTGGCGCCGCCGGGCGCGAAGGGCACGATGAGCTTGATGGGCCGGTCGGGGTAGTTCTGCTGCGCGAACGCGGCGGGGGCGGCCAGCGCCGCGGCGCCCGCGACGAGGCACGACAGGAAGCGGGAACGGGTGAGCGAGGTCATGGCTGTCTCCTTTTTTGTGTAGATGGATAAGTCGTTCAGCCCAGCAGCGGACTGCGCCGGCGCGCATAGCCGCTGGCCTGGTCGTAGGCGTGGCCGATCTGCAGCACGGCCAGGTCGGCCTGGGCGGGGCCGATGATCTGCAGGCCCGCGGGCAGCCCCTGCGGGCCGAAGCCCGCGGGCGCGGCCAGCGCGGGCAGGCCGGCCATGGTGGCGGGCACCACGGCCTGCATCCAGCGGTGGTAGGTGTCCATCTCGCGCCCGCCCACGGCGTGCGGCCAGTCGAGCGCGGCGTCGAACGGGAAGACCTGCGCGGCGGGCAGCACGAGGAAGTCATACGTGGCGAACAGGCGGCGCAGCGCCTCGTACCAGGCCGAGCGCACGCGCGCCGCGTCGTACACCCGCATGGCGCAGAGGGCGCGGCCACGCTCTATTTCCCATAGCGCCTCTGGCTTGAGCAGCGCGCGCTTTTCCGGGTTTTCATAGAGAGCGCCATTCGCGCCCGCCACGCTGAAGCTGCGCAGGTCGAGCCAGGCGCGCCACAGGCTCTCGAAGTCGAACGCGGGCAGCGCATCGTCCACCGTGCAGCCGATGTCGGTGAAGTGACGCAGCGCCGCGCGGCAGGTGTCGAGCACGCCCGGCTCCGTGGGCAGGTGCCCTTTCAAATCGCCCAGCCAGCCGATGCGCGCGCCACGGAAGTCGCGCGCCAGCGCCGCGCCCCAGTCGCGCGGCCCCTCGCCGCGGCGCGTGAGGGGCAGCCGGTCGTCGAAGCCCGCCTGCACCGAGAGCAGCAGCGCCAGGTCGGGGATGTCGCGCGCCATCGGCCCGGCCACGCTGAACTGCTGGAAGAACACCTCCTCGCCCGGCCCGTGCGGCACGCAGCCCACCGAGGTGCGCAGGCCGTAGACGTTGTTGAACGCGGCCGGCGTGCGCAGCGAGCCCATCATGTCCGAGCCGTCCGCCACGGGCAGCATGGAAAGCGCAACGGCCACGGCCGCGCCGCCGCTACTGCCGCCGGCCGAGCGCGTGGTGTCCCAGGCGTTGCGCGTGGTGCCGTAGACGGGGTTGTAGGTGTGGCCGCCCAGGCCGAACTCGGGCGAATTGCTGCGCGCCACGAACAGGCAGCCGCCGGCGCGCATGCGCTCGAACACCACGCAGTCGGCCTGCGAAACCTGCCCCGCGAAGAGGGGCGAGCCCTTGGTCGTCACCATGCCCGCCGCGGGCATGATGTCCTTGGGCGCCTGCGGAAAGCCGTGCAGCGGCCCCAGGCTTTCGCCGCGCGCGAGGCGCTCGTCCAGCGCGCGCGCCAGCTGGCGCATGGCATCGCGGTCGGCGAACGCCACGAGCGCGTTGACCACGGGGTTGAGCCGGTCGATCTGCGCATAGCAGGCGTCGAGCACCTCCACGCAGGACACTTCGCGCGCATGGATCGCGCGCGACAGCGCCACGGCGCTCATCTCGGCAATGCCGGCCGCGGCGGGGAACTGGGGTTGCTGTGGCATGGAAATCCTTCGGTCGCGTGACGGAACGGGGCAGGATACGCAGCCGCACCGCTTTCAACAATCGCCGATTTCTTGATTTATCGTTGCGTTTTTCGCAAACCTGGCCGTCCATGATCTCCCACCGCCTGCAAGACACCGCGCTACGCTACTTCCTCGAAGTGGTGCGCAGCGGCTCGGTCAGCGAGGCCGCCGCGCGCCTGAGCGTCTCGCCCTCGGCCGTGAGCCGGCAGGTGGCGGGGCTCGAAGACCTGCTGGGCCTGCCGCTCTTCGAGCGCCGTCCGCGCGGCATGGTGCCCAGCGCCGCGGGCGAGTTGCTGGCCGCCCACGCGCGGCGCGGCGCGCTGGAGGCCGACCGCGTGGTCTCCGACATCCAGGCGCTGCGCGGGCTGCGGCGCGGGCTGATCCGCGTGTGCGCGTCGGGCGGCTTCGTGGTGGAGTTCCTGCCGCGCGCGATGGCGCTCTTTCGCGCCGAACACCCGGGCATGCAGTTCCACCTGCGCGCAGCCGCGCCCGCGGCGGTGACGCAGGCGGTGCTGGACGGCGATGCCGACATCGGCCTGACCTACAGCCGCGCGGCCGAGCGCGACATCGAGGTACAGCACCGCCAGGTCTCGCCCGTGATCGCCATCATGCGGCCCGACCACCCGCTGGCGCGCCACGCGAGCGTGACGCTCGCGCAGATGCACCCCTACCCCATCGCGCTGCCCGACGGCGACAACACCGCGCGCCAGTTGTTCGACATCGCGTGCAGCCAGCGGCGCCTGGTGTTCGAGCCCGCGCTGGTCACCGGGCAGTTCGAGGCGCTCACGCACTTCGTGCTGCACGGCGGAGGCCTCTCGCTCGCGGGCGAAGTCACGGTGCGCGAGCGCATGCGCCGCGGCGAGCTGCACGCCGCGCAGATCCGCGAGCGCGCGGTGAACGGCCGCGCGATCGAGCTGCAGACGCTCGCGGGCCGCACGCTGCCCGAGGGCGTGCACGCCTTCCTGAACCACCTGCGCGCGCTGCTGCCCGCGCCGAGGGCGGCGACAATCCCGCCCAACCCGCAGAACGACACCCCGCCATGAAGACAGAAGACATAGAACCCTTCTTCGCCGCCCTCAAGGCCGCGAACCCGCAGCCCAACACCGAGCTGGAATACACCAGCGTGTTCGAGCTGCTCACGGCCGTGCTGCTCTCGGCCCAGGCCACCGACGTGGGTGTGAACAAGGCCACGCGCCGGCTGTTCCTGGTGGCGAACACGCCGCAGGCCATGCTGGATCTGGGCCTGGAGGGGCTGGAGGGCTACATCAAGACGATCGGCCTGTACCGCAGCAAGGCCAGGCACCTGATGCAGACCTGCCACATCCTCGTGGAGCGCCACGGCGGCCAGGTGCCGCGCACGCGCGAGGCGCTGGAGGCCTTGCCCGGCGTGGGCCGCAAGACGGCCAACGTGGTGCTTAACGTGGCCTTCGGCGAGGCCACGATGGCCGTGGACACGCACATCTTCCGCGTGGGCAACCGCACGGGCCTGGCGCCCGGCAGGAACCCGCTGGAGGTGGAAAAGCGGCTGCTGGAACGCGTGCCGCAGCAGTACATGGTGGACGCGCACCACTGGCTCATCCTGCTGGGCCGCTACGTGTGCCAGGCGCGCAAGCCGCGCTGCTGGGAGTGCGTGGTGGCGCCGTACTGCGGCTACCAGCCCAAGACGCCGGCGCCCTGACGCGGGCGCCGGGGAGATCACAGGCCTTCGTCGGCCTGCACGTCCTTGCGGTAGGTGCTGTAGACGATCACGGGGATGCCCAGCTCGCCCAGGTACTGGGTGATCAGGGGCCTGACGTCGTCCCATTCCAGGCCGCCCACGCCGGTGGCCAGGCGGGGCAGCGCCACGCTCTTGATCCCCTCCTGCCGGATGACCTTGGCCAGGTTCTGCAAGGCGGCGCGCACGTTCTCCACGCTGGCCTTGCCCGGCTTGGCGGCGGGGCCCTGGCCCAGGGTGTTCTGGGTAACCAGGTTCACGATGCGGCGCACGCCGCCGCCTTCCTGCACGCCCGCCCACGCCCATACCTCGCCCGTGCCGATGGCCTTGGAGCGGGTGTCGTGGCGGTAGTCCTTGACCAGGGAAGGCCAGCGCTCGCGCAGCGCCAGGGCCAAGCCGCTGTCGAAGGGGTCGTTTGCCGAAATGCCGTGTGCAAGCAGATCCGCCTTGCTGAGCAGGATGTCGCCGGTGACTTCTTTGATCATTCAATGTTCCTTTCAGTGATCGAGGCGGGCGATAGCTCCTACCTCAAGGAAACATTAGTGCGTATAGGGATTTCCCGTATTAACCCAGATCAAGACGCACTCGGCCCGGCCACTCCGGCCGACGCGAAGCTCGCCATCTCGCGCAGCACGCGGCAGGCAGATTCGAGCAGCGGCCAGGCCAGCGCCGCGCCCGAGCCCTCGCCCAGGCGCAGGCCCAGGTCGAGCAGCGGCTCGGCCCGCAGCTCCTCCAGCATGCGCGCATGCCCGCGCTCGCCCGAGCGGTGGGAGAACACGCAGCGCTCGAGCACGGCGGGCGCCAGGCGCGCGGCCACCAGCACTGCGGCGCTGGTGATGAAGCCATCGACCACGATCACGCGGCGCTCGCTGGCGGCCTGGAGCACGGCGCCGGCGAGCGTGGCGACCTCGAAGCCGCCCAGGGCCGCCAACGCGTCCAGCGGCCCGGTGGCGCCCGCATTGGCCGCCAGCGCCTGCTCCAGCACGGCCTGCTTGCGCGCGATGCCCGCCGCGTCCAGCCCCGTGCCGGCGCCGGTGCACTCGGCCAGCGGCACGCCGGCCAGGCGCGCCAGCAGCAGCGAGGCGACGGAGGTGTTGCCTATGCCCATCTCGCCCAGCAGCAGCACGTTGCCCGGCAGGCCGCGCACGATGTCCCTGCCGTTTTGCAGCGCCTGGGCGCATTGCGCCGCGCTCATGGCCGGGCCGCCGCTGGCGTCCTGCGTGCCCGCGGCCACGCGGCAGTGCACCAGGCGCGGCGCCCCCGGCGCCGCGGCGCGCGCCGGTACTTCGCGCGCCACGCCGCAGTCGGCCACGGTGAGCACCAGCCCGTGCTGGCGCGCCAGCACGCTCACGGCCGCGCCACCGGCCAGGAAGTTCTCCACCATCTGCCAGGTCACGTCGCTCGGGTAGGCCGACACGCCGCGCGCGGCCAGCCCGTGGTCGGCCGCGCACACCAGCATCTGCGGCGCGCGCAGCTCGGGCATCTCGGTGCCCAGGATCAGCCCGAGCCGCAGCGCGAGCGCCTCCAGCCGCCCCAGGGCGCCCAGCGGCTTGGTCTTGCCGTCGATGCGCGACTGCAGGCGCGCGGCGAGGGCGGAATCGTCGATGGAAGGAATGTCGGGAATCAATTGCATAACTCTCAAAAAAATAGCTGCCAGCGCTTGATGGGTAAGCGCTTGAGGCCAGTTTCACTTAAATTTCAAGCACCCGGGGATCGAACCACCGTCCCACCCCCTCGGCCATGCGGTCGAACACCTGCTCCAGCGTGGGCGCGCCAGCGCCGAACAGCGCGCGCAGCACGCCGCCGTCCTCGAACAGGCCGTGCAGGTACAGCCCCAGCACGTTGCCGGCGCCGTTCTGCCAGGCCAGGCCGGGGATGACCTCGCGCGCCACGTCGCCCTTGGCCGCCATGGCCGGGTGCTGCGCGGTCTGGCCGTGGTGGATTTCGTAGCCCTGCACGGGCACGCCGCCCAGGGCCTGCCAGGCGCCCTGCACGGCGCCGAAGCGCGTGTGCGCGGGGCGCACGGTCTTCTCGGCCTCGAAGCTCGTCACCAGCGGCAACAGGCCCAGGCCGGGGCCGTTGCCGTCCACGCCCACGGTGTCGATGAGCGCCTCGCCCAGCATCTGCAGGCCGCCGCAGATGCCCAGCACGCGGGCGCCGCGCGCGGCATGGACGGCGACGGCCGCGTCCAGCCCCTGGGCGCGCAGCCAGGCCAGGTCGGCCGCCGTGGCCTTGCTGCCGGGCAGCACGATCCAGTCGGCGCCGTCCACGTCGGCCGGGCTGCGCGCCCACGAGAGGCGCACGCCGGGCACGTTCTTGAGCGGCTGGAACTCGTCGAGGTTGCTGATGCGCGGATACGCCACCACGGCGATGCGCGTGTGCACGCTGCCGCCCGCCGTGGCGGCCATGTCGAACACGCCGTCCTCCTCGGGCAGGCCGTGGTTCCACTGCATGGGGATGGTGGCCACCACGGGCACGCCGGTCTTCTCGCGCAGCATCTCGGGCGCGGGGGCGAGCAGGCTGGCGTCGCCGCGGAACTTGTTGAGCACGAAGCCCGCGATGAGCGCGCGCTCGTCCCCGGGCAGCAGCGCCCAGGTGCCGTACAGATGCGCGAAGGCGCCGCCGCGGTCGATGTCGGTCACCAGCAGGCAGCGCGCATGCGCATGCCGCGCCACGCGCATGTTGACCACGTCGCTCGCGTGCAGGTTGATCTCGGCCGGCGAGCCCGCGCCCTCGATGACCACCACGTCGTTCTCGGCGCGCAGCGCATCGAGCGCGGCGGTGATCTGCGGCCACACGCGCGCGCTGCGCCCGCGCCAGGGCAGTTGCGAGAGCGCATCGCTCACCTGCCCCAGCAGCACCACCTGGCTCTTCGTGTCGGCCTCGGGCTTGAGCAGCAGCGGGTTCATGCGCACGTCGGGCTCGGCGCGCGCGGCCAGGGCCTGGAAATACTGCGCGCTGCCGATCTCGCCCCAGGCGCCGCCCGGGCCGGCGACCACGCGCGCGTTGTTGCTCATGTTCTGCGCCTTGAAGGGCGCCACCTTCAGGCCCTGGTTGCTGTAGTGGCGGCACAGCGCCGTGGCCAGCCAGCTCTTGCCCGCGCCGCTGGTGGTGCCCAGCACCATGACGCAACGCGCCGGGCCCGGTAATGTCTTGGTCTTCATGCCACGCATTGTCGCCACGCCGCGGCCAGCGCCTGCTGCGCAGGGGGCGCCAGCACGCCCAGGCGCACATGGCCGGACAGGCCGAACGACGCGCAGTCGCGCAGCTTGATGCCCTGGGCGCGCAAGGCCTGCAACGCACCCGGCAGGTCGCCCGCCGGCGGGCGCGCAGTGAAGAAGTTGGCCAGGCTGCCCGGCAGCACGGCCCATCCCAGCGATGCGCACAGCGCCACCTGCGCCGCCTTCCATGCGCGCAGCGTGGCGAGCGACGCGGCGAGCCACGCCTGCGCAGCGTCCCCCGTCCAGGCCTGCAGCAGCGCCACGCCATCGGCCCCCAGCGGCCACGACGGCGCCAGCGCCTGCACGGCGGCGGCCTGCGCCTCGCCCGGCGCGATGGCGTAGGCCGCGCGCACGCCCGTCAGGCCCAGGGCCTTGTTGGGCGACCAGAGCTGCCAGGCGTCAACGGGCGGCGCGGCGGCGGCGCCCTCCAGCCGCAGCGGCGCATAGGCGCGGTCGATCACGCGCACATCCCCCTGGCGCGCGGGCTGCAGCGCCCAGCGCGCCAGGGCCTCGTCGGCCGTGCCCAGCGGGCTGGCGGGCTCGCAGGCCCAGTGCAGCGCGGGCTGCCCTGCCGCATCCGCCCGCGCCAGCCCCCACGCGGCCGCGGCGCGCGCGTAGTCGCCATAGCCATGCGCGGGCAGCACGGCATGGCGCAGGCCGCCGCGCGCGGCAAAGGCCGTGATGCGGTGGATGAACTCGCTGGCGCTGGCCGCAAGCACGATGCGCGGCGCGGGCACGCCATGGAACGCGGCCAGCCGCGCGTGCAGCGCGGTGTAGGCCGGGTCGGGATAGCGGCTGCGGTCGGCCTGCCGCAAGGCATCGAGCGCGGCAGGGCACGGCCCGCAGGCGTTGGCATTGGTGGAAAAGTCGTACGGCGCCGCGCCCAGTGCGTCCGGGCCGCCGTGCAGCAAAGCGGGATCAGACATGGCGGCGCACTATAGCTATCAATAAAAGAGCTGCCAGCAAAAGTGGGATAAGCGCCGCGATCGACCTGGACGCCAGATCGACGGCACGCCGCGTGTCCTCCGCCCGCGCCGCGCGGCCCGCGGCGTTCAGCACGTACACGCCGGGCTTGGACAGCCGCACACCCAGTGCCAGCGCCATGGCGCCCATGGGCCAGCCGCCGTTGGGCGACGGCGTGGCACGCGCCAGCGCCCGCAGCGCGCCCCAGCGCACGCCGCCGCGCGCCGCCAGCCACAGCAGCAGCGCCGTCAGCCGCGCGGGCAGCCACGACAGCGCGTCGTCCGCGCGCGCCGCCCACTTGCCGGCCCACTGCCAGTACCGGCCGCCGCGCATGTCCGGGTAGCCCCACATGGCGTCGGCCGTGTTGGCGAAGCGGTACAGCGCCGCGCCCGGCAGGCCCAGCAGCACGAACCAGAACAGGGGCGCGACCACCGAGTCGCTCAGGTTCTCGGCCAGCGACTCGATGGCGCTCTCGCGCACCTGCGCCTCATCGAGCTGCCGCACATCGCGGCTCACCAGCCAGGCCAGGCGCGCGCGTCCGACCTCCAGCGACTCGCCCAGCGCGGCCTCCACCGCCAGCACCTCACGGCGCAGCATGCGCCAGGCCAGCAGCGGCTTGAGCAGCAGCCCCAGCGCCAGCGCCGCACCCCAGGCGGGCAGATGGGCCACGGCGGTCCATTGCAGCACGCCGAAAACTACCAAAACAATAGCTGCCAGCGCACACCAGGCAATCGCTGCAAGCCAAAAAGACCACAAATCACGCCCTGTGGCCTGCGCCGGCGCCACACGCGCGCCGCACGCCCCCAGCGCCCGCCCCATCCACACCACGGGATGGAGCGCCGCGGGTGGCTCGCCCCACCAGCGGTCGATGGACAGGGCCAGCAGCAGGGCGACGGCCGCCGCGGCGGCATCCAGGATCGGGAACGGCATGCGGCGAGCCTACCAGCGGCGCAAGAAAGCCACTCCCGCGCGCCGCCCGTCGGCATTGCGGCTCCGCTCGTCGGTCTGGCAGGTGCCAGGCCAACTTGTCACAAATAGCATCAAGAGCATGCAATCGTTGCCCTCACCTTGCTCCTCGCGAACACGCCCGCGCCGCCGTCCCGGTACACCCTCGCGCGGCTTCACGGCCGTCGAGCTGATGGTGACCGTGGCCATCCTGGCGGTCCTCGCGGCGCTTGCGGCGCCCAGCTTCAACCCCTTGATCGAACGCTGGCGCGTACGGCAGACGGTGGAGGGACTGCAATCCTCGCTGTACTACGCACGCTCCGAGGCCATCAAGCGCGGCGGCAACGTGGTCGTGCAGAAAATCCCGAACAACACCGACGGCTGCACGACTGCCCCAGGCACCAATGACTGGGGCTGCGGTTGGCAGGTCCTGGCCTGCGCCAGCATCAACGCCAGCGGTAACTGCGTCACCCCCACGGAACTGCAGCGCTTCGACGCGCCCGCCAGGATGCAGATCACGCGAACCAGCGGCGGCGAGGCCATCACGCTGAACCGCTGGGGCCTGGTGAACGGCACCTGGATCGGCATGAGTGTCGTCCCGCAGAACAAATCCATTTCCGATGCAGCCGCCAAAGGCGTGTGCGTCAGCTCAGGCGGGCGCATCCGCGTCATCTCCGATCCCCCTTGCACATCCGGCTGAAATTCCATGCGCCCCTCCATACACCGGCCCCGCCAAAGCGGCATCACGCTGATCGAATCGCTCGTCGCCATCGTCGTCGCGGCCCTGGGCATCCTGGGCATCCTGGGCGTGCAGATGCGCACCCTGGCCGACACCCAGACCACCGTGCGCCGGTCGCAGGCCATCCGGCTTATCGAAGATCTCGGCGAGCGCATGAAAGTCAACCCCAATGCCCTGGCCGACCTTGGCGCCTACGTCTCCGCATTCAGCGCCACGCCCTCGGCCGGCGACTGCAAAACCAAGCAGTGCAGCCGCACCGAACTAGCCGTCTACGACCTGGGCACCTGGAAGCAAACCGTCAAGGATTCCCTGCCTCTGGGCCAAGCCAGCATCTTCCTGGCTCCGGGCGAAACCGTCGCCGCCAACCGTCGCCTGCTGGGCGTGATGATCAGTTGGCGCGAGAACGAACGCGACACCGCCGGCGACTACAAGAACAACATCGACGCCACCAAAATCCGCGCTGCAGACGGCAGCTTCAGCGATGGCGGCGGCACTGCCGCCACCTGCCCTGCCGACCGCACCTGCCACCTGCAATACATCCCGGTGGCTGCCCGCTGCGCGCCCTACCTCGGCGGCGGCCCCACCCAGTATTTCTGCCCGGGATCTTGAAGATGCTTCCAAAAACAATGACAGGACGCCCACATGCCCAGCGCGGCGTCACGCTGATCGAACTGATGGTGGGCGTAGCCATAGGCCTGCTCGTCGTGGCCGTGGCCATGGGTGCGCTCATGGTCTCGCGCAGCGTCTCTGGCACCGTGAGCGACGCCAGCGAAATCCAGCAGCAGGCGGCCTACGCCATGCGCGTCATAGGTCTGCAACTGCGCCAAGCGGGTTCGCTGTACCTCAACCCCAACCCCACCAATGCGGCATCGGACAACGTCCTCACCGCACCCGTGGCGTTTGAAACCACTGCCCCCGCATCGGGAAGCGCCAACGGCTTCGATCCGGGCACCAACACCCTGAGCGGTGCCAGCGATCCCATCACCCTTACCGTGGGCTACCGCCGCTACAAGGAGTCGGTGCATGGCAGCGCGGTCGAGCAGGCCCTGGCACGCAACTGCACCGGCGGCCCCGCCAGCACCAGCGACGACCAGCGGGTGGAAAGCGTCTTCCAGCTCAACGGCAGCGAATTGCGCTGCGCCGGCAATGGCGCCAGCGCCCAGCCCATCGTGCAGAACGTCGCCAACTTCCAGGTGCGCTACCTGCTGCAGGACAACACCGAACCGGGCAACACCAAGATTCAGTACGCCACTGCCGACGCCGTGGGCGCCGCCAACTGGGGCCGGGTGCAGGCCGTGGAGGTCTGCCTCGTGCTCTACGGCGTCGAGCCCATCGACATGCCCTCAGGCAGCACTTACACCGACTGCGACGGCAGCACCAAGGTAGACATGAGCACCCTCACCGGCGAGCGCACCCGGCGCATGCACATCGCGTTCCGCAACGTATTCCAACTGCGCAGCCAGGGACTGGTTGGCTCCGTGCTCTAGGAAAAACCACCATGCAACGCACGCCTCCCGTCCACCTCCGGCGTCAGCAACAGCGCGGCATCGCGCTGTTCGTCGTCATCGTGTTCGTCATGCTCTCAATGCTGCTAGCGCTGTGGGCGTCGCGCACCTCGCTGTTCAACGAGATGGTGGTGGGCAACGACGCCGACTATCAGCGCGCCTTCGAGGCTGCCCAGGCCCTGCTGCAGGACGCCGAACTCGACATCCGCGGCGAGAACGCCAACGGCAGCGTCTGCACCGGCAGTGGCAACGTCTGCCGCACCAGCACCCCCGACAAGATCCCGCTGGAAGCCAAAGACGTGGGCCCCCTGCTGGCGACGCTGGATCTGGAGACCACCAAGTGTCGCAACGGCCTGTGCGCCAAACGCACGGCCAAGCAGGATTTCTGGAACAACACCGACACTTCCAAGGGCCCCACGCTGGCCCAAATGGCAACCAGCGGCGTGGGCGCCCGCTACGGCCAATACACCGGCGCAGCCAACACCACCACCGACGGTCCGATCAATCCCATATTGGCGGACACCAGTGCCGACACCCAAGGCGGCTGGTACTGGATCGAAGTGCTGCCCTATGACGAGAGCAGCAAGAGTTCCGGACTGATCGTGGGCGGCCCCAACAACCTGCTGCCGCTCAACCTGACGCCCAGCGTGGTGTACCGCATCACCGCGCTGGCTTACGGCCGCAAGCTCAACACCATGGTGGTGCTGCAGCAGACCTACGCCCAGCAGAAACTCAAGGATTGATCGCTTCCAAGAAGTGAGCGGCCATCGCCCACCACACAAGCCTTAGATCCTGCTTTCACGCATTACACCATCGATACGAGGAGGAGCATCCATGCCCCGCAAAACGCCCCCCCGCTTTCGCAAAACCCTGCTCGCCCTGGCCGCGAGCACGATGCTGGCGCCGCATGGCGCCTGGGCCATCGACCTAGTACAAGCGCCGCCGGGCACGGTCCAGCCTTACGTGACCCCCAACGTCATCATCTCTATCGACGACTCGGGCAGTATGGACTACCGCGTGGACAGGGAGAGCTCCTCGGGCGCCACCAACAACACCACCCCAAATGCCGACGGCACCTGGCCAGGCACCAGCAGGCGTATGAACGTGCTGAAGTACGCACTGCAGTCGATTTTCGACCCCACCCACGAGAAATACGACAGCAGCCTACTGCCCGACAAAAAGATCCGTCTGGCATGGCAGGCCATGAATGCCAACAATGGCAACCCGGGCTCGCTTCCTGGCTCGACGGGCAGCACACCGACACTTGCTACCAATTCCATGCAGGTGCTGGCTGGTGCCCACCGGGCGAACTTCCTCACCTTCGTCAGCAAGCTGAAACCGAGCAGTTCGACGCCTTCGCACAAGATGTTCAAGCAGGCCGATGAATATATGCGTGCCAATCTGGACAAGAACGGCCCCTGGGCCTCCGTACCCGGCACCGCGGCCACACCCTATCTGGGATGCCGGCGCAACTACCACATCTTCATGACCGACGGGCGCTGGAACGGTTCTGTGTCGGGCGGCACTCAGGACGACAACACCAACAACATCACCCTTCCCGATGGCACCGTGTATGGGAGCACAACCCTCGCCAACCGCCCCAAGAACGGCCTGTACGCAGACACCTACAGCAACACCCTTGCCGACTGGGCCTTCAAGAGCTGGTCCACCAAGCTGCAAACGGCCACGGACTCCAATGGCGTGACCGGCTTGAAGGGCACTCCGCAGCCCACCGCCGAATACAACAAAGCCCCTGCAACGGAAAACTTCGGCAAGGACACCACGGGCAACGACGCCATCCTGGATCGTTTCTGGAACCCGCGCTACAACCCGGCCAACTGGCCACACATGGTGACCTATACCATCGGCCTCAGCAAGATGGCCTACACCTGGCCCGGAAACAAAGTCTCCGGAAGCAAAGACCCAGCGGCACCCGATACGGCATGCACCGTCATCCAGGCCCCCGGCCAGGGATGCGCCACGGGTAACAAGGCCACCTTCGACACCGACCTGATGGTCCCGTTCAGCTACGACCCGGGCTCCAACGGGAGCCTGCCCGACTTCATCACCGGCAACATCAAGTGGCCCGACATAGGCAGCGGCGGCGAACCCGTCCGCTCGCTGGATTTGTGGCATGCGGCCCTCAATGGCCGGGGCCGCTTCTATGCCGTCGAGAAGGGGGAGGACCTGGCGAAAGCCTTCCGCGACATCTTCCAGCAGATCAACACCCAGGTCGATCCGGACCTCACCTCCACGGCCACCAGCGGCTCGAACATTTCGCGCAACGACGTAGGCAAATTCACCGGCAACTACGAACCCAAGAACGCCTGGAAAGGCTTCGTGACGGCGGAAACGGTGAAAAAGGACGGGACCACGGAGCCCACCACAAGCTGGGGCGGCAAGAACACGGCCGACAAGCTGGACGCCATGGATACCAGTACCCGGCTGATCTTGAGCTGGAGCGACCAATGGGTCACATCCAAGAACAAGGGCGGCGTGGCCTTCAAATGGGCCAGCGATCAAAGCAATCTCAGCACTGACCAAAAAGCCCTGCTGGGGAAAGACCCCAGCGACACCACCGTGACCGTCGCCACCAACGGCGAGAACAGGCTCAACTTCATCCGCGGCGACCGCTCTCTGGAAGGCTCCGAAACCTCGGGCTACTCGACGTCCAAACCTTTCCGCGAACGCAAGAGCCGCCAGGGTGACATCGTCAACTCCGTGGTGTGGTACACGGGGGCTCCGGCCAGCAACTACCCGCTCAAAGGTTATGGCGCCTTCACGCTTGCCAGGAAATCCCGCACGCCCATGATCTACGTGGGGGGCAACGACGGCCTGCTTCACGGCTTTTCCGCCACCGACGGCACGGAAAAAATTGCCTACGCGCCGCGCGGCGTGATCGCCAGCCTCCCCCTGCTGACCGATCCCGCCTACAACAACAAGCACAGGTTCTTTGTCGATGGCTCGCCCATGACCGGCGACGTGGATCTGGGAAGCCCCGACCCGGCTAACCCCTCCAGCACCGTTCCGGATTGGCGGACTCTCCTGGTGGGAACGATGGGTGCCGGCGGCAAAGGCTACTTCGTGCTGGACGTCACCAACCCCGCCCCGGGTGATGACGGAAGCGTCCCCGGCTTCAATGAGGGCAGCGCGCAGAAGCTAGTGGTACTCGACCGCACCCGGGGAGCCGAAGGCGCACCCAACTGCGCAGCCATGAGCGGTACCCAGAAGACCGCCTGCGAAACGGCAGTGGAAGAGGACAAGGACATAGGCAACATCACCGCCCGTCCCGTGCTGGATGAGAACAATCCCATGCGCACCACGCAGATCACGCGCATGAACAACGACCGTTGGGCGGTTGTCATGGGCAATGGCTACAACAGCGCCAATCAGCGGCCCGTGCTGCTGATCCAGTACCTGGACGGAAACAAGGAACTCAAGCGCATTTCCGCCGCCACGGCCGATGCCGTCGGTACGGACAAGGCCAACGACAATGGCTTGGCGGCTCCGCGTCTGGTTGACCTCAACGGCGACGGTCGTGCCGACGTAGCCTACGCAGGCGACAACCTGGGCAACCTGTGGAAGTTCGACCTCACCAACGTGAACGACTCGAACTGGAGCGTGGCTTTCGGCGGCCAGCCGCTGTTCACGGCCAAGGGGCCTGCATCGTTGGGCAGTGCCCGCACAAAACTCCAGCCCATTACCACCGCCCCCACCGTGCGCGCCAATGATCGCACTATGGTCGTGGGAACCGGAACAAGCGCCAAGGCCGTATCGGTCGGCGGAATGATGGTGGCCTTTGGCACGGGCCGCAACGTCACCAAGGTAGACGAAAACGACGCGACTGTGCAAACCCTGTACTCGGTGCTCGATAACACGCGCTACCGCCTCGTCGACACGGCCAAGGGCAAACGCCTGGAGGTGCACCCTGGCGGAGGCACTTGCCCCACCGGCCCCAACTGTGTTCCTGCGCCAGCGGCGCTGGGCGAAGGCGTGGTCAATGCCAAGCTGGCCGCCCAGAAAATAACGGCCGTAGGCGCTGCCGGCTATGCCACCGTGGATGTAACGGATGAGTTGAAAAAGGAAACCTGGGTCAACTTCAATGGCTGGTACATGGATCTGCCAGCCGTCGGCGAGCGTCTGCTTAAACCCATGGAGTTCTACGACGGCAGCAATATCCTGGCCGTCTATTCCCAGGTGCCCGCTAAAGGCTCTGACGTAGACCCCAATGTGGAAAGCTGCGAATCCAGCACGGTGGACGAAGAGCGCCAGTACCTCACCCTGGTCAACATCATGGATGGCAAGCGGCCCACGGTGCAACTGCTGGACTATGACGGCAATGGCATGTTCTACAGCCCACCCGGCAGCGGCAGCAGCAGCGGTACATGCCATACATGCGGAGACGACAAACGCGTATCGCGCTCACAAGTGACCAAGGGCTCGCACACCATTATCAAGAAGGGCGGAAGTGGGGACTGCCAGAACCTGGATATCGACGCGAAAAACAACAAGGTTGCCATGGCCTGCATGCCCGAACAATCCCTGCGCCCAAGCTGGCGGCAAGTGAAGTGAAAGGAAACCCATGATCCAACGAATGCACGAGAAACAGCGCGGCTTCACCCTCATCGAGCTGATGATCGTGGTGGCCGTCGTGGGCATCCTCACGGCCATTGCCTACCCCAGCTACACCGAGTATGTGCAGCGCGGGCATCGCGCCGATGCACGCGCCGGCCTGCTGCAGGCGCAGCAATGGCTGGAGCGGGCGGCCACCGCCACAGGCGTTTACCCCACAACGCTGCCCGCCGCACTCACCTGGAGCGGCGATACCACTAAGCGCTATGACATTGCCTTTCAGGCGGGCAATACCAATGCTGCCTACACGCTCACGGCCGTACCCAAGGGTGCGCAGACGGGCGACAAATGCGGCACCTACACACTGAGCAATACTGGCGTGCGTGGCGCCGCAGGCAAGAAGTCCGGCGAATCGGGCTACAACCCCGACTGCTGGAGCAAATAAGCCGCGCCCCTCATGGCGCGCTACCATCGCCAGCGCCATGACAGACGCTGCCCCCTTCATCACCCAAGCGCTTGGGCTCGCCGCCCAGGCGCTTTTTCTTTCCAACCCCAATCCGCGCGTCGGCTGCGTCATTGCCAGCGGCGCCGGCGCTGTGCTGGGCCAGGGCTTCACCCAGCAGGCCGGCGGCCCGCATGCCGAGGTGGTGGCACTGCGCGACGCGGCGGCCAGCGGCAATGACGTGCGCGGCGCGACGGCCTACGTGACGCTGGAGCCCTGCGCGCACCAGGGGCGCACAGGGCCGTGCTGCGACGCGCTGATCCAGGCCGGCATCGGGCGCGTGGTGGCCTCCATCGAGGACCCGAATCCCTTGGTAGGCGGGCAGGGCTTCGCGCGGCTGCGGGCGGCGGGCATCGACGTGCAGGTGGGGCCGGGCGCGCAGCAGTCGCGCGAGCTCAACATCGGCTTCTTCAGCCGCATGGTGCGCGGCATGCCCTGGGTGCGCATGAAGGCCGCGGCCTCGCTCGACGGCGTGACGGCGCTGGCCAATGGCACCAGCCAGTGGATCACCGCGCCCGCCGCGCGCGCGGACGGCCATGCCTGGCGCGCGCGCGCCTGCGCGGTGCTGACCGGCATCGGCACGGTGCTGGAGGACGACCCGCTTCTGAACGTGCGCGAGGTGGCCACGCCGCGCCAGCCGCACCTGGTGGTCGTGGACAGCCGGCTGCAGACGCCGCTCGGCGCGCGCCTGTTCGACGTGCCTGGGCGGCGCGTTTTCATCTACGCCGCCGACGGCCACCCTGACCGGGCGCAGGCGCTGCGGGCGCGCGGCGCCACGGTCATCGTGCTGCCCAATGCGCGCGGCAAGGTGGACCTGCCCGCCATGCTGCGCGACCTGGGCGCGAACGGCGTGAACGAACTGCACTTGGAGGCGGGCCACAAGCTCAACGGCTCGTTCCTGCGCGAGGGGCTGGTCGATGAGCTGCTGCTGTACCTGGCGCCCTTGCTGCTGGGCAGCGGCGCGCATGGGCTGGCGAGCTGGGGGCCGCTGCAGGCCCTGGCCGATGGCGTGCGCATGGAGTTCCACGGCATGCAGCAGCTGGGCCCGGACCTGCGGCTGATCGCCCGCGTGGCGGGACGGGCCGATTTCTGACGGCACGAGCCGCCACGCCGCCCATGCCCGCCGCAACCACGCTTCCCAGCCCCGCCGCATGCACCCCGCGGCGCTGGTGTGCCATCGCGTGGCTGGCGCTGCTCTGCGCGGGCTGCGCCGGCCTTCCCAAGGATGTGGACAGGCCCGTCTCCACCGCCCTCGATGTCGCCGCGCAGCCCACGGCACTGGCGCAACTGGTGCAGGAGCGCCGCCAGGCGGCAGGCTCCCGCTACGCCTCGGGTTTCATGCTGCTGAGCGGCCCGCAAGAGGCCTACGGCAGCCGGCTGGCCCTTGTGCAGTCGGCGCAGAAGACGCTGGACCTGCAGTACTACGCGATCCATGCCGACGAGAGTTCCGCGCGCCTGCTGCGCGGCGTGGCGGCGGCCGCGCGGCGCGGGGTGCGGGTGCGCATACTGCTGGACGATTTCCACAGCACGGGGCGCAACGCCCTGGTCATGGGCATGGCGTTCGTGCCGAACGTCGAGATGCGCATGTTCAACCCCGTGGCGGGCCCGCGCGCATCCGCCCTGGGGCGGCTGTGGGGGTCGCTCGCCGATTTCCAGCGCGTGCAGCAGCGCATGCACAACAAGCTGTTCATTGCCGACAACATGATGGGCGTGACGGGCGGGCGCAACCTGGGCGATGCCTACTTCGGCAGGTCGCAGGCCGAGAACTTCGTCGATCTCGACGTGCTGGCCGCAGGCCCCATCGTGGCCGACATGTCGCGCAGCTTCGACAGCTACTGGAACAACCCGCGCGCCTACCCCGTGCAGTCGCTCATCACCCGCGAGGAGCTGGAGCGCCTGCGCGCGCAGGTTCAGCCCGAAGGGAATGGCTCGCCCGTGGCGGATGCGCCCGCGCCGGAGCAGCCGGCCCATGCATGGGACTCGCAGCCCATGGACCTGCGCACCGCGGAGTTCACCTGGGCGCCGGCGGCGATGCTGGCGGACAAGCCCGCCAAGATCCCGCTGGACGGCGACGAGGCGCAGGAGTTCGGCGACACGGTGGTCGACGGCCTGCTCGACCTCATGGCGGGGACGCAGCGCGAGTTGCTCGTCATCTCGCCCTACTTCGTGCCGGGCGACGACATGCTGCGCGCCTTTGCGGCGGCACGCGCGCGCGGCGTACGCGTGCGCGTGCTGACCAACTCGCTGGCCTCCAACGACGCGCCCATCGCCCACGTGGGCTACGCGCGCCACCGCAAGGCCCTGCTGGCCATGGGCGTAGAGCTCTACGAGCTGCGCAGCGAGCAGGCCGGCCTGCGCTCGGCCCTGGGCAGCTCCGGCGGCGCGGCCGGCTCGTCGCGCGCGATGCTGCACTCCAAGGTCATGGTGGTGGACGGCAGGCTGCTGGTCGTGGGCTCGATGAACCTGGACCTGCGCTCGCAGCTGCAGAACACCGAGATCGCCCTGCTGATCCGCAGCCGCAGGCTGGCCGCCGAGGCGGCCGGGCAGATCGACGCGGCGATGCGCCAGGGTGCCTGGCGCCTGGAGCACCAGGAGGAGGACCGGCTGGTGTGGCACCCGCCCGAGGGCAGCGGCCTGCAGGACGCTCACACCGACCCCGACAGTAGCCTGGGCCTGCGCCTGCTGCTCAGGCTGCTGGGCCCGCTGGCGCCCGACCACCTGCTGTAGCGGCCAGCTCCACGGCCCGCGCGACCCAGGCGCCGATGGCGCGCTGCTCGGTCATCACGCGCACCTCGTCGAAGGCCCGCTGGGCCTCGGGGTAGCGCCGGCGCAGCAGGTTCAGCCATTGCTTGAGCCGGCCGGCACGCTGGCGCGGCTCCAGGTCTTCGCACACCAGCTGCCAGAAGCGCGCCAGCTGCGGCAGCAGGGCCGCCCAGGGCAGGGCAAAGGCGCCCTGCCCCACGTCCTGCGCGCGGATGGCCAGCGCCAGCCCCGGGTCGGCCACCATGCCGCGGCCCAGCATGAGTGCGTCGCAGCCCGACACGCCCCGGCAGCGCAGCGCGTCGGCCACGGTCCAGATCTCGCCGTTGGCCACCACGGGGATAGCTACCGCCTCGCGTATCTCGGGGATCCGCTCCCAGTACGCGGGCGGGCGGTAGCCGTCGGCCTTGGTGCGCGCGTGCACGACCAGTTCGCACGCGCCGCCCTGCTCCATGGCCTGGGCGCATTCGCGCGCGCGGCCGGCGTCGTCGTAGCCCAGGCGCATCTTGGCCGACACGGGCAGGTGCGCGGGCACGGCGCGGCGCACGGCGGCCACCACGGCGGCTATGACCTCGGGCTCGCGCAGCAGGGCCGCGCCGCCGCCGTGGCGGTTCACGGTCCTGGCCGGGCAGCCGAAGTTCAGGTCTATGCCCTCGGGGCCCAGGGCCGCCAGGCGGGCGGCGTTCTCGGCCATGCTGACCGGGTCGGAGCCCAGCAGCTGGGCGCGCACGGGCACGCCGGCCAGCGTGCGTCCGCCGTTCCTGAGCTCAGGGAGGTAGCGCAGGAACACCTTGTCGGGCAGCAGGCTGCCCGTGACGCGGATGAACTCGGACACGCACCGGTCCACGCCGCCCACGCGCGTCAGCACGTCGCGCAGCACGAAGTCCAGCAGCCCCTCCATGGGGGCCAGCAGCAGGGGTTTGCGGGCTGGTGCTTTGGTAATCATTTTGGCCTGCAGCGCTTTACCATAAAGCGCTAGCAGCTATTTATTGAATAGCAAACTACGCAGTGGCGCCCAGCCGCCACAGCGAGGTGACCTCGGCTGCGCGCGCGGCGTGCAGGGGGTCGCCGGCGTCCTGGGCTTTGCCGTGGCGCGGGCGCGTGTCCAGGCGCCCCAGCACGCACAGGCCGGCCGCTGCGATCCAGCCGAGCAGGTCTTCACGCGAGCGCAAGCCCAGATGCTCGGCCAGGTCCGACAGGACCAGCCAGCCCTCGCCGCCGGGCTCCAGGTGCTCACGCAGCCCGGCCAGAAAGCCCTTGAGCATGCGGCTGCCCTCGTCGTACACGGCCTGCTCTATGGCCGAGCTCGGCCGCGCCGGCAGCCAGGGCGGGTTGCAGACCACGAGCGGCGCGCGCCCGGGCGGGAACAGGTCGGCCGCCAGCAGCTCGACCCGGTCCTGCAGGCCCAGGCGCCGCAGGTTGTCCTGCGCGCAGGCCAGGGCGCGCGGCGCCAGCTCGGTGGCGACGACGCGGCGCACGCCCCGGCGCGCGAGCACGGCCGCGAGCACGCCGGTGCCGGTGCCGATGTCGAACGCCAAGCTGGTGCCCGGCAGCGGCGCCTGCGCCACGAGGTCGATGTACTCGCCGCGTACCGGCGAGAACACGCCGTAGTGCGGGTGGATGCGATCGCCCAGCGCGGGGACTTCCACCCCCTTCTTGCGCCATTCATGCGCACCGACGACGCCCAGCAGCTCGCGCAGCGCGACCGCGCTGGCCTCGCCGCTGGCCGGGCCCCAGGCCTCGGTGCAGGCGGTGCGCCAGTCGGGCGCGCGGCGCAGCGCAATCGAGTAGTCACCCTCGACCGGGATGAGCAGCGCGCCAAGGGTGCGCGTGCGCTGCGCCTGCGCCTGGCGGTGCAGGTGGAAGCGCTCGGCCGGGCTGGCCTCGGCCATTTTCTGCGCCGCCCGGGCCGCGGCCTTCGCGGGCCTGCGGTCGGCGCGGCGCATCAATGCCTGCAGCAGCTGGCGCGCGTTCTGGAAGTCGCCGCGCCAGAGCAGCGCCGTGCCCTCGCAGGCCAGGCGGTAGGCGATGTCGGCCGCCACAGTGTCGTCCACCGGCTGCACGCGCCGCGGCGCCGCGGCGCCGCTTTCCGAGCGCCAGAGCGCGCGGCGCACCTCGCCCCGCTCGCTCCACTCGATCATCGCCAGGCCCGCCAGGGAAAGGGTTTCAGTTGATGGAGCGCTTGAGGCGCACCTCTTCCACCTTCACGCCACCGATCACGGCGGTCTTGGCGGTGGTCATCTCGCGCTTGAAACCGGCCATTTCGTGAAAGCGCAAGGCGCGCTCGTTGCGCAGCGGCACCCAGGCCGTGACGGTGGTGCAACCTTCCTCGTGCAGGCCGTCGCGCGCGGCGTCCCACAGGGCAAGGCCCACGCCTTTGTTCCAGTGCGAGGGAGCGGCGTAGATGGCCCAGATCTCGCCCGTGGTGTTGCGGGTCTTTTCATCGCGCGAACGGTCGAAGCCGACGAAGCCGACGATCTTGTCGCCCTCCACGGCCACCTGGACCTGGGGCTCGCAATACTCGATGGCCTCGCGCCAATAGGCTTGGCGCTTCTCGACCGATGACATGGCTTTCAATTGATCGTCCGGCAGCAGACCTCGGTAAGCTTCCATCGCGGCAATGGTATGGACCTGAGCAATGGCTTTGGCATCGCGAAGAGTGGCGGGACGAACCTGGATACTGGACATGGGAAACGAAAACGGGTGAATTTCGAGAAACCTAACATTCTCGCGCAAATGCCTTACGGCACGCTAGCCCCCAGGTTTAGCCCTGCCCGTTCAAACCGCCCTGCATCAGGCGCCGCAGCAGCGCCATGATCCTGTCGAAGCGCGCGCCGTAGGGCGGATACAGCAGATGCCCCAGGGACCAGCGCGACTGCGCCAGCACCGGTTTCTGGTGGCAAAAGCGCAGGAAGCCAGCCTCGGCGTGGTACGCCCCCCAGCCGCTGTCGCCCACGCCGCCGAAGGGCAGGTTGTCGTGCGCGATGTGCATCAGCGTGTCGTTCACCGACACGCCGCCGCTCACGGTGCGGCGCAGCACGTCGCCCTGCACCGCCTCGCTGCGGCCGAACCAGTACAGCGCCAGCGGGCGCGGGCGGGCGTTGATGTGCGCGATGGCGTCGTCAAGCCGCTCGTAGCTGAGCACCGGCAGCACGGGGCCGAAGATTTCCTCCTGCATGAGCTGCATGCCCGGCGTGGCGCCGAACACTAGCACCGGCGCCATCTGCCGGCCCACGCCGTCGCCGATGCCCTGGGGCGGCGGCGGGGGCGAGCCCGGCACGGGCTCCATGGCATGCACCTCGGCGCCCAGAGTCTGGGCCTGCTGCAGCATGGTGCGCAGCCGCGCAAGATGGCGCGGGCTGATGATGGAGGCGTAGTCCGGGTTGCCCTCGAAGTACGGGAACAGCCGCGCCACCGCGGCGCGGAACGCATCGGCAAAGGCGGCTTCGCTGCCACGCGGCAGCATCACGTAGTCCGGCGCGATGCAGGTCTGGCCCGCGTTGAGCAGCTTGCCGTGGGCGATCTTGAGTGCGGCGTCCGCCATGTCGCAGTCCGCGTCGATGATGGCGGGCGACTTGCCGCCCAGCTCCAGCGTGGTGGGCGTGAGGTTGGCCGCCGCCGCCTGCGCCACCCTGCGGCCCACGGCGGTGGAGCCCGTGAACACCAGGTGGTCGAACGGCAGCGAGGCCACCAGCGCGGCGGTGGCCGCGTCGCCCTGCACCACGCAGAACTCGTCCGGGGCGAAGAACTGCGACACCAGCGCCGCAAGCTGCGCCGAGGTGTGGGGCGTGAGTTCGCTGGGCTTGAGCATCACGCGGTTGCCCGCCGCCAGCGCGCCGATGGCGGGCGCCAGGGCCAGCTGCACGGGGTAGTTCCAGGGCGAGATCACACCCACCACACCCAGCGGCTGGCGCTCGATCCACCCGCGCGCGGGCTGCAGGAACAGGGGCGTGCGCACCCTGGTGCGCCGGCACCAGCGCGCGAGGTGGCGCAGCGTGTGCGCGAGCTGGGAGCGCAGCACGAACAGGTCGGCCACCTCGGTCAGGCGCGGCGAGCGCATGCCGAAGTCGGCCTGCACCGCGGCAGCGAGCGCCGGGCCATGCTCGTCGAGCAGTTTGCGCATGCGCAGCAGGCGCTCGCGCCGCACCATCAGCGGCACGTCGGGCTGGGCCCTGCTGGCCTGGCGCTGCAGGTCGAAGAGGTTGCGGATGTCGTCAGGCGTCATGGCACCCCATCATAAAAAAGAAAGCCACGCGGGCCTGCCTGGGCAGGCCGCGCGGCGGCACATGGAAGGGCAAGAGGCAGCAGGCAGCGGCCAGCGGCCAGCAGCCCATCGACCGGGTTTCAGGGAATCTCGCGCGGCACCACGTCCGTGATGTCGTGCACCCCGCCGGCCTCGCTGCGCCGGCGCTCGGACGAGGCCTGCGCCGTCCAGCGCGCCGTGCTGCGGTAGACGGTGCTCCAGCCGGTGCGCGGGTCCATGCGCATGGTCCACGGCATGGCCGACCTGCCGGTCAGCCGCGCCCAGAGGGCGCGCAGGCCCCACACCAGCGCCAACACTGCGGCGGCCACCACCAGGCTCAGGAACAGAACCACGCCCATGGCAAAGACCACCAGACGCAACGCCCACCGGATCACACCGGCCACAACTTCATTCAAACCATGCCCCTTTCTGACATCCGGGCGCGCGGGCCAGGGCCCGCGCATGCCCTATGGTAGGGCTCAGCCCGCCGCGCGGGCCTCGCCAAAGTGGAATACCCCTGGATCCTTCACAGGATCGACGTCCACCGGAATCACGCTCTTGGGCGGATAGCGCCCTTCGAGCAGCAGCCTGGACAGCGGGTTCTCGATACGCTGCTGGATCGCCCTCTTGAGCGGCCGCGCACCGAACACCGGATCGAACCCCACCTTGGCCAGCTCGCCCATGGCGGCCGGAGACACTTGCAGCGAGAGATCCATCTTCGCAAGCCGCGCCTCCAGCAGCCGCAACTGAATGCGGGCAATGGCTTCGATGTGTTTCGCGTCGAGGCCGTGGAACACCACCGTCTCGTCGATGCGGTTCAGGAATTCGGGTCGGAAATGGCTCTTGAGTTCCCCCCACACCGCTTCCTTGATGTCCTCGGCGTCCTGCCCCACCATGGCCTGGATCAGCGGCGAGCCGATGTTGCTGGTCATGACGATCACCGTGTTCTTGAAGTCCACGGTGCGGCCCTGGCCGTCGGTCAGACGCCCGTCGTCGAGCACCTGCAGCAGCACGTTGAACACGTCGGGATGGGCCTTCTCCACCTCGTCGAGCAGCAGCACGGAATAGGGCTTGCGCCGCACGGCCTCGGTTAGATAGCCGCCCTCTTCATAGCCGACATAGCCCGGAGGCGCACCAATCAAGCGCGCAACGCTATGCTTTTCCATAAACTCGCTCATGTCGATGCGCACCATGTGCTCTTCGCTGTCGAACAGGAAGCCCGCCAGCGCCTTGCACAGCTCGGTCTTGCCCACGCCCGTGGGGCCGAGGAACAGGAAGCTGCCCAGCGGCCTGTTGGGGTCCGACAGGCCCGAGCGCGAGCGGCGGATGGCGTTGGCCACGGCGGAGATCGCCTCGTCCTGGCCCACCACGCGCTCGTGCAGCTTTTCCTCCATGTGTAGCAGCTTGTCCTTCTCGCCCTGCATCATCTTGGCCACGGGGATGCCGGTGGCGCGGCTCACCACCTCGGCGATCTCCTCCGCGCCCACGTGGGTGCGCAGCAGCTGGTGCCTGGGCGCGCCGCCGCCGGCCTCGCTGTCCTGCGCCTCCTTCAGGCGCTTCTCCAGCTCGGGCAGCTTGCCGTACTGCAGCTCAGCCACGCGGTTGTAGTCGCCCTTGCGCTTCAGGTCCTCGATCTGGATGCGGATCGCGTCGATGTCCTTGCGGATCTGCTCGCTGCCCTGGGCGCTGGCCTTCTCGGCCTTCCAGACCTCTTCCAGGTCGGCGTACTCGCGCTCGGCGTTGGCCAGCTCTTCCTCGATGAGCTGCAGGCGCTTCTGCGAGGCCTCGTCGGTCTCCTTCTTCATCGCCTCGCGCTCGATCTTGAGCTGGATCATGCGGCGTTCGAGCTTGTCCAGCGCCTCGGGCTTGGAGTCGATTTCGATCTTGATGCGCGCAGCCGCCTCGTCGATCAGGTCGATGGCCTTGTCGGGCAGGAAGCGGTCGGTGATGTAGCGGTGGGAGAGTTCCGCCGCGGCGACGATGGCCGGGTCGGTGATGTCCACGCCATGGTGCGCCTCGTAGCGCACCTGCAGGCCGCGCAGGATGGCGATGGTGTCCTCCACCGAGGGCTCCTCGACCAGCACTTTCTGGAAGCGCCGTTCCAGCGCCGCGTCCTTCTCGATGTACTTGCGGTATTCGTCCAGCGTGGTCGCGCCGATGCAGTGCAGCTCGCCGCGCGCGAGGGCGGGCTTGAGCATATTGCCCGCGTCGATCGCGCCCTCGGCCTTGCCGGCGCCGACCATGGTGTGGATCTCGTCGATGAACAGGATGATGCGGCCCTCGTCCTGCGCCACTTCCTTGAGCACGGACTTCAGGCGCTCCTCGAACTCGCCGCGGTACTTGGCGCCGGCCAGCAGGCCCGCCATGTCCAGCACCAGCACGCGCTTGTTCTTGAGCGTCTCGGGCACCTCGCCCGCGACGATGCGCTGGGCCAGGCCCTCCACGATGGCGGTCTTGCCCACGCCGGGCTCGCCGATCAGCACGGGGTTGTTCTTGCTGCGCCGCTGCAGCACCTGGATGGCGCGGCGGATCTCGTCGTCGCGCCCGATCACGGGGTCGAGCTTGCCCTGGCGCGCGCGCTCGGTCAGGTCCAGGGTGTATTTCTTCAGGGCCTCGCGCTGGCCCTCGGCCTCGGCGCTGTCCACCTTCTGGCCGCCGCGCACGGCGTCGATGGCGGCTTCCAGGCTCTTGCGCGTGAGGCCGTTGTCCTTGGCGATCTGCGCTGCCTCGCCCTTGCTGTCCACGAGGGCCAGCAGGAACAGCTCGCTTGCGATGAACTGGTCGCCGCGCTGGATGGCCTCCTTCTCGGTAGCCTGCAGCACGCGGCCCAGCTCGGGGCTGGCCTGCACCTGGTCATGGCCCTGCACCTGTGGCAGGCGCTTGATGGCGGCCTCGGACGCCTTCAGCAGGCCGGGCACGTTGGCGCCGGCGCGCTCCAGCAGCGCGCGCGGGCCGTCCTCCTGGCGCAGCATGGCGGCCAGCAGGTGCACGGGCTCGATATAGGCGTTGTCATGGCCCAGCGCGAGCGACTGGGCATCGGACAGGGCTTCCTGGAATTTCGTGGTGAGTTTGTCAAGACGCATGTAAGACCTCCAACTTGTCGCTAGCTAAGGCTGCGGCGCCCTGATTTCAAGCCATGGCGCGATAAATTCAGCCTGCCTGAGGCGGCGCGGCGATGCCCCAGCGCGCCAGCGCCGCGTCGTCGCTCACGCGCGCATCGACCCAGCGCGCGCCCTGCGGCGTGGCTTCCTTCTTCCAGAACGGCGCCTGGGTCTTGAGGTAGTCCATGAGGAACTCGCAGGCCTGGAAGCTCTCGCCGCGGTGCGCCGAGGTCACGGCCACGAGCACGATCTGGTCGAGCGGGGCCAGCAGCCCCACGCGGTGGATCACGCGCACGCCGTACAGGTCGAAGCGCGCGAAGGCCTCGTCGATCATGGCCTCGATGGACTGCTCCGTCATGCCGGGGTAGTGCTCCAGCTCCATCGTGGCGACGGCGTCGCCGTCGTTGCGGTCGCGCACCGTGCCCACGAAGCAGCACACGGCGCCCACGCGCGCGTCCCGGGCGCGCAACGCCGCCAGCTCGGCGGAGACATCGAAATCCTGGGTCTGGATGGAAACGCGGGTCATGGGGTCAGGCATTGCAAAATGGCGGCATTGCCCGGCACTTTAACGCCCCGCCCGCCATGGCCCTGCAGACCATCACCACCGCCGACTACACGCTCTACCCATCGCCGCGCAACACGCACCACGTGGTGTTCGAGTTCCAGACCTTCGTGCCCCAGCCCTATGCGCTGATCGACCTGCCGAGCTTCGGGCTGGCGGGCCGGTGCAGCCTGTTCGCCGCCCACCGCCGGGCCGACGGCAAGATGGGCCAGCTCGTGACCTTCGAGCTGGAGGTCGACCAGCAGCGCTTCGAGCGCCTGTTCGTGCCCGATTGAAGGTACTTGACGACAGTACTAGGGTATACCCCGATTTTTGACTTGTCTCAAAGTAGCCCTCGCCGGGCTGCGCTGCAATGGCAGCAACAGTCAACAACGGAGGAAATGCGCCATGCAACTGCTCAAGCAACTCTTCACGACCGACGTAGGCCTGTTCAGCGCCGTCGGCATCGGCTTCATGCTGTGCATGCTGGGATTCTTCGTGTGGCTGTTCACGCGCAACGACGCGCCCAAGGCCGGGGACAAGCAGCCCTGATAGCCCTTCTCCAAGGCAGAAGGCGCCGCCTCCGCCAGGAACGGCGCCTTTGTTTTGCCCCCATTGCCGGACAATGCAGGCCATGCACGACGGCGACAACCAGATCCTGGTCCCCTCTTCCTTCATCGCGCTGTACAGCGACGCGCGGCAGCGCCTGCTGGCGCCGGCGGACGAGGTGCGCGCGCGCTACGAGCTGTGCGAGGACCTGGCCTGCCACCTGGTGGAGCAGGCGCAGCAGCTCTACCACGGCGGCGCGCGCTCGGAGGAAGGCGTGCTGCTGGGCATCCACGCGGGCCTGGCCGCGCCCGGCGCGTGCGTGAGCCCGCAGGAGGCGCGCTGGATCACGCTGCGCCTGGCCGAGTTGCTGGACTGGCGCAGTCCGGCGCTAGCCTGATTCCTTCCCCTGCCTCGCTATACTGCGGCGATGCCTTCACGCCTTGCCCCCGTCCGCCGAGCCGCCCCCATGGCGGCCCTGCCGTGCGTGGGCAAAGCCCAAAAACCCCAGCTCATCTGACCGGAGCTGCGGTTCCGTCCGGATGAGCGACGGAACCGACAGGCACGATTCCCACCCGTTTTCCTTTTCATCGAGCCCCGAGGCCCCGCGCGCACGCCGGCCGATTCATTTCCCGGTCGCTTGCCCTTGAAAGGACGAAAACCCATGTCTTCCCCCCACCCCTCCGCCGGGTTCTCCGGCCTGTGGATTCCCCTCGTCACGCCATTCGATGGCGACGGCGCCATCGACCACGCGGCGCTGCGCGCCCTGGTGCAACGGCTGCGCTCCGGCGGTATTGCCGGCGTGGTCGCGTGCGGCTCCACGGGCGAAGCCGCCGCCCTCGACACAGCCGAGCAGGACGCCGCGCTTGATGCCGTACTCGCCGCAGCGCCTGGGCTGCCTGTAGTCATGGGCTTGTCGGGCTACCACCTGGGCCATGTGCTCGAACGCGTGCGCGGCTGGAACACGCGCCCCCTCGCGGGCCTGCTCGTGCCTGCGCCGCACTACATCCGTCCCTCGCAGGCCGGCCTGCTGCAGTGGTTCCGCACCATCGCCGACGCAAGCATGCACCCGCTGATCATTTACGACATTCCCTATCGCACGGGCGCCACGCTGGAGCTGGCCACGCTGCAAGCACTGGCGGAGCATCCACGCATCCGAGCCATCAAGGACTGTGGCGGCGATGCGGCCAAGACCCAGGCACTGATCTCCGGCGGCCGGCTGCAGGTGCTGGCGGGCGAGGATGCGCAGATCCTCTCCACGCTCGCGCTGGGCGGCAGCGGCGCCATTGCCGCCAGCGCGCACTGGCAGCCTGCCCGCTTCGCCGAGCTCATGCGCTGCGTGGCCACCGGCGACCTGCCGCGCGCCCGCGCGCTGTGGCAGGCCCTGCTGCCGGTGGTGCAAGCCTGCTTCACCGAGCCAAACCCCGCGCCCATCAAGGCGCTGCTCGCACAGCAGGGAGAGATGGGCGCCAGCCTGCGTGCGCCCATGGAGCACGCGAGCACCGGGCTCGCACGGCGCCTCGCGGCGCTCGCAGCAGCGCAGGAGGCCGCGCTCAACCGCCTGTGACGGGCGGGAAGAACGCAGCCTCTGCACCCGGCGCCAGCGGCGTGGTGTCCTGTGCCATGACCTGGTTCAGGGCCATTCGCACGGCGCGCCCGCGTGCGAGGCAGCCGGCCCAGGGTTCGCCGCGCGCGATGAGTTCATCGCGCAGCGCGCCCAGGGTGTCGGCGCCGGTCTGCAGCGTCTCGTGGCCGGTGCCCACGGCCTCGCGGATGGAGGCGAAATACCGCACCTGGATGGTCTTGAGGGTCATGACAGCAACTCCACGAACGGCAGAAAGCGCACGCGGTTGCCGCGCGCGATCGTCTGGCCCGCGGGGTTGTCCACCACGCCGTCGGCCCAGGCGGCCGAGGTGAGCACGCCCGAGCTCTGGTTGGCAAACAGCTCCAGCGTGCCGTCTGCCGCATGGCGCACGCGCAGGAATTCACGGCGCTTGTCGGCCCTGGGCCAGTCGAATCCGGCGCTTGCAGCTATTGCCTTGGGAGCAACATCGCGCACGCCCTGCAGGCGCAGCAGGAAGGGCCGCACCAGCAGGCCGAAGGTGACGAAGCTGGACACCGGGTTGCCCGGCAGGCCCATGAAGTGCGCGCCGCCGATGCGGCCGTAGGCGAAGGGCTTGCCCGGTTTCATGGCGATCTGCCACAGGTCGAGCCGGCCCAGGCTCTCCACGGCGGGCTTGATGTGGTCTTCCTCGCCCACGGAGACGCCGCCGCTGGTCAGGATCAGGTCGTTCCCCTGCGCGGCCTCGCGCAGCGCGGCCACGGTGGCCTCGCGCCGGTCGGGCACTATGCCCAGGTCGCTCACCTCGCAGCCCAGGCGCAGCAGCATGGCACGCAGGAAGAAGCGGTTGCTGTTGTAGATGGCGCCAGGCTTCATCTGCGCGGGCGGCACTTCGCCAGGCATGACGAGTTCGTCGCCCGTGGAAAAGAGCGCCACGCGCGGCCTGCGTGCCACCTGCAGGCTGGCCAGTCCGATGCTGGCGGCCAGGCCCAGCTCTGCGGGGGTCAGGCGCGTGCCGGCGGCCAGCACCTGGGCGCCCAGGGCGATATCCTCGCCCGCGCGGCGTATCCACTGCCCGGCTGCGGGCACGGCGTTCACGCGCACGCGCGCGCCCCCGTCCAGGGCCTCGCAGTCTTCCTGCATGACGATGGCGTCGGCCCCCTCGGGCACGGGCGCGCCCGTGAAAATGCGCGCGGCCGTGCCGGCCGCGAGCGGCGTGCCACAGCCGCCCGCGGCGATGCGCTGGGCTACGGGCAGCTCCACACCCGCTGCCGTGACGTCGGCGCGGCGCACGGCGTAGCCGTCCATGGAGCTGTTGTCCTGCGGCGGCACCTGCAGCGGCGAAATGGCCGGTTGGGCGAGCACGCGGCCGTCGGCGTCGAAAGTACTGACGGTATCGGTACCCGACAGCGGCGCGGCCTGGGCCAGCAGATCGGCCAGGGCTTCGTCGAGGGGCTTGAGGGGCGCGCGCGCCTGGGATTTCGCCTGGGTTGTCATTCGCAAACCTCCACCCGTTGGGGCACATAGTCAAAGCGCGCGCCCTGCGCCAGCAGCCACTGCGCCACGGCGTGGGGGTTGCGCACATCCAGCACCGGCAGCGCCGTGGGCGCGGGCAGCGCGGATGCGTCGGTGGCCACGGCGACGATGCAGGGGTCGTGCGGGTAGAGCGCGGGGCGCTCATGGTATTCGGGCGAGGGCGCGCGCCAGATCTCGACCTTGGGCAGGTCGCTGTCCTTGAAGCCTTCCACCAGCACCCAGTCGGCGCGCGGATCCAGCTCGGCCAACAGCTCGTGCACGCTGGGCGCGTGCGCCCGCTCGAATTCTCGCATCAGCGCCATGCGGCGATCGGAGGCCACGGCCACCTCGTAGGCTCCGGCCTCGCGGTGGCGCCAGCTGTCCTTGCCCACATGGTCGATGTCGAACTTGTGGTGCGCATGCTTGACCACCGACACGCGCAGGCCGTGCAGGCGCAGCTCGGGAATCAGCTGCTCCACCAGCGTGGTTTTGCCGCTGCCCGAATAGCCGGCAAAGCCAACCACCTTCATCGCGCCACTCCTTCTAATCATTTTTGATAGCTTCCAGCGCTTGCCTGGCAAGAGCTGAAGGCCATTCTGGCCATCAATCGCAATGGGCTGCGATGTAGGCCTTGACCCGCTCGGCGTCGGCCGGCAGCACCTGCACGCGCTTGGGCAGCTGCTCTATGCCCTCGAACTTCGCCGGGCGCTCGGGCGCGCGGCCCAGGGCCTCCTGGATGGTTTCGGCGAACTTGATGGGCAGGGCCGTCTCCAGCACGATCATGGGCACGGCGGGGTCGCCGCGCCGCTCGCGCGCCACTTTCACGCCGTCGGCTGTGTGGGTATCGATGATCTGGCCGAAGCGCTCGTAGGTATCGCGGATCGTCGCCAGGCGGTCGGCGTGCGTGCTCTTGCCGCTCTCGAAGCCGTACTTGGCTCGGGCGTCCTGGAACACCGGGTCCGTCCCCAGGTCGAAGAAGCCCTGCCGGGCCACGCCTTCGGCGAACAGCTGGCGCGTGCGTGCACCGTCGCGGCCGACCAGGTCGAACACGAAGCGCTCGAAGTTGCTGGCCTTGCTGATGTCCATGCTGGGGCTGCTGGTCTCGTGCGTGTCGGCCGCGCCGCGCACGCGGTACGCGCCGGTGCGGAAGAACTCGTCGAGCACATCGTTCTCGTTCGTGGCGACGACCAGTCGGTCGATGGGCAGGCCCATCTGGCGCGCCACATGGCCGGCGCAGATGTTGCCGAAGTTGCCGCTGGGCACGGTGAAGCTGACCTTCTGCGCGTTGGTCTGCGTGGCCTGGAAGTAGCCCGCGAAGTAGTAGACCACCTGCGCGAGCAGCCGCGCCCAGTTGATCGAGTTGACGGTGCCGATCTTGTACCTGGCCTTGAACGCGTGGTCGCTGCTCACCGCCTTGACGATGTCCTGGCAGTCGTCGAACACGCCCTCGATGGCGAGGTTGTGGATGTTCGCGTCCTGCAGGCTGAACATCTGCGCCTGCTGGAAGGGGCTCATGCGCCCGTGCGGGCTGGTCATGAACACGCGCACGCCCCGCTTGCCGCGCATAGCGTACTCGGCCGCGCTGCCGGTGTCGCCGCTGGTGGCCCCCAGGATGTTGAGCTGCTCGCCGCGGCGGGCCAGCTCGTACTCGAACAGGTTGCCCAGCAGCTGCATGGCCATGTCCTTGAAGGCCAGCGTGGGGCCGTTGGACAGGGCCTCGATCCACAGGCCCTCTTCCAGGTGGCGCAGCGGCACGATCTCGCGCGTGCCGAAGACCTCGGCCATGTACGTCTTCTCGCACAGGCGCTTGAGGTCGGCGGGCGGGATGTCGTCGATATAGAGCGAGAGGATGCGGAAGGCGAGTTCCGCATAGCCCTGGCTGCGATAAGCCCCGCGCAGCTCGGTGAGCTGGGCGTCGCTGACCTGGGGATAGCGCTCGGGCAGGTACAGGCCGCCGTCGGGCGCCAGGCCTTCGAGCAGGATGTCGCAGAACTTGCGGGGGGTGGCGTCGCCACGGGTGGAGAGGTAGTTCATGTCTTGCTTCTCATGCCCCGGGCGCATCGGCCCAGGGGTTGACGAGCCGGATGCCCGTGTCTTCGAAATGGCGGGTGTTGCGGGTGACCAGGGCCAGCCCATGCCGCAGCGCAGTGGCAGCGATGACGATGTCCAGCGCATCCTGCATGCGACCCATGGCGCGCAGCGAAGCCTTGAGCTCGCCGAACTGCTGCCACACGACCTCGTCGGTATCGAGGATGCGGCCATCGAACTGCTGCGCCAGGGCGTTCGCCCAGGCCTGCAGCTGGTTGCGCTTGGCGCTGGGGGGCAGGCAGGCGATGCCGTAGCGGATCTCGCCGAACGAAGCCGCCGCCACCGCCGCATCGTCGCCGTGGCGCCGCAGCCAGTCCACCACACCGGGATGGGGCTGCGGGCAGATGGTCTCGGACAGGGTGCAGGTATCGAGCAGCCAGCGCATGCGCTTCATTCCTCGCCGAACAAGGGCGCGCGGCCCGCGCTGACGTCGCGCGGCATCTCGGGCAATCCGCCCTCGATCTTGGGCGCATTCAGCAGGAACTCGACAAAGCCGTCGTCGGCATGCGGCTCATGCGTCTCGCCCGCCACCGCCACCACGCGCACCACCGGCTTGCCGTGGCGCGTGACGGTCTGCGGTCCTTCGCGCAGAGCCCGTTCGATGACTTCGCTGAAGCGGTTCTTGGCTTCCTGGACTTGCCAGACGGCGTTCACGGCAGGCTCCTTTCTGGACCATCTAGCCAGAATTGTAGCCAGATTAGTTCAGCTCTTCCTTGCGGATGCGCGTGATCGGCGCCAGCACCGTGGGCAGCCCCTGGATCTGCGCGAGCACCGCGTCCATGTCGCCCTCGCGCGTGTCGTGCGTGAGGATGATCAGGTCGGTCTGCGTGGAGCCCTCGCCGCCCACCTCGTCGGCCTCGCGCTGCAGCACGGCGTCGATGCTGATGCCGCCGCCGGCCAGGATGCCGGTAATCCTGGCGAGCACGCCGGCCTCGTCCGCCACGCGGATGCGCAGGTAGTAGCTGGTGACCACCTCGGCCATGGGCAGCACGGGCAAGTCCTGGCCAGCTTCGCGCAGCGTGTGGCTCTGGAAGGCCAGCGGCGGCACGCGGTGCGTGGGGTCGGCCTCAATCAGCCGGGTGATATCCACCAGGTCGGCGATCACGGCGCTGGCCGTGGGCTCGCTGCCCGCACCCTTGCCGTAGTACAGCGTGGTGCCCACGGCGTCGCCGTGCACTACCACGGCGTTCATCGCGCCCTCGACGTTGGCGATCAGGCGCTTGGCCGGCACCAGGCTGGGATGCACGCGCAGCTCCACGCCCTTGTCCATGCGCTTGGTGATGCCCAGCAGCTTGATGCGGTAGCCGAGTTGCTCGGCATAGCGGATGTCAGTGGCCGCCAGCTTGGTGATGCCCTCCACGTAGGCCTTGTCGAACTGCACCGGAATGCCGAAGGCGATGGCGCTCATGATGGTGGCCTTGTGCGCGGCGTCCACGCCCTCGATGTCGAAGGTGGGGTCGGCCTCGGCGTAGCCCAGGCGCTGGGCTTCCTTCAGCACCACGTCGAAGTCCAGGCCCTTGTCGCGCATCTCGGACAGGATGAAGTTGGTCGTGCCGTTGATGATGCCGGCCACCCACTGGATCTGGTTGGCCGCCAGCCCCTCGCGCAGCGCCTTGATGATGGGAATGCCGCCGGCCACCGCCGCCTCGTAAGCCACCACCACGCCCTTCTCGGCCGCGGCCTTGAAGATCTCGGTGCCATGCACGGCCAGCAGGGCCTTGTTGGCGGTCACCACATGCTTGCCGGCGGCAACGGCCTCCAGCACCAGCTGCTTGGCGATGCCGTAGCCACCGATGAGCTCGACGACGATGTCGATCTCGGGGTTAGCGATCACTTCGCGCGCATCGCCCACCACGCGGGCCTTGTCGCCCACGATGGAGCGTGCGCGCTCGGCGTCCAGGTCGGCAACCATGGCGATCTCGATGCCGCGACCCGCGCGGCGGTGGATCTCCTCCTGGTTGCGTTGCAGCACGTTGAACACGCCGCTGCCCACGGTGCCGATGCCGAGCAGGCCAACTTGGATGGGTTTCATATCGAGGTTACCAGTCAAAAAGGGCTGTAGCGCTTTCCATTCAAGCGCTATAAGCTATCAAAAACAGAGTCTCATGCCGCCTTCGCGTGACGCTGCCGATAGGCGGCCAGGAAGCCCGCCAGCCGGCTGACGGCCTCGCGCAGGTCGTCCTCGTGCGGCAGGAACACGATGCGGAAATGCTGGTTGTCCGGGTAGTTGAAGCCCGAGCCCTGCACCAGCATCACGCGCGTGGCGCGCAGCACCTCCATGAAGAACTGGCGGTCGTCGGCGATGGGGTACATCGCCGGGTCCAGGCGCGGGAACATGTACAGCGCCGCCTGCGGCTTGACGCAGGCGACACCGGGAATCGCGGTGATGAGCTCGTAGGCCAGGTCGCGCTGGCGGCGCAGGCGCCCGCCTTCCCTGACCAGGTCGTTGATGCTCTGGTAGCCGCCCAGCGCCGTCTGGATCGCCCACTGGCCCGGCACGTTGGAGCCGAGCTTGAGGTTGGCCAGCATGTTCAGCCCCTCGATGTAGTCGCGGGCGTCGGCCTTGGGGCCGGAGACCACCATCCAGCCCGCGCGGTAGCCGCAGGAGCGGTAGGCCTTGGACAGCGAGTTGAACGTCAGCGTAAGCACGTCGGTGGACAGGCTCGCCATCGAGGTGAACTTCACGCCGTCGTACAGCACCTTGTCGTACACCTCGTCCACCATCAGCACCAGGTTGTGCTCGCGCGCGATCCCGATGATGCCTCTGAGCAGCGAGTCGGGGTAGAGCACGCCGGTCGGGTTGTTCGGGTTGATGACCACGATGCCGCGCGTGCGCGGCGTGATCTTGGCGCGCATGTCATCCAGGTCGGGCAGCCAGCCCGCGTCCTCGTCGCAGCGGTAGTGCACCGGCGTGCCGCCCGAGAGCGAGGTCGCCGCCGTCCACAGTGGATAGTCGGGCATGGGCACGAGCAGCTCGTCGCCGTCGTCGAGCAGCGCGTTGGTCGCCATCACGATCAGCTCGCTCGCGCCGTTGCCCAGGTAGATGTCGTCGAGCGTCACGCCCGCGATGCCGAGCTGCTGCGTGTAGTGCATCACCGCCTTGCGCGCGGCGAAGATGCCCTTGCTGTCCGAATAGCCCGCCGAGTTGGGCAGGTTGCGGATCATGTCCTGCTGGATCTCTTCAGGCGCATCGAACCCGAACGGCGCCATGTTGCCGATGTTCAGCTTGATGATCTTCTGGCCCTCGTCCTCCATCTGCTTGGCCGCATCCACGATCGGGCCCCGGACATCGTAGAGAACGTTGTTGAGCTTGGCGGACTTGTGGATCGGCTTCATTGCGCAGGCCTGGGTGTGGAAAAGAGGGGAAACCTATAATTTGACCACAGATCCCTACTCGCAGGCTGGGGCCGCCGCCCAGCTCCCAGGGCCGCGCGGCCCCCATTGCACGGCACCCATGAAATTCCAGCCAGACCGTTTCGACGTACAGACCATCACCGCCTACGGACCGGGCTGGATCAATGTGGATGCAGACCGGATCGAGCACAGCATCATCGTGGGCGCGCGCGGCCAGCGCATCGCCTGGGACTGCAGCCGCTTCGAGGACCTGGCGCCCGCGCATTTCGCCCAGTTGGCCGAACTGGACGCCGAGGTCGTGATCTTCGGCAGTGGCACGCGCAACCGCTTCCCTCCTCCGGCCTGGCTGCAGCCGCTGATGGCGCGGCGCATAGGTCTGGAAACCATGGACACGCTGGCCGCCTGCCGCACCTACAACATCCTGGCCGGCGAAGGGCGCAATGTGATTGCGGCCCTGCTGCTGGAGGCCTGAAGCCCCCATAGCCTGACAAGACCCGTTCAGGGCCGCTTAGAATGGCGGACTTGCCTGGAAGCTCGGGTGAGTGGTTTAAATCAGCAGTCTCGAAGACTGACTGGCGTTCAGGCGGTGCGTAAACGGATAGAAGCATATTTGCCAGCGTGTTTATTACAGCGCCGATACAGGCGCCGTTTAACGCGCATCTAGCGCATCACGGAAGCGGTGGGTTGGCCGAGCGGTTGAAGGCACTAGTCTTGAAAACTAGCAAGGGGGTCACCCCTTCCAGGGTTCGAATCCCTGACCCACCGCCAATTTCGTGGATGCTCCGTAGCCATTGAGGGATGGCTATCGGGGTCTTCGATCTGCCCTCTACACCTCGCAAGCGTGCACGGGAAAATGCCCGACGTATACGTCTACGACGGCCTGCCGTAGCCGTTGCGGGTACGGATCGTTCACCGGCCCCGTTCCCGAATACTTGGCTCGATATGCGCTGAACCTCACGGCAACGCCCATCTTTTTTTCACGACGTTCGCGCCGCCGCACAAGCAACAACGGGGCCGGCGGCACCCTTTGAAGGCCAAGTCGGACGAGGCAGGAGCAGTCTCACTCCTGACTGCGCCCGTCGAATTTATGTCGACAGCCCACCATGGAACAGCACGGTTTCTCAAGGGCTGCGCACCGCCTGCCCCGTGACGACCGGAGTTCTGCATCCACGGCCGGCCCCGTTCCAAGCACGGAAACGCAACCGCTGCGCATACACGTCCGCCACGTTCAATACGTGCTCTTGGTCAGCTCCAGTTTCTTGAGCAGTGGAACCCACCGGTCATACTCCTTGCGGATGTACTTGCCAAGGTCATCAGGCGAACCACCGCGGGGTTCCATGCCCATGGCCTGTGCCTTGGCGACAAAGTCCTCGCGTACCAACACGTCGTTAACAGCCTTGTTCAGGCGCTCGACTGCTTCGCGCGGAGTCCCGGCGGGAGCAACCAGCGCATACCAGGCATAGGCCTCCAGGTCGTAACCAGCTTCTTTGAATGTGGGTGCGTTCGGCACCTGGGACATGCGCTTGTGATCCATCACGCCGAGCACGCGAATTTTGCCGGATTGCACGTGCGGCAGCGACGCCGTTATCGAAGTGCCATGAATGTCGATGCTGCCGCTCAGGAGCGCCTGCAGCCCCGGGGCGTCTCCATTGAACGGAACGTGCGTGGTGCGGATACCGGCCTGGCGCTCGAACATCAGTGGTGCGAGATTGCTGATGATGCCTGCGCCCGGTGAACCGCGGTTGATCTTGCCAGGGTTGGCTTTGGCGTAGGCCACCATCTCCTGTAGCGTGCCGTATGGAAGGTCGGTACGGGCCACGATGATCATTGGCTGGTAGCCGATGTGCGAGACCGGCACGAAGTCCTTCAATGGATCGTATGGCAGTTTCTCGAAAAGAACCGTGTTGTTGGCCATCGTGCTGTTCGTGCCTACGAACACCGTATGCCCATCCGGACGAGACTTGGCCACGTAGTCAGCAGCGATGTTGCCGGAAGCGCCTGGTTTGTTCTCGACGATGACCGGCACACCAGCCTTGGTGATCTCCGAAGCCAGCAGACGCACGTACACGTCGGTGCCGCCGCCAGCCGCGAACGGCACAACGATCTTCGTGACGGGCTGAGCGCTGGCGAAGCCACAGGTCACGGCGGTGACGAGCAGCAGCAGCAGCCTGATGAGTGATTTCATAAAAGGATCTCCTCTTGGGTGGAAGCGGGGCCGACAGTCCCCGTTTTGATAAAAATGGAACTTGTTGCATCACACGGTACAAGACCATATTTTTCAGGGGACAGACCACATCGTCAAGTAGCTTTCCCCTGATAGCGGCGTAACCATTTCAGTAGATAGTCGGATTGGCCCAAATGTATTAAAATGGAACTTGTTCCTTTATATGGAACAGATTATGACTATGGACATAGCCTTCACCCTCGAACAGCAGACCTTCCGCGAGGAGGTCCGCGCCTTCATCGCCGCCCGGCTACCCTCATCCATTCGCGAACGCCTTCGTCAAGGCCACCTTCCGAACCGGGAAGACACCATCACCTGGCAGCGCATCCTGGCCGAGCGCGGCTGGTCGGCGCCGCACTGGCCGAAGGAATACGGTGGCGCTGCCTTGAGCCAAGCCGAGCGGCTGATCCTGCTGGACGAGCTCTATCGCGCTCCAGCCCCGTTGCCACAGATCTTCAATATGAACATGCTGGGGCCGGTTCTGATGAAGTTCGGCACGTCGCGGCAGCGCGAACATTTCCTGCCCAAGCTGGCGAACCTGGACCTATGGTTCTGCCAAGGCTTCTCCGAGCCGGGCGCCGGTTCGGACCTGGCGGCCCTGCGCACCAGCGCTCGCCGCGAGGGGGATTTCTACATCGTCAACGGGCAGAAAACCTGGACATCCACTGCGCAGTGGGCCGACTGGATCTTCGCCCTGGTGCGCACCGATCCGCAAGCGCGCAAGCAGGCTGGTATTTCCTTCCTGCTGATCGACCTGAAGTCGCCGGGGATTACCGTGCGGCCGATCCGTTCGATCGACGGCACCAACCACGTGAACGAAGTGTTTTTCGAGGAAGTGAAGGTGCCGGCCTCCCAACTGGTAGGCGAGGAGAACCAGGGCTGGGAATGCGCCAAGTTCCTGCTGGCCAACGAGCGCACCGGCATCGCCAACGTGGGACTGTGCCAGGAGCGGCTGGAGCTGGCACGCGAGATGGCGCACGCTGGCGCGCTGGCGCAGGACCCGGTGCTCCAGCGGGAGTTCGCGGTGTTCGACGCCGAGATCCGCGCACTGGAGCTCACCAACGCGCGCTTCCTGCTGACTCCCTCCGAGCAGGTGGCCCTGCCGGCATTCGCCTCGGTGCTGAAGCTCAAGGGCACCGAGATCCAGCAGGAGCTGCACATGCTGCTGGCCAAGCTGGCCGGGGAGGACGGACTGGAGCAGCCTGAATCGGCCGAGCATGGCCCGCACCTGGTGCAACGCTACCTCTTCTCCCGCGCCCTGAGCATCTACGGGGGCACCTCCGAGATCCAGAAGGACATCCTGGCCCGCACAGTCCTGGCCTGAGAACCGCCATGAATTTTGAAACCAGCGACGAACTGAAAACCGTCCGCGACAGCCTGGCCCGGGTGCTCGCGGACCATTACACCCCCACACACCGCCAGGCCATGGTGGGTGACGAGACGGCCTACGCCGCACAGGCCTGGAAGGAGATGGCCGGCCTGGGCCTGGCCGGCCTGCAGGTACCCGAGGCCTTCGACGGCCTGGACTTCCAGGCCACCGACCTCCTGCCCTTGTTCCACGAGCTGGGCCAGGCCCTTGCCCCTGTGCCCTTCCTGTCCACCAGCGTGCTGGGGGCGACTGCGCTGCAGGCCTGCAGCGACGCTGAGGTTCAGCGCGAGCTGCTGCCGCCTCTGGCGGCAGGTGCCCTGCAGGTAACCTGCCCGCACGGTTTCGTACCGGCTGCGTCCGGCGTACGGGCCCAAGCACAGGGCAGTGGATGGCGCCTGGAGGGCGTTCACAAGCACATGCCCTATGCGGCGTCGGCCGATTGGCTGGTAGTGTCGGCACGCACTGGCGACGGTGCGGGCGGCGACGCCTGCCTGTTCCTAGTGGCCCGGCATGCGCCGGGCGTGCGCCTGCGTCCCTATCGCCTGATCGACGGCACGCCGGCGGCCGATGTCCACTTGGAAGGCGCCGAGGCGACCGCGCTGTGCACGCCGGGCAGCGCACAGGCTCACGAGGCCATGGAGGCAGCGAACGCCGCCGGCATCGCCGCAGCCTGCGCGGAGATGGTAGGCGCGATGGAAGCGGCCCTACGACTGACCGTAGACTACGTGAAGACGCGCCAGCAATTCGGCCGGGCGATTGGCGAGAACCAGGCCCTGCGGCACCGGATCGCCGAAATGCTGGTGGCCCTGGAGACTGCGCGCAGCATGTCCATCGCCGCCGCAGTGGCGGTGCGGGATGGCGGTTTTGCCAAGGCGCAGACCCGCGCCGACCTGCACCGCGCCAAGTTCCTGGTCGGGCGCAACGCGCGCACCGTGTGCCAGTCAGCGATCCAGCTGCACGGGGGCATCGGGATGACCGAGGAATACACGGTGGGCCACTACCTGCGCCGCGTGCATGTGCTGGACCAGCAGTTCGGGGACGGCGCCTCGCATTTGAAACAGCTGGCTCGCGTAGAGTGAGACCCGCGGGCTGACATTCGGCTCGCTGCGCTCGTGGTGCAGTTGACGCCGACCTGCGACGCAGCGGATTCCGCGGCTGGCGTACGCCTGCGACGATCGCCCGGCGTCCACGTCCCCTACACCCTCGGGTATCTGGCGCTCGACCCATTCGGGCAACGTGCATCCGGGACTGGCCTCGCCCGAACGACGCCACATCTGGGGCTCCTCCCCAGCGCCCACGCGGCGCACAGCCCCTCCCCTGCGGAACTTGCCCTCAATGAAAAAGGGCGCCAGCCGGCCCCCCCTTTCATCGAAACCACGCAACGCTTCAGAGCGCCCGCACCAACTCCGGCACGGCGGTGAACAGGTCGGCCTCCAGGCCGTAGTCGGCCACGCTGAAGATCGGCACCTCGGAGTCCTTGTTGATCGCCACGATCACTTTGGAGTCTTTCATGCCCGCCAGGTGCTGGATCGCCCCGGAGATGCCCGCCGCAACATATAGCTGCGGCGCCACGATCTTGCCCGTCTGCCCCACCTGCAGGTCGTTGGGCGCGTAGCCCGCGTCCACCGCCGCCCGGCTCGCGCCGATCGCCGCCCCCAGCTTGTCGGCCAGCGGGTTCATCACCTCGTTGAACTTCTCCGCTGAGCCCAGCGCGCGCCCGCCCGAAACGATGATCTTGGCGGCTGTCAGCTCGGGCCGGTCGCTCTTGGCGATCTCACTGCCGACGAACTGGCTCCTGGACGAGGCAGGCACGGCAGCCACGTTCTCCACGGCGGCCGAGCCACCGGTGGCCGCGGCAGCGTCGAAGCCGGTCGTGCGCACCGTGATCACCTTCGTGGCATCGGCGCTTTGCACCGTGGCAATGACGTTGCCCGCGTAGATCGGGCGCTCGAAGGTGTCCGCGGAGACGACCTTGGTGATGTCGCTGAACTGCGCCACGTCCAGCTTGGCCGCCACGCGCGGCGCGGCGTTCTTGCCGCTGGCGGTGGCCGGGAACAGGATGTGGCTGTAGCCCGAAGCGATGGCCAGCACCTGGGCCGCCAGGCTCTCCGCCAAGCCGTGTGCCTGGCTGTCGCCGTCGGCATGGATCACCTTGGACACGCCTGCGATCTGGGCCGCAGCGGCGGCTGCGGCGCCGGCATTGTGGCCGGCCACCAGCATGTGGACGTCCCCTCCGCAGGCAGCGGCAGCGGTGACGGCGTTGAGGGTCGCGCCCTTGATGGAGGTGTTGTCGTGTTCTGCGATGACGAGTGCAGTCATGTTGTTCGGGCTCCTCAGATCACCTTGGCTTCGTTCTTCAGCTTGTCCACCAGCGTGGCCACGTCCGGCACCTTGATGCCCGCGCCGCGCTTGGACGGCTCGCTGACCTTCAGGGTCTTGATCCGCGGGGCCGCATCCACGCCCAGATCCTCGGGCTTGAGCGTCTCCAGCGGCTTCTTCTTGGCCTTCATGATGTTGGGCAACGTCACGTAGCGCGGCTCGTTCAGCCGCAGGTCCGTCGTCACCACCGCCGGCAGGCCCAGCGAAAGGGTTTCCAGGCCGCCGTCGACCTCGCGGGTTACCGTGGCCTTGTCACCGGCCACTTCCATCTTGGAGGCAAACGTGGCCTGCGGCAGGTCCGCCAGCGCGGCGAGCATCTGGCCGGTCTGGCTGCAGTCGTCGTCGATCGCCTGCTTGCCCAGAATCACCAGGCCCGGCTGCTCCTTGTCCACCAGCGCCTTGAGCAGCTTGGCCACGGCCAGGGGCTGCAGTTCGGCATCGGTCTCGACCAGGATGGCGCGATCCGCGCCAATGGCCATCGCCGTGCGCAGCGTCTCCTGGCACGCAGCCACGCCGCACGACACTGCGATCACCTCGCTGACCGCACCCTTTTCCTTCAGGCGAACCGCTTCCTCGACCGCGATCTCGTCGAACGGGTTCATGCTCATCTTCACGTTGGCGATGTCCACGCCAGTGTTGTCCGACTTCACACGGACCTTCACGTTGTAGTCCACCACCCGCTTCACGGGGACCAGTGCTTTCATTGCTTCCTCACGATCAGAATAGTAGGGTGCAGGGGCCAGGCGGCCCTCACTTGCCGGCCTTGGCGCCTTCGGCGAACTCCGCCTCGTACTGCTTAAACATGCGGGCCACGTCGCGCCGGTAGTCCTCGGTGCTGCCCACGTAGTCCTCCAGGTGCAGGCGCTGGCGCGCCGCCTTCATGGCCTCGGAGTCGACGACCTTGCGCGCCGTGGCCGACAACAAGCCTTTGATTCGCGCGGGCGTGTCCGCCCGCACGGCCAAGCCGTAGTAGCTGTTGAACACCATGTCAGCCATGCCAAGCTCATGGAAGGTCTTCACCCCGGGCATGAAGGTGTTGCGCCCGGGCGCACCGGTGTAGGCCAGCACCTTGACCTTGGGGTTGTCCTTGACCGTCTGGGTCAGGCCAACGGTGGCGAAGTAACCGTCGATCTCGCCGGTGATGACTGCCGTCACGCCCTCGACACCGCCCTTGTACGGCACCATGCGGTGCTTGATGCGAAGGTGCGCCGCCATCCGGGCGGCCAGCATGGAATAGGAGCTCACACCGATGCCCAGCGTGCCCAGGTCCAGTTCTCGCGTCAGGCCCTGGAGGTCCTCCAGCCGTTTCCAGCCGCGGCTAGCCGGCACGATGAGGGCATAGTTCGTCTGCGCCAGCGGCGAGATGATGTCGAACTCCGACGCCTCATAGGCAAGCTCGGGCGTGGCCAGCTTGGCGTTGAACAAGCCATCGGCCTGGAACAGCAACGTGTGTCCGTCCGCGGGCTGTGCCTTGACAGCCAGAGTCGCCACCGACGTTCCGCCGCCCGGACGGTTCTCGACGATCACCGGGTTCTTGAGTTCCTTGGCCAGTTCCTGCGCGAACGCACGCGCCATGCCGTCGGTGGAAGCTCCTCCCGCCGGGAAGGGCACCACGATGCGGACGGTCTTGGTAGGCCAGGCATCCTGTGCCTGCACACCGGGAGCCACACAGGCCAGCCCCAGGCAGGCCAGGCCCCACGCAAACTTCAGCCGCTTGAGCAGACGCATCCCGGACTCCATCGCTTCAGAAAATCTCGAACAGGCCGGCCGCCCCCATGCCGCCGGCAATGCACATGGTGACAACCGCATACTTGGTGCGGCGGCGGCGGCCTTCCAACAGTACATGGCCGGCCAGGCGCGCGCCCGTCATGCCGAAAGGATGGCCGATAGCGATGGAGCCGCCGTTGACATTGAGCAACTCGTCGGGGATGCCGAGTCGGTCCCGGCAGTAGATCACCTGCGAGGCGAAAGCCTCATTGAGCTCCCACAGGCCGATGTCCTCAACTTTCAGGCCATGGCGCGCCAGCAGCTTGGGGACGGCAAACACAGGGCCGATGCCCATCTCGTCCGGCTCACAGCCGGCCACCGTGAAGCCGCGGAAAGCACCCAGGGGCTGAAGATTGGCGCGTTCGGCCGCCTTGCCTTCCATCATCACGCAGGCAGCGGCGCCATCAGACAGCTGCGAGGCGTTGCCGGCGGTGATGAACTTGCCCGGGCCCTTGACCGGCTCCAGCGCGGCCAGTGCCTCATAGGTGGTGCCAGCCCGGTTGCAGGTGTCCCTGTCGACCGTGACCTCGCGTTGGCTCACCGCGCCAGTGGCCTTGTCGATCACCGCCATCTGCGTGGTCACTGGGATGATCTCGTCACGGTACCGGCCCGCCGCCTGCGCCTGCTCGGTGCGCAACTGGCTCTGGAGCGAGAAGCGGTCCTGGGCCTCGCGGCTGATGCCATAGCGCTGCGCCACCACATCGGCGGTGTCGATCATGGCCATGTACAGGTCGGGCTTGTGCTCGACGATCCAGGGGTCAGAGCCGCCCTCTGCCCCGGGTGCGGGCGGCTTGAGGCCGGAGATGCTCTCCACGCCGCCAGCCGCCAGGGCGGCCTCGCCGTCCATCACGATGCGGCCGGCCGCCTCGGAGATGGCCTGCAGGCCGGAGGCGCAGAAGCGGCTCACCGTAGTGCCGGCCACCGACAACGGCAGGCCCGCGCGGATGGCCGCCTGGCGGCCGATGTTGCGCGCCATGCGCCCCTCGGGGTTACCGCAGCCCATGACCACATCCTCGATCAGGCCCGGGTCGATACCGGCGCGCTCGACCGCCGCGCGCACCGCGAACGCCGCCAGGGTGGGGCCCGGGGTGATATTGAACTCGCCACGGTGCGCCTTGGTCAAGGGCGTGCGGGCGGTGGAGACGAAGACGGCTTCGCGCATGGTGTGCTCTAGGTTCAGGCAGGGATGTGGTCCAGGCGGAACCGCGCCAGCGCGGTGTCACCCTCCCACTCGATCTTCAGGACGACAGGCGCGTCCGCGGCCAACGCCTCGTTCGGATCCACGATGTTCGTCAGCAGCCGAGGCCCCTCGGCCAGTTGCACCAGGGTGACGTTGTACGGCAGCTTGTCCGCAAAGGCCGGGTGGTAGGCCGTGTGGTAAACGACCCAGCTGACGATCCGGCCCCTGCCGCTGGCGCGCTCCCAGCGCGGCTCGGGCTTGAGACAGTCGGGGCAGTGGGTGCGCGCGGGCAGCCAGGCATTGCCGCAGCTGCATCGCTGGAACACCAGGTGGCCTTCGTGCAGCGCGTCCCAGTAGGGACGGGTCAGATCAGTCGGTTCGGGCTTGGGCATCTCCATCTCAATTCCCCAGCAGGAGCGTGCCATGCGTGTGCATGGTCCCGCCCTGGTTGCTCACCACGCACAGCTTCGCGCCCGGCACCTGCAGGCGGGCCGTGCCGCGCATCTGGCGCACGCCTTCCATGATCAATTGCAGGCCGGGCATGCCGGTTTCCGACAGCAGGCCGCCGCTGGTGTTCACCGGCAGCCGGCCGCCGTGCTCGATGGCGCCGTCACGCACGAAGGCGCCAACCTCGCCCTTGCGGCAAAAGCCGTAATCCTCCAGCGTCATCAGCACCGTCACCGTGAAGCAGTCATATAACTGCGCCACGTCCACGTCCTGCGGCTTGGCGCCCGCCATCTGGAAGGCGGTGTGCGCTGCGCGCGCCGCCTCGGTGGAGGTCAGCGTGGCGCGCTGCGGCAGCTCGAACGAGGTCTGGCCGTGGCCGAAGCCCAGCACCGGCACAGGCTGCGCCACCCCCAGCTCCTTGGCGCGCTTGGCGCTCATGACCACCAGGGCCGCGCCGCCGTCGGAGACCAGCGCACAGTCATCCTTGCGCAGCGGGTCCACCACCCAGGGCGACGCCATGTACTGCTCCAGGTCCAGGGGCTTGCGCAGCTGCGCGTTCGGGTTGCCAGCACCGTGCTTGCGGCTGGCGATGGCCACCGCGGCGAAATCCTCGGGCCGAGTGCCGTATTCGACCATGTGGCGGCGGTGGATCATGCCGTAGCCGGCAGCGGTGGAGAACCAGCCGTAGGCCGCGTCGTCGCCGCGCGGGCGGCCGTACACCGCCCGGTTGCCGGTGCGGGGATTGTCCGCATAGCACACCAGGGCCACGTCGCACTGCCCGGCCTCGATCGCCATGATGGCGAAGGACAGCAGGGTGACATTGGCCGCGCCGCCCTGGTCCCAGCAGCCGCCCATGCGCGGAGTGATGCCCAGCGCCTCGGCCACCTTCTGGCCGTACATGAATTGGTGCGCCGAGGTCGGCACCTTCACGAAGACGGCATCGACCACCGACTTTTCCACGCCCGCGTCGGCCAGCGCGTGGCGGCAGGCCTCCACGTTCATGGACACGGTGTCCTGTCCGGGCAGCTTGCCGAAGGCCGTGTGGCCGATGCCGGCGATGACGTAGCGTCCGCTCAGGCTCATGCTCAACTCCCAGTGAAGCGCGGCGAACGCTTCTCAGCGAAGGCCTGCCGGCCCTCGGCGGCGTCTTCCGTGCGTTGAAGGGTGTTCTGCACCAGCTGCTCGAAGCGCAGGCCGGCCGCCAGGTCGGCCTGCTGCCCGCGCAGCGCCAGCTCCTTGATCGCCTGCACCGCCAGCGGCGCATTGGCCGCTACTCGGCGGGCCAGTTCGATCGCGGTGGCCATCACCTGGTCGGCCGGCACCACGCGGTTCACCAGCCCCCAGCGGGCCGCGGTCTGCGCGTCGATGGAGTCGCCGATCAGCAGCAGCTCCATGGCAATGGCGTGCGGCAGCTGCGCGGGCAGCCGCTGCGTGCCGCCGTTGGCGGGGATGATGCCGCGCTTGACCTCGCTCAGTGCGAAGGTGGCGTGGTCGGCCGTCACCCGCAGGTCGGTGGCCAGCATCAGCGTCATGCCGCCGGCCAGGCAGTGGCCGTTGACAGCTGCGATGACAGGCTTGAACACCTCCAGGCCACGATTGAGCAGCATGCCCTTTTGCGTCTGCCACAGCTCGGACATGGGCACCTTGCGGCCGATCCACGATTTGAGGTCCGCGCCCGCGCTGAACACCTTGTCGCCCGCACCGGTGACGATGGCCACGCGGATTGCGTCGTCGTCGCGCACCCGTATCCAGGCTTGCGAGAGCGCTTGGTAATGCTCTGCGTCCAGCGCATTGCGCTTCTCTGGACGGTTCAGGGTAATGACGGCAATGCCGCCATCAAGCAGGTCGAGGTCGATGGACATGCAACTCTCCCAGGGGTCAGCGAGTGCCCAGGAGCTGGCGGGCCAGCACCATGCGATGCACTTCGGAGGGGCCCTCGCCGATGCGCTTGATGCGCATCTCGCGGAACCAGCGCTCGAGCGGCAACTCCTGCGACACGCCCAGGCCGCCCAGGATCTGGATGGCGCGATCCACCACGCGGTTGGCCGTCTCGGTGGCGGTGACCTTGGCGATGGACGAGGCCACCTTCAGGTCGCCACGGCCCAGGTCGGCGATCCAGGCGGCCTGCCACGTGAGCAAACGGGCGGCGCGCAGCTCCATCTCGCTGTCGGCGATCATCCACTGGATGGCCTGCTTGTCGGCCAGCTTGGTGCGGAAGGTTTCGCGCTCCTTGGCCCAGTCGATGGCGATCTGCAGAGCGGCCTGCGCCACGCCGATGGTGCCGGCGGCATAAGGAATGCGACCCTCGATCAGCCACTTCTCGCAAATCGCGAAACCCTGGCCTTCCTCACCCAGGCGGTCTTCCACCGGAACCTCAACGTCCTTGAACGTGATCTCGTAAGGCGAGTAGGAGCGGATCACGGGAATGGGTTTGAGGCTCATGCCTTCGGGGTTGCCGTTGACGATGAAGGAGGTGATGCCGCCGCGGTCGCCCTGCTCGCCGGTGCGTGCGAAGACGATGCCCCAGTCGGCGCCCTTGGCGCCAGTGATCCACATCTTGCTGCCATTGAGGATGTACTTGCCGCCCTTGCGCACGGCGCGGGCGCGGATGGAGCGCGCCGGGTCAGCGCCGCCGGAGGCCTCGCTGATGGCGAAGTAGATCTTCTTGCCCCCCTCGATACCGGGCACGCCGTAACGCTGGATCTGGTCCGGGGTGCCGAGCCAGATGGCGTTCGGCGGATCCGCGCCGAAGGCACCGCAGGCCGGCACGTAGGCACCCATGCGGCACTTGGCAGCCTCCTCGGCCACGACCGCCTGGCCCAGCAGACTCAGGCCGGCGCCGCCATATTCCTCGGGCGAGCGCACGCACCAGAGGCCGATGTCACGCGCCTTTTTCTGCAGGGGCAGCAGCACCTCCGGCGGCAGCTCGTAGGCGTCGTGCGGCAGCTTGTCCTCGGCGGGCTTGACCTCCGCAGCCATGAATCGGCTCACGGTGTCCTGGATTTGACGGAGCTCTTCTGAAAGCTCCCAACTGTCATTGCTCATGGCGTGTCTTTGAAGTGATGGCTTGAAAGAATGGAGTTAATTCTTACACGTGGAACTTAGTTCGTCAAACGGAACTTCACTTGACGATCACAACGACGAACAAGATAATGGATCAACTTCCGAACTGCGGAATTTCATCCGGAAATTCTGCCCGTCGTCCACTCCTGCGCATGACCGCCACCGCATCCCGTCCCCTGTACCGCCCCGACCAGCTGGCCCGCACCTTCGCGCCCCGCAGCATTGCCGTGGTCGGCGTTTCCACCAACCCCGGAGCCTTCGGCTCCATCACCTACGCCAACATCGCTGGCCCCGGCCGTTTCACCGGCCCGGTGTACATGGTCAACGCCAAGTACAAACACATCGGCGACCAGCCCTGTTATCCCTCCATCGCTGCCTTGCCTGAGACACCGGACTGCGTCTTCATCGCCGTGCCGCGCGACGCCGTGGAGGCGGTGGTGGCCGAGTGCGCACAACGTGGCGTCGGCGGCGTGGTGCTGTTTTCATCCGGTTTCGCCGAGACCGGACTGCCCGAGCGCGTCGCCCAACAGCAGCGCCTGCTGGAGATCGCCCGCGCAGCCGACATGCGCCTGCTGGGGCCCAATTGCGTGGGTTTCATGAACTACGGCCTGGGGCTGGTGGGCACCTTCGGCACCGCGTCGTACAAGGGCGCGCCGGGGCCGCGCGCCACCGCCCTGGTGAGCCAGTCTGGCGCGGTAGGCGCCGCCCTGGCCCAGGCCCAGGAGCACGGCTTGGCGCTGAGTCACATGCTGACCTGCGGCAACGCCAGCGACATCGACGTGGCCGACCAGGTGGCCTACCTGGCCAACGACCCCGCCTGCCAAGCCATCGCTTGCGTGTTCGAAGGCATGAGCGAGCCATCGCGCTTCCTGGCCGCTGCGGCCCTGTGCCGCGAGGCCGGCAAGCCCCTGGTGGTGCACAAGCTGGGCACCAGCGCGCGCGGCGCGCAGGCGGCGGTGTCGCACACCGGCTCGGTGGCCGGCTCGCAGGCGGCCTACCGGGCTGCGTTCGAGCAGGCCGGCGTGATCATGGTCGACGAACTGGAGGCACTGCTGGACACCACCTCCTTCTTCGGCAAGGCGCCCGCACCCCAGGCCCGCGGCGTGGCCGTGGCCGCAGTCTCCGGCGGTGCCTGCATCCTGCTGGCCGACAAGGCCGAACTGCACGGCGTGGACCTTCCGCACCCCGCCCCCGCCACGATGGCGGTACTCGAGCATCTGATTCCCGAATACGGCGCGCCCGGCAATCCCTGCGACATGACGGCCCAGGTGTTGTCTGCGCCGCAACAACTGCACGACTGCTTCGAAGCGCTGATGGCCGACCCGCAGTACGGCGCCCTGGTGGTGCCGCATACCTTCGCCTACGCGCCCGCCACCGCCCGCATCGAGACCCTGGGCAAGGCCGCGGCCGAACACGGCAAGATCGCCTGCAACGTGTGGATGACGCAACACCTGGAAGGCCCGGGCGCCATCGAGAGCGAGCAGAACCCTCACGTGGCAACCTTTCGCTCCATGAACCACTGCATGGCGGCCCTGGCCGCGTGGCACAAGCGTGACGACTGGCTGCGCGCGCAGGGTCCGGCCCCGGCGCGCCTGTCGCCGGCCCAGGCGCACGAGCGCGCCGCCGCCCTCATCGACGCCTCGCCCAACGCCACCCTCACCGAGCGCGAGGGCAAGGAGGCGCTGGCTGCCTACGGCGTACCGGTGGTGCGCGACCGACTCACGCACTCGGCCGAGGAGGCCGTTGCCGCGGCCCGTGAGGTGGGCCTACCGGTGGTGATGAAGGTCGAGTCGCCCGACATCCCGCACAAGACCGAGGCCGGCGTGATCCGCCTGGGGCTGAAGACGGAGGACGAGGTGCGCGCGGCCTTCGCGCAGGTGATGCGCAACGCGCAGACGGTAATGCCACCCGCCCGCATCGCCGGCGTGTTGGTGCAGCCCATGGTGCCCCAGGGCACCGAGATCATGGTGGGCGCGCGGATCGACCCGCAGTTCGGCCCCATGGTAGTGGTAGGCCTGGGCGGCATCTTCGTGGAGCTGCTCAAGGACACCGCGGTGCGCCCGGCGCCGGTGGGCCGGCAAGAAGCCCTCAAGATGCTGGGGGAGCTCAAGGCCCAGGGCGCGCTCAATGGTTTCCGCGGCGCGCAGCCGGTGGACCGAAAACGCCTGGCCGAGGTGATCGCCCGCATTTCCGAATTCGCAGCCGACCAGCGCGATCGCATCGCCGAACTGGACGTGAACCCCCTCATCTGCGCCGGCGGGCGCATCATCGCCGTCGACGCCCTCATCGCGAAGCAGACCCCATGACAGAAACCTCCCCGAACGTGGCAGAACGCCTGCCCACCTCGCCCCTAGAGCAATACCGCGCGCACCTGACCCAGGGCCACCTGGCCTTCCAGGTCGACGAAGACGGCCGCGCCCTGTTCTACCCTCGGGTGGCGGCGCCCGTGGATTACCGGGGCGAACTGCGCTGGGCCACCAGCGCCGGCCTGGGCACCGTCTACGCCACCACCTTCATCTCGCCCAAGGGCGAGCCCTGCTACAACGTAGCGCTGATCGACATGGACGAGGGCTTTCGCCTCATGAGCCGCGTCGAGTCCATCCCCGCCGACCAGGTGCGCATTGGCATGCGTGTGAAGGTGCGCATTCACCCGGCCGAAGGCGACGAAGGCCCCTATCCCGTGTTCGACCCCTTGGAGGCCGCATGAGCGCCACCCTCAAACGCGGCAGCGCCGCCATTGTCGGCGTGGCCGAATCGGACCTGGGCGAAGTCGCCGCGGGCATGAGCGTGATCGACTTGATGGCGCAGGGCGTGCACCGCGCCCTCGCCGACTGCGGCCTGACGCCGGCAGACGTCGACGGCGTGTTCGCGGCCGCCGGGCAGGTCCGCATGCCCAGCACGGCGCTGTGCGAGTACCTGGGCCTCAAGCCCCGCTACCAGGATTGCACCATGATGGGCGGTTCGTCCTTCATGACGCATGTGGCGCACGCCCAGGCAGCCATCGAACTGGGCCTGTGCGAGGTGGCAGTCATCGCCTACGGCAGCACGCAGCGCAGTGCCGGCCGCAAGAACGTGGCGCCGCGCGAGTACAACCCCTACGAGACCCCCTTCCGCCCGGTGCTGCCGGCCAGCGCCTACGCGCTGGCCGCCTCGCGCCATATGCACCAGTACGGCACCACGCGCGAGCAGTTGGCGCAGATTGCCGTGGCAGCGCGCCAGTGGGCACTGCTCAATCCGGCCGCCTGGGAGAAGGAGCCACTGACCGTAGAGCAGGTGCTGGCCGCGCGCATGGTGAGTCACCCGCTGACGGTGCGCGACTGCTGCCTAGTGACCGACGGCGGAGGCGCTCTCATCATGACCAGCGCCGCGCGGGCCAGGACGCTGCGCAAGCCAGCCGCCTACGTGCTGGGCGTGGGCGAGAACATCAGCCACCAGCACATCAGCAACATGGCCGACCTGACGGTCACCGGCGCGGCGCGCTCCGGGGCACAAGCCTATGCCATGGCCGGCCTGGGGGCGCCGGACATTGACGTCGTGCAGGTGTACGACGCCTTCACGATCACCACCCTGCTGTTCCTTGAGGACCTGGGCTTTTGCCCCAAGGGCGAAGGCGGCCGCTTCGTGAGCGACGGCGCCATCGCCCCTGGCGGAAGGCTGGCGGTCAACACCAACGGCGGCGGCCTGTCCTACTGCCACCCCGGCATGTACGGCCTGTTCGTGCTGATCGAAGCGGTGCGGCAGCTGCGCGGGGAATGCGGTGCGCGCCAGGTGGTGGGCTGTGAAACCGCCATCGCCCATGGCAACGGCGGCGTGCTGTCGAGCCAAAGCACCGTGGTGCTGGGAACGGCCGCCACCCTATAGGACGCAAAGCGCCTGGCCTCGTGTGCCAGGCGCCCTTCGAGGGCGCCGCGGCTCACTGCCCCGTGAATTGCGGCTTGCGCTTTTCCTTGAAAGCCGTGCGACCTTCGGCGTGATCGCGGGTCTGCGACAGCTGCGGGCCCACAAGCAGTTCCATCTCCAGGAATTGCTCCAGCGTCGGCGCGATGCTGTGGGCAAAGAGCTGCTTGGCCATGGTCAGCGCGAGGCCCGGCCCCTGGGCGTACTGCGATGCGAGCGCCAGGGCCTCGTCCAGCACGCTCTCCTGCGGCACCAGGCGCTGCACCAGTCCCAGGGCGGCAGCTTCCTCGCCCGTGAACTTGCGGGCGCTGAACACCAATTCCTTTGCGCGCGAAAACCCCATCTGCCGCGCCAGAAACCAGATGGCGCCGCCATCGGGCGCCAGGCCCACCTGCGTGAACACCTGCGAGAAGTTGGCCCCCGGCGATGCCACCACGACGTCGCAGGCCATGGCCAGGCTGAAGCCGATGCCCACAGCCGGCCCACACACTGCCGCCACCACCGGCTTGTCCATGCCGTGCACCGCGCGCACCATGGCATGCATGGTCTTCATGCGCTGACGCGAGCCCGCCAGATCCCGGCCGCCCATCTTGCCCACGTCGGCACCCGAGCAGAAAGCGTTACCGGCCCCGGTCAGCACCACCGCACGCACCGCCTCGTCCTCCGACACCTCGCGCACCAGCGCCAGCAGATCCTGCCGCATCCGCATGTCCAGCGCATTCCTGCCGGCCTGATTGTTGATGGTGATCACGGCGATGGCACCACGCCGCTCAATGTCGATGCTGCTCATGGAAGTCTCTCTGTCCAAAGATGGATAAACATCGCAACATGATATTAGTTTCGCTTGACGGAATCAATTCCGGAAAATAAACTATTCCCATGCCAAGCAACCACTACTCCGTTCACGGCGGCAGCGCCGTCATCACCCTGAGCAACCCGCCCGTGAATGCCATGGGCCACGCCATGCGGCAGGAACTGGCGGCACACCTTGAGGCCGCATGGGCCGACCCGCAAGTGCATTCCATCGTGATCATCGGCGCAGGCAAGCTGTTTTGCGGCGGTGCCGACGTGAAGGCCTTCAACACCCCTGCTTCGCGCGCCGAGCCCAGTTCGCGCACCATCGTCAAGCAAATCGAGGCGTCCGCCAAGCCGGTGATCGCCGCCATCCATGGCAGCGCGCTGGGCCTGGGCCTGGAGTTCGCCATGGGCTGCCATTACCGCGTCGCGCAGCGTGGCGCCAAATTGGGGCTGCCCGAGGTCAAACTGGGCCTGCTGCCCGGCGGCGGGGGCACGCAGCGCCTGCCGCGCCTGGCAGGCGTCGAAGCCGCCCTGCGCATGATCGTCGAGGGCAATTCTGTCACTGCCGACGAAGCCTTGAAGCTGGGTCTGGTGGACGAGGTCGCGGCGCAAGAATTGCTGCCGGCCGCGTTGGCGTTTGCGGCGCGCATGAGCGCCCGCAGCGAGCACCCGGTCGCTTCGCGCCGCCAGGCGCAGGCACCCGCCGAAGCCGGCTGGTTTGACGCGCAGCGTGACAAGCTGCACAAATCCAAGCGCGGCCTGCCCGCGCCGCTGGAATGCCTGGCCTGCGTCGAGGCGGCGGTGAACCTGCCATTCGACGAGGGCATGAAATTCGAGCGCGAGCGTTTCGACGTGCTGGTCAACGGCACCGAGTCCAAGGCACTGCGTCACCTGTTCCTGGCCGAGCGCGCCGCCGCCAAGATCGCCGGTTTGGCTGCCGACACACCGGTCATCCCGGTGCGCTCGGTGGCCGTGATCGGCGCCGGCACCATGGGCGGCGGCATCGCCATGAGCTTTGCCAACGCCGGCATCCCGGTCATGCTGATCGAGGCCGCGCAAGAGGCGCTGGACCGCGGCATGGCCACCATTGCCAAGAACTACGACGGCACCGTGGCCAAAGGCAAACTCGCCCGCGAGGAGGCCGACGCCCGGCTGGCCCGCATCACGCCGACCCTTGAATTCGAGCGCGTGGCCGATGCGGACCTGGTGATCGAAGCGGTGTTCGAGAGCATGGAGGTCAAGAAGGAGCTGTTTCGCAAGTTGGACGCCCTGTGCAAGGCAGACGCCATTCTGGCCACCAACACCTCACGCCTGGACGTGAACGAGATTGCCGCTACCACCGCCCGGCCCGCTTCCGTGATCGGACTGCATTTCTTCAGCCCAGCCAACGTGATGCGCCTGGTGGAAGTGGTGCGTGGCCAAGCCACAGCGCCGAGCGTGATCGCCAGTTCAATGGCGGTGTCGCGCCAGATCGGCAAGCTGCCGGTGCTGGTAGGCGTATGCGACGGGTTCGTCGGCAATCGCATGGTGGGCCAGTACGCCCGCGAAGCGGAATTCCTGCTGGAGGAAGGCGCTTCGCCGCAGCAGGTCGACGCCGCCCTGCAGAAGTTCGGCCTGGCCATGGGCCGCTTCGCGATGTCGGACCTGGCCGGCTTGGACATCAGCTGGGCCAGCCGCAAGCGCGCAGCCCCCACCCGTCCCGCGCACCTGCGCTACTCCAAGGTGGCCGACCGCCTGTGCGAGATGGGCCGCTTCGGCCAGAAGACCGGCGCGGGCTTCTACCGGTACGAAGCCGGCAGCCGCACGCCGATCCCGGACCCCATCGTGCAACAGGTGATCGAGGACTGCGCCCGCGAGGCCGGCATCGAGCGCCGCGTGATAGACGATGCGCAAATCGTCGAGCGTTGCATCTACGCGCTGGTGAACGAAGGTGCGAAGGTGCTGCAGGAAGGCATTGCGCAACGCTCGTCCGACATCGATCTGATCTACGTGAACGGCTACGGCTTCCCCGCCTGGCGCGGCGGCCCGATGTTCTACGCCGACACGGTGGGCGTGGACAAGGTGTACCAGCGCATCTGCGATTTCCATGAGAAGCATGGCGCGTTCTGGACACCAGCACCGTTGCTGAAAAAACTGGCCAATGAGGGCCGCAGCTTCAAAGAGCTGGGCGACGGCGCGCGCAGCGCCTGATACGAATTCGCAATCAATAAGATAACTGCGTTGCTTCGCCTTGCCGTACTGCCTGTACTGTCTACGGCTTCGCGCCTTGCACCTGCCGCCTTTGCGAGGCAACGGGCACCATGAAAAGATCGCAAACACGTTCTTATGGATTGCAAACCCGTATGAGGCCGAGAGGGGAGGCCAACCAGGGTCACAGGGAAAAAGCCCCGCCGGGGGGTGAACTGCCCCCAAAAGTTGGACATCAATCCAACCGGAGGGGTGTTGTTCATGGCGAGGTATGAGGAAGATTGCAAAAGGGGCATAGTCCAGGATCATCTGGCTGGTCTGGGCGGCGCCAGGGCGCTGGCCTCCAAGTACGGAATCGATCGAGGGACGGTCCGCAAATGGATCGACAGCTATCGCCAGCACGGTGAGGCGAGGCTGCGCCGCAAGAAGAGCGGCAACGACTACAGCGCCCAGTTCAAGCTCTTGGCGCTCAAGCGCATGTGGCGAGAGGAGCTGACGTACCGCCAGGCAGCAGCCTTGTTCGATCTGCGCGGTGGCACGGCGGTCATTGCGACGTGGGAACGCCAGTACCATGAGGGGGCCCCAAAGCGCTTGAGCCCAAGCACCAAGGCCGCCCCAAGAAGATGCCCGCGCCCAAGCCTCCAAGACCACCCAAGCCACCGTCTCCACTGGCTGAAGAACCCCGGGCAACGCTGCTACTGCATTCGGATCAGGGATGGCACTATCAGACGCCGGCCTATCGACGCCAGTCGGCGGCCAAAGGGGGCGTCCAAAGCATGTCACGCAAGGGCAACTGCCTGGACAATGCCGCCATGGAGAGCTTCTTTGCGACGGTGAAAACGGAGCTGTTCTACCTGAGCAAATTCACTTGCACCGAGCACCTGCGCAGTGCACTGGTGCGCTACATCCGCGACTACAACCATCATCGAATCAAGATGAAATTAAATGGCCTGAGCCCGGTGCAATTCCGGACTCAGGCCACATGCCCGCAACTTTTAACTGTCCAACTTCTTGGGGGCAGTTCAATTGCGGGGCTTTTTCGTTCGTCCCCGGGCCGCCGGGGATTGCCAACGCTCACTGCGCCGCGCTGGCGACCACCTTCTTCCTGGCAGGGGCCTTCTTGGCAGCCGGTTTCTCGCGCCCCCGCCCGGGGACATCGGCCGTGGTGTCTGCCATGAGCAGCTTCAGGTCTGCCGAATGTTCAGGACTGGCACCCAGGCGCGTTGAAATGTCGCGGCCCGCAACGAGCAGGATGTCGGCCAGTTCCTGGTCGCGTGAGTCCACCCGCACGCTGGGGCCGGTCAGCGCCAGACAGTGGCGCACCTCGCCGTTGATATCGAAAATGGGCACCGCGATGGCGGTCAATCCCGGCACGCGCTGGCCGCGCGAGATGGCATAACCCTGGCGACGAAAGCGCGCTAGCTCCCGGTCGAAGGCAGCACGGTCGAAGTCCGGCACGTTCATGTTGACCTTGACCAGTCGCTCCAGATCCTGCGGCTCCATATAGGCCAATAGGATACGACTGCTCGCCCCCAGGTACAGCGGCATATGCTGGCCCTGGCGTGCCATGGACATGAGGGGCGCCGGCGTGTCCACCACCTCCAGCACCATACGGTCGTTGCCGACGATGGTGTTGAGGGTGATGGTTTCCGAAGTTTGCGCATTGACCTGCAGCATCACCGGCCGCGCGATCTCGCGGATGCTCAGCGTACTGCGCACCAGGCCACCGAGCCTCGCCATCTTGAGCGACAGACAATACTGTTGGTTGTCCATGCGTATCAGAAAGCCAGCGCGCTCCAGCGTGTTGACCAGACGGAAGGCCGTGGTCTTGGGCATACGAATGCGCTCAGCGATCTCCTGCAGCGAAAGGCTCAGGTGCTCGTTGTCGTAAGCATCGAAAATGGCAAGTGCGCGTCCAACGGCACGAATCATGAAAATCTCCCGGCCCCGATTCCAGACCGCGGAACAACTATACCGTAACCTCCTGCTGCAACGCGGCGAAACGGCGACGATGTGCACTCGCATTTCCCAGCCACGCCGACAGCACCAGCGCGCGCTTGAGATACAGGCCCGCGTCGTATTCGTCGGTGAAGCCGATGGCTCCGTGCAGTTGGATCACCTCGCGCGTGACACGCAGGCCTCCGTCGCTGGCGCGCGCCTTGAAGCGGCTGGCCATGCTGGCTCGCTCCTGCGCCGGGGTATCGGCGTCGAGCACGCGCACCGCCTCGGCCAGCACCGCACGCACCAGCTCCTGCTGCACGTACAGATCCGCGGCCTTGTGCTGCAGCGCCTGGAAGCTGCCGATCGGCTTGCCAAACTGCACGCGCGTGCGCATGTAGCCCAGCGCCATGTACAGCGCCGCCTCGACCACGCCCAACATCTCGGCGCCGGCCAGGACCGCGGCCTCATCCAGGGCCCGATCCAGGGCCGCCAGGCCTTGCGGGCCCGCGGCGCTGACCACGTTCGCAGGTGTGATGCGCACCCGATCGAACTCGAGCACGCCGCTGGGGGTTTCGTCGGCGCGCTGCTCATGGCCTACGGTCAGGCCAGCAGCCTGGGCGTCGACCCAGTACAGGCCGCAGCCGGCCGCACCGCGCGCGCTGACCACAAAGCCGCCAGCACCCGCCGCGCCGGCGACGAAGCGCTTGCGACCCGACAGCAGCAGGTCGGCGCCGTCGGCCTCGACCCGCGTCTCGATCGCCGCCGTCTCGATGCCGCCCAGGCCTTCCTGCCAGGCCACGCAGGGCAGCAGGCTGGCATCCACCACCTGCGGCAGCAGGGACTGCTTGAGCCCCTCGTTGTCGCCGTGCTGCAGCACCCGCGCAGCGAAGGCCACCGGCACCAGGGGATCGGCCATCAGGCCCTTGCCCAGCTCCTGCAGCACCACCGCAAGCTCACAGAAGCCAAGGCCCAGGCCGCCATGCGCCTCGGGCACCACGATGCCAAGCCAGCCCAGTTCGGCCATGTGGCGCAGGTGCTCGGGCTCATAGCCCGGCAGGATGCCGCGCCGCTCGCGCAGGCGCTTCATGTCGGTGTTGCGGCCCACGAAGTCGGCCGCGCTTTCGCGCAGCATCTCGATCTGCTGCTGCGCCTCGGAGAGATTGTTTTCCTGCATGGTGTTCCTCAGGATGGCAGGTCCAGGACGTTCTTGGCGAGGATGTTGCGCTGCACCTGGCTGGAGCCGCCGTAGATGGTGAAGGCACGGCATTCCAGGAAGGGATAGAGGATGTCCATCTCCTGGCCGTCCACGTCGACATCACCACCCAGGGCACCCAGGTCACCGGCGGCGTCCACCATCAGCTCGGTGACGCGCTGGCAAGTTTCCGTGGCCCAGATCTTGAGCATGGATACCTCGAAACCAAAGCTGCCGCCCGTGCGCATGATCTGCGCGAAGCGCTCGTAGGCTGCCGCCGAGTCGAGTACGTCCATCGTGACCTGCGTGAACTTGTCGACGAAAGCGGGGTCGGCCATCTTGCCACTGGCCTTCGCGAGTTTTTGCAGGCGCAGCAGAGCCAGCATGGACTGGCGCGGCGAACCGGACCAGATGCGCTCGAAGCCGAGTAGCGCCTTGGCCACGTTCCAGCCGTCGTTGAGCTTGCCAACCATGTTGGCCTTCGGCGTGCGCACGTTGTCCAGGAACACCTCGCACAATTCTTCGTGTCCAGCGATGTTGCGGATGGGCCGCACGGTAACGCCGGGCTGACGCATGTCGATCATGACGAAGCTGATACCCGCCTGCTTCTTCACCGTCTTGTCGGTACGCACCAGCGCGAACATGTGCGTGGCGTCGAAGGCCACGCTGGTCCAGATCTTCTGGCCGTTGATGACGAATTCATCGCCCTCGATGCGCGCCTCGGTGCGCAGGCTGGCCAGGTCGGAGCCGGCGTTGGGCTCGGAGTAGCCCTGGCACCAGGTGTGTTCGCCCGACAGGATCTTGGGCAGGAAGCGGGCGCGCTGCTCGTCGGTGCCGCGGGCAATCAGCAGTGGTCCGATATTCATCTGGCCCTGGTCCATCACGCGCGGCGCGCCGCTGCGCTCCAACTCCTCCAGGTACACCAGGATCTTGGACTGGGTCAGACCCATTCCGCCCCACTCCTTCGGCCAGTTCGGCATCAGCCAGCCACGGGCAGACAGGGTGAGGTACCACTCTTTCACCTCCGACCAGCGCGGGCGGCGACTGAGAAACCGCAGGTGCCGCGGAACGTGGGTTGCGAAGAACTCCGCGGCGACGCGACGGAATTCCTCGTCGTCCAGATGGTTCCAGTCCGTTTGGGGTGCTTGGTCTGCCATCGCTGTGCTCAGTTGCCCTTGAATACCGGCGCCCGCTTTTCCAGAAAAGCTTTGGCAGCCTCGTGGTGATCCTGCGAATTGATGGACAGCATCTCGTAGGCGATGGATGCGTCCAGGATCAGGTTCAACTGCTGCTTGATCCACTTGTTGACCGACAGCTTGGTCCAGCGCACAGCCAGCGGCGGCAACGCATTGAGCTCGCGCGCGATCTGCATCGCCGATTCCAGCACCTGCTCCGCGGGCGCAACATGGTTGACGAGGCCCATGGCATGAGCGTCCTTGCCGCTCATCAGTTTGCCGCGCATGAGGAACTCCTTGGCACGGTTCGGGCCCACCAGGATGGGCCAGATCACCGCACCGCCGTCGCCCGCGACCAAGCCCACCTTGACGTGCGAATCGCCGAACTTGGCGCCCTCCGCGATCACCGTGGCATCGCAGAACAGCGCCAACGTAGCACCCAGCCCCACGGCGTCGCCGTTGATGGCGGCGACGATCGGTTTTTCCACCTCCAGAATGCCCTGGAACAGCCGCTTGGTGGACGCCGGGATGGCCAGCGACGTCTGCCAGCCTTCGTCCGTGCCGAAGCGGTTGATCATGCGCTTGATGTCGCCGCCCGCGGAAAAAATCTTGCCCGCGCCGGTCAGCACGATCACGTTCACTTGCGGGTCGGCCTGCAGATCCAACCATACGTGCTCCAGTTCCGCGTGCATCTCGGCGTGGATGGCGTTGCGGTTGTCGGGCTGGTTCAGCATAAGGGTGGCAATGCCGTTGTCACACTGAATCGACAGGTACTGGTAGCGCGAGTAGTCAAGAATCATGGGGTGCCTCGGTTGGTGAAAATAGGTCCACTGAGTGGACACAGTTCCGTTTTATGAATATATTCTCTTTTCATGGAACGCAACTGTCAAGCCATGCTGCAGGATCTGATGGACAAGGAAGCCATCCGCGACTGCCTGTACCGCTACTGCCGAGGCATAGACCGCGCCGACGAGGCGGTGCTGCGCTCGGCCTACTGGCCCGACGCCCACGACCGCCATGGCGCCTACGCAGGGGACGCGGAAGGCTTCTTCGCGCAGGCGCTGCCGCGCCTGCGCAGCGGCGGCCGCGGCGTGCACCAGATCTCCAATATCCTGATCGAACTGCACGGGGACGTCGCTGCAGTGGAAAGCAGCTTCCTCGCACTGCAAGCCAGCGCCGCGATGCCGACGCGCGAGACTTTCCTGTGCGGGCGCTACCTTGACCGCTTCGAGAAGCGCCAGGGCCAGTGGCGTGTGGCGAACCGTCTGGTGGTCTACGACTGGATCGAAGAGAGGATCCGACCCGAACTGGCGCGCGAGGACGCGGACCTGTTCGGCAAACGCCGGCCCAATGGCGGCCGCTTGCCAAAGGACCCCCTGTACGCGTTTCTGGACGCGGTGCGCGCAACGCCTACGCTACTGGGACGAGAAGACGCGATTTGACAGCATTCCCCATCTGGTAAAAAATTGGAACCAATTCCAAATTCACACCTATGCCGCGAATCCAGCTGCGACCGGGCACACAAAACGACCCAGGAGACACCATGCGAGATCACCTCAACAACGTTACGCGACGCCACACCCTCATGACCCTGGCCGCGGCGGCGGCGCCCTGGGCAGCCACCACGGCCAGGGCGGATACCTACCCCAGCAGACCCATCCGCATCGTCGTGCCCTATGCCGCGGGCGGCTTCACCGACATCGTGTCGCGCCTGGTTGCGCAGAAGATGTCCGTCAAGCTGGGGCAGCCGGTGGTGGTAGACAACAAGGCCGGCGGCTCGACCATCATCGGCGCCGAAGCGGTGGCCAGGTCAGCCCCGGACGGCTACACCCTGCTGATGGCAGTCACCACGACGATTTCCACCAATCCCTTCCTGTTCAAGAAGCTGCCCTACAAACCCTCCGATTTCGTTCCAGTGGCGCTCACCGGGCTGACGCCCTTTGTGCTCAGCGCGCACCCTTCCGTGCCGGCCAACACGCTGCGCGAACTGATCGCCATGGAGAAAGCCAAGCCCGGCACCCTGAACCTGGCAACGCTGGGCACCGGCAGTTCCACCCACTTGGTGGGTGAAATGTTCAACAGTCTGGCCGGCGTGAAGCTGAACATGATTCCCTACAAGGGCGCAGGCCCCGCGCTGAACGACCTGATGGCCGGCCACGTGCAGCTGTACTTCGACGGCATCGCCACCTCGGCGCCCCTGTTCCGCGCCGGCAAGCTCAAGGGGATCGCCATCACCGGCGACAGTCGCTCGCAGGCCGCGCCGCAAGTGCCCACCTTTGCCGAATCCGGACTGCCCGAGATGCAGGCGGCCTCCTGGTACGGCCTGCTGGCACCGGCACACACGCCGCAAGCCATCATCGAACTG